>DATJIA010000013.1:0-120247 GCA_035493675.1 Kofleriaceae bacterium | reverse complement strand
ACGAAGATCGTCGGCACGTCCTGCTCGACGCGCTCGGCGCTCGCCTTCGCGACCTGCGCCGGCACGCGCGTCGTCTCCGTCACGATGTAGTACTCCATGACCGGCGCCGGCGGCACCGTCGGATCGACCGAGCCGTCCTCGGGCATCTCGCCCGCGCGCTCCACCTTGTACAGCGCGAGCGCGCCGATGCGCTTGCCCTGCGCGTCCATGTACTCCGCGGACATCACGGGCGTCATGTCGCTCGCCTTCAAGGTCGCGTCGTACTTCTGCGGCACGAGGTGATCGAGGTTGTCGACGAAGTTCGCGAGCGTCTGATCCGGCTTCTTGGTCGCGCCGTCGCCCCACGTCTTGGTCGCCTGGCCGTCCTGATCGGTCGTCACGCGGATCGCGGTCTTCGACTGACCGCCCGCGTTGACCTTCACGCTGTCGAGCGCGGTCGCCTCGAACGCGTGGATCGACGACGGGCGCAGCATCGTCTCACCGCTCTCGAGCGGATCGATCAGCGCGCCGGCGAGGATGTACGCCTTGCCGCTTTCGGGATCGAGCGCGTAGCGCTCCGAGCTGCCGCTGACCTTCTCGCCGAGGATCAGCGTGTGCGTCTTGCCCTTGCCGATCACCGCGAGCGAGGTGTCCGAGGTGTCGAGGCCGTACTCCTTCTTCTGCGCGTCGCTCGGGGTGCCGAGCGACCGGACCGCGTGCATCGACGCCCATTCCTTGACGAGATCGTCGAGCGTCATGGGCGTCGGCGAGCCGAGCACGCGGAAGCTGTCGCCGACGGGGAACTCGCGCTTGGTCGTCGAGGCCTCCATCTCCGGCGGCGGCGCGTTCGAGCCCGCGTCGCTGTTCACCGGCTTCGGCTTCTGGTCGGTGCGCGTCTCCGTGCCCCACCAGTAGCCGTCCTTCTTCTCGACGCGGACCGTGCGCTGCGACGACTTGGTCGCCGCGCCCGAATCGCCCTTGCTGGTCTCGAACTCGACCGCGGTCAGATCCGACGCGCTGCCGTCCCAGACCGCGACGTCGCCAGTCGACGCGCGGATCGTCTTGTCGCGGGTCCAGGTCTGGTACGAGAAGCCCAACATCGCGGCGAGGAGCACCGCGTGGATGATCACGCCCTTCATGACGCCACCTTCGCGCGCTTGCGGCGCGACGTGAACACGAGGCCGGCGACCAGCACGAGCAGCGGCGCGCCGACCATCATCAGATAGAACCAGATCTGGTCGGTCGATCGCGTGTGCTCGATCGCCACGTCTTCCTCGCTGACGATGTCACCGGTGATCGCCGACTCGCCGGCGAGCCACTTGACCGCGTCCTCGATCAGCGGGCCGCTGGTGAGATCGAGCGCGGGCCGCCCGGGCGGGTAGTCCGCGAACAGATCCGCGTCGGCGTAGACCAGCGCCTTCCAGCCGTCCTGCAGCTTGCCGTCGGCGCCCGGCGCCTTCGGTCCCTCGATCGCGGCCGCGATGTTGTAGCGGTCCTTCTTCTCGGTCGCGCTGTCGAACGACATGTTGTCGTCGAGATCGAGCCACGACGACGGCATCGAGTGGATCACGTACTGCCGGGTCGCTTCTTCGCCGGCGAACGGGTGATCGATCAGCGCGCCGCTCTCGATCAGGAGGACGCCGACGTTCGCCTGCGCGCGCGACAGCGACGTCGTCGACGCGTGCGCCGAGAACTGCGTGGTCGCCGTGAAGCGGTGATCGCTCGGGCCGTGATGCTGATCGAGGAAGACCTTGTCGTCGGCGAGCGTGCCCTTGGCCATCTCGACGCCGAGGCGCCCGGACAGCGGGCCGAGCTCGTCGGCGGCGCGGGGATCGAGCGCGATCAAGATGTGACCACCCTTGGCGACGTACTTGTCGAGCGCCTCGAGCTCTTCGGGCCGGAGCGGAATCGACGGCGCGAGCACCATGACCGCCGCCGCGTCGTCGGGCACGCCCGAGATCAGCTGGAACGCGCCCAGATCGCGCAGCTCGTACTGATCCTGACCGAGCACGCGCTTCATCATGGTCGTGCCGCGGAACGGCGTCGCGCCGCGCTGCTGCGGCGGCACCGAGTCCGGATCGTTCATCTCGCCGTGTCCGACGGTGAGATAGACCTTGAGCTTGTCGCGCATCAGCTTGATCAGGTGCGAGTTGACCTCGCGATCGAGGGTGCGCAGCTTGCTCTTGCCGCGGCGCGCCTTCTCGAGGTCGGTGTCGAAGTCGAGCGACTCCGCCTTGGGCGGCTTGTCGGTCTTCTCGAGCTTGTCCTCGTCGGGGGTCGCGGTCGTCAAGACGACCGTGCCGTCCTTGGTGACCTTGTAGTGCGACGCGAGCGTGCGCTCGGCCTGGCGATCGTGGATCTCGACGGTCAGCTTGCCGTCGGTCGCCGACGACAGCGCGTCGAAGTACTGCTTGACCTGCGTCTTCACCTCGTTCACTTCGGGGAAGAAGATCAGCGCGCGGATCGGCTTCGCGGTGTTCTTGACGACGTTGACCGTCGACTCGCCCGGCTGCGAGATCTTGAAGTACGAGACGTCGCGCTGGATGTTGCGCTCGGTCGCGACGTTGCAGGTGACGAGCATCAGCGAGGCGGCGAGGCCGATCGTGAGGCCCGACAGCGCGCTCTCGCGCACCCGGAAGAACTCGACCGCGTCCTCGTCGAACAGCGCGGTCTTGCGGCTGCCGCGATCGATGCCGGTGCGACTGGCCGCGCCGAGCGAGACCTCGATCACGAACAGCGGGATCAGCGACACCAGCATCAAGAAGAGCCACGCGACCGTCAGCATCGTCGACGTCTTGACCGCGCCCTTCGCGGTGAGGTCGGTGTAGCCGAGCCAGCCCATGCCGGTCTTGGTGGTCAGCGCGTAGACGAGGAGCCCGAGCCCGCTGACCAGCTGGCACAGGAGCAAGACGAGCTCGACGCGCCGGCGCGCGCCGCGCGTGGTCAGCATCAACCACGCGCGCAGCGCGGTGACGCCGATGACGAGCACGGCGCCTGCGCCCGACAGGATCAGGCGCGCGTCGTCGACGTGATGGAACGCGCGCTCGCCTGCGAACAGCAGGACGAGCCCGACCGCGTAGCAGAGCGAGGCCCACCAGGGCGATGCGGTTCTCATTGCCATCGCTTCGCCTCCAGCGTCTTCACCGAGAGGAGCAGGAAGAAGTAGGTCACGGCGCCGTAGTAGACGACGTCCTTGAGGTTGAGCACGCCGCTCATGAAGCCGAGCTGGAAGTGCTCCCACCAGTAGTCGAGCGAGCTGAAGGTCTCGCGCAGCGGCGGGTCGAGCACCTTCCCGAGGTGGTAGAGCGCGTCCATGATCCCGAGGAAGAAGCCGCCGAGGAAGTAGGCCGCGAGCTGGTTGCGGGTCAGGCAGCCGGCGAACAAGCCGACCGAGATGCCGGTCGCGCCCATGAGGAACAGCCCGAGATAGCCGACCGCGATCTGCGTGTACGTGATCTTGCCGTGCACCTTGATCAAGAGCGGCATGTAGATCGTCAGCAGCACCATCCCGCACAGGAACACGAAGGCGGCGAGGAACTTGCCGACGACGATCTCGACGTCGTGCACCGGCGACGTGTTGAGGAGCACCATCGATCCGGTCTGTCGCTCCTCGGCGACCAACCGCACCGAGAGCACGATCGACGCGATGCCGGTCGTGATGCTCGTCCACATGAAGAAGGCGCGCAGGACGTCGGCGGACAACGCCGCGCGCTCCATCGCGAACGCCTGGAACAAGAGACCGTCGAGCAGCAGGAGCGCGGCGGCGACGACCCAGCCGATCGGCGAGCGCAGGTACGCGCCGAGCTCGCGGCGGAAGATGATGCTAGTTGCTCGCATCGCGGCCTCCGACCAGGCGGATGAACGTGTTCTCGAGCTCGCTGCGCGAGTAATCGAGCTTGATGAGGTCCCACTCGCCGCCGACGACGGCGCGGCTGACGTCGGCGCGGACGTCGGTCGTGCACGAGACCGTGAAGACGTGGCCGCCGCCTTGCTCGAACGGCCCGCCGATCTCGGTGACGCCTTCGATCTTGGCGAGCGCGTCGCGCACCGCCTTGGTGTTGTCGGTGCGCACCGCGACGGTGACCTGGCGGATCTCGCTCTTCGCGCCCGACAGCTCCGCCTCGGTGCCCGCGCCGAGGATCGCGCCCTTGCCGAGGATCAGCAGGCGATCGCAGGTCTGGCTGATCTCGGTCAGGATGTGGCTCGAGATCAGGACCGTGTGCACCTTCTTGAGGTTGGAGACCAGCTTGCGCATCTCGACGATCTGCACCGGGTCGAGGCCGCGCGTGGGCTCGTCGAGGATGAGCAGCTTCGGGTTGTGCACGACCGCCTGCGCGACGCCGACGCGCTGCTTGTAGCCGTGCGACAGCGTGCTGATCACTTGGTGCGCGACGTCGCCGAGATCGACCATGTCGATCACCTCGGGCAGCCGCTTCTTCAGCTCCGGCTTGCGCATGCCGCGCAGCTCGCCGGCGAAGCGGAGGTAGTCGGTGACGGTCATGTCGCCGTAGAGCGGCGGGTTCTCGGGCTGGAAGCCGATCCGCTTGCGGACTTCATGCGGATCGGCGACCGCGTCGACGCCGTCGATCGTCACCGAGCCGGCCGACGGCCGGAGATCGCACGCGAGCACGCGGAGCGCGGTGGTCTTGCCTGCGCCGTTCAGACCGAGGAAGCCGACGGTCTCGCCGTCCTCGATCTCGAACGACACGGGTCCCAGCGCGCGCGTGCCCCCGTAATACTTGGAGAGGTTTTCCACTCGGATCATGGGTGGGCCTTGCGGGCGTTCGTTTTCAAACGGCTGGCGCCCGCTGTCAAGAGACGCCGAGAGCCGCTGTATTCCCGCGGCTGTCGAGGCAAGATGCCCCGAATGGCTCGGCGGCATGTCCCTGCGCTAGACGGCCTCCGTGCGATCGCCGTCACGAGCGTGATCGTCTTCCACGCGCGCTCGTCGGGCGGCGGGCACGCGTACGAGTGGATCGCGTCGGCGGGGTGGATCGGCGTCGACCTGTTCTTCGTGCTGTCGGGTTTCCTGATCACGGGGATCCTGCTCGAGGCGAAGGGCAAGCCGCGCTTCTTCCGCACGTTCTACCTGCGAAGGACGCTACGGATCTTTCCGCTGTACTACGCGGTGCTGGTCGCATGTTTGCTGATCGCGCCGCACTTCGTCGAGACCGATCCGCGCATCCTGCACGAGCAGGGCTGGCTGTGGACGTACACGACCAACATCAATGTGTTGCGTCACGGCGGGATGATCTACACCTCGGGCTGGCTGTCGCTGACGCACTTCTGGTCGCTCGCGATCGAAGAGCAGTTCTACCTGGTGTGGCCGCTGTTGGTGTACCTGCTTCCGCGGCGCGGGTTGGCGGCGGTCGCGGGGCTCATCGTCGTGGGCGCGCCGATCGCGCGCGTCTTGATGTTGCGCGGGGGCGTGCCGCCCGACGCCGTGTACGAATTCACGGTCAGCCACCTCGACGCGCTCGCGGTCGGCGCGTTGTGCGCGGTGTACCGGCCGGTGCGGTGGGCGTCGTGGATGATCGCGATCGGCGCGGGCGGCGTGCTGATCGTCGTCGGGATCGCGCACCGCTTCGAGCTCGACGCCTACGCGGTGCAGACCGCGGGGCTCTCCGCGCTCGCGATCTGCTTCGGCGGGATCGTCGTGCGCGCGTCGCAGGGCGTGCGGTGGCTCGAGCATCCCGTGATGGTGCGGGTCGGGATGTACAGCTACGGCATCTACGTCTTCCACGCGCTGCTCTTGCCGCTCTATCGCTGGCTGTGGTCGCCGAACCCGATCGTCTTCACGATCTTCGTGCTGGTCGCGACGACGCTGGTCGCCGCGGCGTCGTGGCACTTGTTCGAGCGCCGCTTCCTCGTGCTCAAGGAAAGAGTGGCAGCTGTCGAGGATCCTTCGCCGGCTTCTTGAACTGCGTCGTGTCGAGCGGGAAGCGCTCGGTCGCGTCGAAACCCAGGCGCGCGCACGCGACGTCGAAGCGCTTGTCGATCAAGGCGGCGTACGGGCCGGTGCCGCTCATGCGCGTGCCCCACGTCGAGTCGTAGAGCTTGCCGCCGCGGGTCTGCTTGATCAGATCCAGCACGCGCTCGGCGCGATCGGGGAAGTGCGCGCGCAGCCACTCCTCGAACAGATGTTTGATCTCGAGCGGCAGGCGCACGAGGATCCAGCCCGCGTGGCGCGCGCCGGCGGCGTACGCGGCCTCGAGGATCTTCTCGAGCTCGCCGTCGTTGATCGCGGGGATCATCGGCGACGCCAGGACGCCGCACGGCACGCCGGCCGCGGTGAGCTGCTCGATCGCGTGCAGCCGGCGCGCCGGCCGCGACGCGCGCGGCTCCATGACGCTCGCGAGCTCCGGGTCGAGCGACGTGATCGACAGCATCACGGTCGCGAGCCGCTTCTTCGCCATCGGCGCCAGGATGTCGAGGTCGCGCAGGATGCCCGCGTTCTTCGTCACGATCCCGACCGGGTGATCGTGCTCGGCGAGGACCTCCAGGATCGCGCGCGTGATGCCGAGCTTCTTCTCGGTAGGCTGGTACGGATCGGTGTTGGTGCCCATCGCCATCACGCGGCACTGGTAGCTCGGCTTCGCGAGCTCCTTTCGCAAGGCCGCCGCCGCTTCCGGCTTGGCGGTGATGCGCGTCTCGAAGTCGAGGCCGGGCGAGAGGCCGAGGTACGCGTGGGTCGGGCGCGCGAAGCAGTAGATGCAGCCGTGCTCGCAGCCCTTGTACGGGTTGATCGATTGATCGAACGGGACGTCGGGCGAGTCGTTGGTCGCGATGATCGTCGTCGTCTTCTCGGTCGTGACGATCGTATCGACCCGCGATTCCTCGTCGGTGGCTTCGCTGTCCCAGCCGTCGTGGAAGCCGACGCGGCGGGTCGGCTCGAAGCGGCCGCCCTGGTTCGAGGTCGCGCCGCGCCCCTTCTTCACGCCGGTCGACGCGTCGCCGATCCACTCGTCGCCTTCGTCCGGTGGACGCGCCGGCTTCACGACACGACTCCGGTCTCCTCGTCGACGCGCTGGAGCAGCGACTCGCTCAAGCGCCGGCCGTCGGCGGCGCGCACGAGCGTCTCGAGCTGATCGCGCGTGCGGATCGACGGCGCGACGACGCTCGCCTCTTCGCGACCGAACGCGAAGCGCAGCGCGAGCTCGGCGAGATCGTCGGTCTCGCGGGTCGCGAGCGGCCGGAGCTTCTCGATCTTCGCGAGGTGCGGGGCGAGCTCTTTGTAGGTCTCGCGCCGCCAGTCTTTGAAGACCGTGTCGCGGTTCCACGCGCCGCCGAGCAGGCCGTGCTCGAGCGGCTGCGTGATCACGACGCCCGCGTCGTGTCGCTTCGCGCTCGCGAAGATCGCCTCGGCGCCGCGCGCGAGCACGCTGTACGGCAGCACGACGAGCTCGAAGATCGCTTCGCTCGTCCCCATCGCGCTGTCCGGTCGCGGCGCGATCCCCCAGCGCAGGACCTTGCCTTCTCGGACCAGCCGCTCGAGCGCCGCGCGCGTCTCCGGCCACAGCTTCTCGTAGAAGGTGCGGTCGTCCCACTCGACGACCGCGAACGGCAGGACCTCGAGCTTGGTCGCGCGCAGCGACTCCTCGACGCGCGCCTGCACCGCGCGCGGATGCTCCGGCGCGCCGACCCGCGTCACGATCTGCGCCTTGTCGCGCAGCCGCAGATCGCGCACGACCTCCCCGACGATCTTCTCGAGCGCGCGCTCGAACGCCGGATCGACGATCACGACGTCGACGCCGCGCTCCATCGCCGCGGTCAACGTCTTCCGCGCATCATCCACATCGCGCTCGCGCCAGCTCGCGTGCACGCCCGCCGCGCACACGTTCAGCTGCGTTCGCCCCAGACGACGCGACTCCATCGTCCGCGATCCTAGCGCCGCCCGCCCCCGCGCGGCACCCCCCGGGATCTGCCCCGCGCTCAGTCGCGCTCGAATGCGACCGACTCGCGGTGAACATCATCGATCTCGATACGACCCGTGGCCGAAGGGTCTTGCCCTCAGCCGGCGCGTTCGACGCGGGCGGTCGGCGCCGCGGACTCGAGCTTGATCCGCGAGAAGAACAGGCCGACGTGGTAGCGCACGCACTTGGTCTCGCCGGCCTCGACCGGGAGGTCCATGCGCTGCTCGGCGCGATCCCACAACCAGCGGTACGTGACACGGACCACGTGCGTTCCGGGTTCGACGGGGAACGTCCACGTTCCCCAGGTGCGGAGGTACGGGCGATCGTCGATGCGGATCGTCGGCGCGCAGATGAACATGAAGAAGTTCAGGATCGAGTGGCTCGCGGTGACCTCGATCGCGCTCGCGCCCGGCGCCGGCTTCTCGACGACATGCTCGCGCATCGCAGAGCGACGCCGCACCCATGTGACGAGCAAGACGAGCGCGATGACGGGCCACAGCGAGAAACCCCAAGCGTACGTCGATGCCGGGATCGAGTACGACGGCAGCGGATCGGGCAGCACGCCGCGCTGCTGGAGCTTCGCGATCCACGCGTCGTCGATTGGTCGCGATGCGCGGCTGCCTTTGATCTGGATCGCGTATCCCCCGTCGCGCGTGTAGCCCGGGAAGACGAGGCCGTACGACTCGACCCGATACGCGAGGCACAGCGCTTCGCCGTTCGGCCCGGGGTCCGGCAGATCCTGGATGCAGGTCGACTCGACGTGCTTGCCGAAAACGAACGCCATGCGTCGATCCTATCTCACCGGTTGAACGGGAACTCGTTGATCCAGTGGAAGCCGCGGGACATGAGCGGCGTGTTCGTGGTGACCAGGTGCGTGAGGTGGACGTCGAGCGCGTGGCCGGCGACGGTGCCGCGCAGCTCGAGGTCGTCGCCGGTGCGCGTGTACGTGAAGTCGATGGGGCCGGTCGCGTGGGTCGGCGTGTCGCGCGTGCTGGGCGCGAAGCGCATCGTGTGCTTGGCGTCGTCGAACGTGACGTCGTAGAGGTCGCCGTACGACTCGTCCGCGTTGCGCCAGCGCGCGATCGGGCCGTCGTCGTCGACCTCGAACTTGAGGCGCTGCCAGCGCGTCGCGTCGGAGACGTCGTGACCGTCGCGGGAGAAGGTCGAGACCATCCAGTAGCCGCTGTACCAGGTCTGCCTCAGCGAGGGATGATCGAGCGAGTCGCGCAGCGGGAAGTACACGAAGACCGCGATCACGACGTACTTGAGCGCGCGCGACCACCGCGGGAACGACGCCGGCGTCGGACGACCGAGGAAGAACGCGGCGAGCCGGCGGAGCTCCGGCGCGAGCAGGACGACGCAGATGATCAGGTAGTGCGTCGAGTTGATCTTGACCGGCACGTCGTAACAGAAGTTGAGCAGGACGACGTTGGTGAGGACCGCGAACAGGATCAGCGCGCCGAGCGTCGTCGTGCGGCGGAAGAAGAGCAGGGTCGCGCCGAGGGTCTCGGCGGCGCCGGAGAAGAAGACGTACGCGGGCGAGTAGCCCATGAACGTCCACAAGAGGCCCATCGGCGACGAGTCGCCGTACTTCTCGTTCAAGCGGTAGTCGCCCGGCGGCGGGAACTGCCCGAAGAACACCTTCGCGAGCCCGTAGTCGAGCATGATGAACGCGAGCGTGTAGCGGAGGAAGACGCGCAGGCCCTCGCGCAGGCGCGCGTCGTGGCGGCGGCGGCGATCGACGAGCGCCCACGCGATCGACCCGACCAGCGCGAGCACCGCGATGCAGAGGAGCGAGATCCAGTCGCCGGTGCGATCGCCGCTGCCGGTCTCGGTGAAGTCGAGCGCGACGCCGAAGCCGGCGTCGCCGACCCAGCCCACCATCCCGTGCCACGCGCGCATCAGCGGGCCACCGATCTTCGACGAGGCGGTGATCTGCTCGAAGATCACCGGGATCGCGAACAGCGCCCAATAGAGGACGCCGAAGCGGAGCAGGAGGGCGCGCCAGAAGGGCGGGCGAGGGGTTTCGATGGGGTCCATGGCGTGCGCCTCGTGTTAGAAACGATCGATGGAGTCACGAGCGGTCGGGGCGAGCGTCGCCCGCGTCGACGGGGTCGCGAAGGTCACGGGCCGCGCGCGATACCTCGACGACCTCGATGCCGCGGGCGTGTGGCACGGCATGACCGTGCGCTCGCAGATCGCGCACGGCGTGTTGGAAGGGATCGATCGCGATCCGTCGTTCGACTGGAGCCGCGTGGTCGTCGTGACGGCCGAGGACATCCCGGGCAAGAACGTGATCACCTTGATCGAGGATGATCAACCGGCGCTGGTCCCGGTGGGCGGCGAAGTGCGGCACGTCGACGAGCCGATCGCGTTGGTCGCGGCGCCGACCCGTGCGCTGGCATACGCCGCGCGCGCGGCGATCCGCCCGCGGATCCGGCCGCTGCCGAACGTCTTCACGATCGACGACGCGCTGTCGGCGCGCGTGAAGCTGCACGGCGACGACAACGTCTTCAAGAAGTTCTCGATCCGCAAGGGCCACGCGCGCGACGAGGAGATCGAGGCGGCGCTCGCGGGGTGCGCGCACGTGATCGACAGCGTCTATCGCACGAGCGCGCAGGAGCAGATGTACATCGAGCCGCAGGCGATGATGGCGTCGTGGATCGGCGACGCCTGCCATGTGACGGGCTCGATGCAGTGCCCGTACTACGTGCACAAGGCGATGAAGCCGCTGCTCGATCTGCACGCGGAGCAGGCGATCATCACGCAGACGGTGACCGGCGGCGGGTTCGGCGGGAAGGAAGAATATCCGTCGATGATCGCGGCGCACTGCGCGCTCTTGGCGCGCAAGGCGCACGCGCCCGTGAAGATCGTCTACGACCGCGACGAGGACATCGCGGCGACCACCAAGCGGCACCCGGCGGTGATCCATCACCGGCTCGGGATCGATCGCGAAGGCAACCTCGTCGTCGCCGCGATCGACGTCGTGATGGACGGCGGCGCGTACGCCACGCTCAGCGCGGTCGTCCTGTCGCGCGGCGTGCTGCACGCGGCGGGGCCGTACAAGTGCCCGATGGTGAAGATCGTCGGGCGCGTGGTCGCGACCAACCATCCGCCGCACGGCGCGTTCCGCGGTTTCGGCGCGCCGCAGACGACCTTCGCGTACGAACGGCAGATCGAGAAGGCGGCGAAGCGCGTCGGCGCGCCGCCGCTCGCGTATCGCCGCAAGCACGCGCTGCGCGAGGGCGACACGACCGCGACCGGGCAGACGCTGACGTACTCGGTCGGCACCGACGCCGTCCTCGACGCGCTCGAGCAGGTCGCGGGGCCGAAACCTGCGAAGACCGGAACCAGCGCGAGCGGCGCGCCGGTGCGCCGCGGCCGAGGCGTCTGCTTCTACTTCCACGGCGCCGGCTTCACCGGCTCCGGCGAGCAACGGCTCGCGGGGCGCGCGACCGTGGCGCTCACCCGCGACGGCCGCTTCGAGGTCCGCGCCAGCTCGACCGACATCGGGCAGGGCGCGATCACGATCTTCACGCAGCTCGCGGCCGACGCGCTCGGCGTCTCGCCTTCGCTCGTCGAGGTCGTCGATCCGTCGACCGATCGCGTGCCGGATTCCGGACCGACCGTGGCGAGCCGCACGTGCATGGTCGTCGGTGGGCTCGTCGAGCAGGCGTCGCGCGCGCTGCGCGGGCGGATCTCGGCGTGGGGCCGCGAGTTCGGGCGCGCGAACGAGTCGATCGCGTCGCTCGCGCACGACGTCGCCGCCGATCTCGGTCCGCTCGAGGAGACCGTGCAGTACCAACCGCCGCCGGGCATCGCGTGGGACGACGAGACGTACACCGGCTCGGCGTATCCGGTGTTCGGCTGGGCGGCGTGCCTGGTCGACGTGACGATCGATCTCGACACGTACGAGGTCGCGGTCGATCGCTGCGTGCAGGCGGTCGACGTCGGCAAGGCGATCAACCCGACGATCGTCCGCGGCCAGATCGACGGCGGCACGCTGCAGGCGCTCGGCTGGGCGCTGCTCGAGAACGTCGTCTACAAGGACGGCAAGGTCGCCAACGCGAACATGACCAACTGCATCGTCCCGACCTTCGCCGACGCGCCCGAGCTCGAGACGATCATCGTCGAGTGCCCGTACCCGTTCGGCCCGCACGGCGCGAAGGGCGTCGGCGAGATCCCGATGGACGGCCCGGCGGCGGCGGTCGCGAACGCGGTCGGCGACGCGCTCGGCCTCGACTTCGACACGATCCCGATCACGCCCGAGATGATCGCAACACGGATGAGGAGATCGTGAAGATCGAATTGATCATCAACGGCGAGACCCGCAGCGCGGACGCCGATCCGTGGAAGCGCTTGCTCGACTTCGTGCGCGAGGACCTGCGCCTCACCGGCACGAAGGAAGGCTGCGGCGAGGGCGAGTGCGGCGCGTGCACGGTGCTCCTCGACGGCGAGCCGGTGAACTCGTGCCTGGTCGCGGCGGGGCAGTGCGCGCACCGCCGCGTGACGACGGTCGAGGGGCTCGCGCGCGGCGAGCTCCTCCACGCGGTGCAGCGGGCGCTGGTCGCGCGCGGCGGCGCGCAGTGCGGCATCTGCACGCCCGGCATCGCGGTGTGCGCGGCGCACCTCGTCGACGAAGGGCTGGTGTCGGGGGATCGCGCGCGCGATCGCGTGCGCGAATTGCTCGCGGGCAACATCTGTCGGTGCACGGGCTATCAGCTGATCGTCGACGCGGTGATCGAAGCCGCGGCCGAGGTGTCGAAGTGAGCCTCTACGTCCGCCCCGCGGATCTCGGCGAGGCGTTGCGCGCGCGCTTCGATCATCCCGACTGGATGGTGCTCGCCGGCGGCACCGACTTGATGGTCGATGCGCCGCGGCGCGCGGTGCCGACCGGGATCCTGGATCTGTGGAGGTTGTCGCCGCTGGTCGGGATCGAGACCCGCATCGCAGGTTCCGGCGGCGACGCGTCGTGGATCCGGATCGGCGCGGGCACGACCTGGCGCGAGACGATCGCGTCGCCGACCGTGCAGCAGCACGTCCCGATCCTCGCCAGCGCGGCGCGCGAGATCGGCGCGCTGCAGATCCAGGCGCGCGGCACCGTCGGCGGCAACCTCGGGACGTCGTCGCCGGTCGGCGATTCGCTGCCGGTGTGGCTCGCGCTCGACGCCGAGCTCGAGCTCGCCAGCGTGCGCGGCGCGCGGCGCGTGCGTTACGCGGACTACTGCACCGGCTATCGCAAGACCGCGCTCGCCGCCGACGAGCTGATCGTCGCCGCGTGGGTGCCGGTGCCTTCGGCCGCGACCAAGCTGTGCTGGCGCAAGGTCGGCACGCGGCGCGCGCAGTCGATCTCGAAGGTGATGGCCGCCGCCGCGATCACGATCGAAGGCGGCACGATCACCGCCGCGCGCATCGGCTTGGGCGCGGTCGCCGATCGACCGATCCGCGCCCCCGCCGCCGAGGCCGCGCTGGTCGGGAAACCGCCGGGCCCCGAGGCCGCCGCCGCCGCCGCCGCCGCGCTCGGCGGCGCGATCCGTCCGATCAACGACGTGCGCTCGACCGCCGACTATCGCCTCGACGTCGCGCGCAATGTGGTCGCACGTTTCGTCTTGGCCTCATACTAACGGCGTGGCGGACCCCGAGGAACCGGGCGAGAGCGGCTCGATCGACGTCGATGTCTCGGCGTCGAACAGCCTGCCCGCCGCGCGCGCGCGCCGCCGCCGCGCCTCGACGATCGGCGGCCGCGTCGTCGACAAGCTCGAGCACGCCGCCGAGTCGCTGCACATCCCGGTGCCCAAGACGCGCAAGAGCCGCGTCCTGGTCCGCAGCGTGATCGTCGGCTTCCTCGTCGTCGCCGCGTGGATCGTGGGCATCGTGTGGTGGCAGCTGCGCGGCGCCTCGAAGCCCGACCTGCGCCCGGTCGCGCAGCACATCCTCGAGCAGATGCGCGCCGGCGAGTACAACAAGATCTACGCCGAGGCCTCGCCGCGCTACCAGGAGCGCGTGCCCGAGGCCGACTTCGCGGTCGTGATGGCGAACATCAACGCGACGCTGGGCCCGTTCAAGGAGATCACGTCGATCACCGGCACCGAGGTCGTGCGCGGTCCGAGCGGCACCAGCGCGCGCGTCTCGATGATCATGGCGTTCGAGAAGGCGAAGGTGGTGCGCGGCGCGATCAGCCTCCATCGCGAGGAAGGCACCTGGCGCATGCTCGGCATCTCGATCGAGCTGCCGCCCGACATCGCGAAGGTCGAGAGCGCCGCCGCGAAGCGCGAGGCGCGCATCGAGGGCGATCACGCCGTGCTCGTCGACGCGCTGGTCGTCCTCTTGCGCGTGCAGCGCGGCGAGACCGCGAAGATCTGGGACGACGCCGCGCCGGTCTTCAAGACCGCCGTCTCCAAGGACGATCTCGCCGCGCTCGAGCGCACGCGCGCGAAGGAGATCGGGAAGTTCGTGCGCATCACGAACGTGACCAGCAACCACACCGATCCGACGGGCCACGGCGACTCGCTCGATCTCGTCGTCGAGTACGACGGCGTCGAGAAGCCGATCGTCACGGTTCAGTTCGAGTTCACGCGGCCCGACGCCTATCACGTCTGGCAGCTCGCGAGCTACAAGCCGATCATGCCGATGCCGCGCGTCCCCGTGAAGTGACGCGCCAGCCGGCGATCGCGACCGCGGGCCACAAGAACCACACGAGCCACGCCCACAGCGGGCGATGGAAGCGCAGCTCGAGGTGGTGGCGTCCCTTCGGCACGTCGACCGCGAGGAAGTCCGGCAGGACGCGGCCGAGCTTGATCGGCTTGCCGTCGAGGGTCGCCTCCCAGCGCGGGTGCCAGCTGATCTTCAGCTCGAACGTCGTCGGCGCCGAGGCCTCGAGCTCCGCCGTGTAATCGGGCGCGTCGCCCGGCGACGGCTGCCACGAGTACGCGATCACGATGCCCTGCGGCGGCGCGCTCTCCACGCCGTAGCCGTCGAACGCGTAGGTCTCGTCCTTCATCGGCTGATCGCCCTTGATCCACTTCACGCCCTCGTCGCGCGCGGGCCAGCGCCCGGGCGGCAGGACCCCGACGACGTGCACCGGCACGATCAACCCGGGCGCGTCGAACATCTTCAGCTCGTAGTGATCGGTCTGCCCGATCACGACGCCGCCCGGGACCTCGTTCTCCTTCTCGGTCTTCAAGAGCACGTACGGCGCGTCGTAGATATACGCCGAGCGCTCGATGTCCTGCTGCTCCCACTGATAGACGTAGGTCGGCGACGACTGCAGCGCCGCGCCGCCCATCTGCAGCATCGCGGGGCGCCCCGCGTACGCGTACGGAAGCAGGTTGCTCCAGTGCGCCTCGGCGCCGGCGCGCACCTGCTGGCGTCCTTGCGTCTGCCGCGCCATGACGGGCCACAGATCGTCGAGCTCCTCGCGGTGGAAGTCGGGGAAGTCCCACGCCGAGCGCACGCGCGTGTGGATCACCTGCGCGCCGCTGAACACGAGCGCGAACACGAAGATGCCGCCGATCGCGCCGAGCAGCTCGCGGAGCCACAGCTCGTGGCTGCGCTTCGCGATCGCCTTGCGCGTCTCGCTGACGACGACGACGAAGCCTGCGCCGATCGCGAGCGCGAGGCACACCTGCATCGCGCCGAGCACGCGCACCGCGGGGAAGTTGTCGTCGCGGCCCTTCGGGATGTACGGGCCGAGCTCCATCAGCGCGAAGTAGAGGATCGACGCGGCCCACAGCGTGCGCAGCCAGATCGCGCGCGCGAACAGCGCGACCAGCGGGAGGCCGAGCGTCAGCACGCCGAGCGCGCGATCGTGATCGAGCAGGTGCCCGCCGATCGCGTCCTTGAGATCGACCATGTGCCAGCCCTCTTCACCGGCGACGCGGTGCGGGAAGCCGCCGTAGCCGACGTAGTCGACGAAGACGGGCAGCCACGCGGGCGCGGAGCCGATGATCAGCAGCACGCCGAGCATCACGAGGCGGATGAAGGTCGTCGTCGGGCGCGGGCCGTCGTACGCGGGCGGCGGCGTCGACCAGAACGCGGCGACGTCCTCGCGCAGGAGGTGCAGGATCGATTCGATCAGCGCGAACAGGGCGATCGTGAGGGCGAGCCACTGCCACCGCCCCATCGGGATCAGCACGAACAGATCGAGCCAGTACTTGTAGACGAGCCACAGGATCGCGCCGGCGACGACCGCCGTGATCGCGAGGCGCACGTCGCGGCGCTTCGGCCCTTCGATGAACGGCCAGATCGCTCGCCACCCGAAGCCGAGCCAGCGCGCGCACTCTCCGGCGAACAGCGCGATGCCGATCGCGACGCCGGCGACCGGATGGCAGAGCCCGACGAAGACGCTCCAGAACGCCGCGCTGCCGAGCGACTTGCCCTCGCGGATCCAGCGCATGCCGTGGCCGAGGGCGAGCGGGAAGACCGACAGCGCCCAGCCCTGCGTGTAGAGGCCGACCCAGAACGTGCCCTCGGAGCCGCCGCCCCACTTCGAGTTGCCGGTGAACATCGACACCGCGATCGCGGCGCCGAGCGCCTGCCACGGCGTCGCGCCCATCATGCGCACGCCGCGATAGGTCGCGAGCGGCGCGAGCACGAACGGGAGGAACACGCCGAGCTGGAACCACCACAGGATCGATCCGCCGGTGATCCACGAGCCGAGCGCGGGCAGGAACGACGGGATGAACTGGTAGTAGTAGCCGAGCGCGTAGCCGTTGTTCGACATGGGGCTCCAGAAGTCCCAGTCGTGATCGCCGAGCGCCTGGCGCATGCGGACCGCGTCGGCGAAGTGGAAGGTGTTGTCGTCGCCGCAGACCTCGCCGCCGAACGCGGGCGAGTAGACCCACGCGAGCAGACCGACGAACGCGACGAGCAGGAGGACGGGAGCCAGCTCGCGCCAGTCGTCGGCGGTGCGGGGGAGCTTCGGGCGCGGGAACTTCACGGGGCGCCGAGCATCACCGAGATCAGCTCGGCGGGGAAGTCCGGGGTGGCGCCTCGATGCGAAGCGACCTCGGCGGCCCAGCGGCTCGCGATCGCGCCGGTGCGCGCGAGCGGCCAGCCCTGGGTGAGCCCGTGGACGAAGACGGCGAGCCACGCGTCGCCGCATCCGACGTTGTCGCCGCCGGGGCGCGCGTCGATGCCCGCGATCTCGACGGTCTCGTGCGCGGTCGTGATCGTCGCGCCGCGCGGGCCGTGCGTGCGCGCGAGGATCTTCGCGGTCGGCGTGCGGCCGAGCGCGGCGACCTCGCCGTCGTTGATCTTGAGGACGTCGGCGCACGCGAGCGCGGCGTCGATGGCGCGATGATCGAGGTGCTTCGGGCGCAGGTTGACGTCGCAGACCTTCGCGCAGCCGGCGGGCGCGGCGGCGATCATCGCGCGCCACGACGCGAAGCCGTCGTCGGTGATCTGCGAGAGCGTGCCGAAGACGACCGCGCTCGCACGATCGAGCGCGTCGCGCACCTCGCCGGTGCACGCGATCCGCTCCCACGCGCGCCCGGGGACGAGCGTGTACTTCGGCTCGCCCGCTTGCGTGCTCACGCGGACCTCGCCGGTCGCGCGCTCGGGATCGATCTGCACGAGCGACGTGTCGACGCCGCGCGCCTTCAAGCGCGCGATCGCGTCGTGCCCGCGCTCGTCGTCCCCGACCCGCGAGACGAGCGCGACGTCGGCGCCGAGCATCGCGAGGTGCCACGCGACGTTGGCGGGCGCGCCGCCCAGCTCCGGGCCATCGGGGAAGAGGTCCCAGAGGATTTCGCCCCACACCAGCAGCTTGACATGTTCCTTGTTAGTGTACATCATACACTAACAAGATGGGCGCCACGCATCTCGCCGAGCTGTACCGCCACTCGCTGGCCCTCGCCACCGATCTGTACCAGCTCACGATGGCCTACGGGTACTGGAAGTCGGGCGTCGCGGATCGCGAGGCCGTCTTCCACCTGACCTTCCGCGTGCCGCCCTTCCGCGGCGGCTACGCGATCGCCGCCGGCATCGAGCCGGCGCTCGAGCTCCTCGATCAGGTCCGCTTCACCGACGACGATCTCGCGTACCTCGCGTCCTTGAAGCTGTTCGAGCCGGGCTTCCTCGACTACCTGCGCGCGCTCGAGATGACGTGCACGGTCGACGCGGTGCCCGAGGGCGCGGTCGTGTTCGCGCACGAGCCGCTCCTGCGCGTGACCGGGCCGGTCCTGCAAGCGCAGCTGCTCGAGACGCCGCTGCTCGCGATCATCAACTACCAGACCTTGATCGCGACCAAGGCCGCGCGCGTCGTGCAGGCGGCGCGCGGGCGCGGCGTGCTCGAGTTCGGCATGCGGCGCGCGCAGAACCTCGACGGCGCGTTCAGCGGATCGCGCGCCGCGTACATCGGCGGCTGCGCGGCGACGTCGAACGTGCTCGCCGGCAAGCTCTACGGCATCCCGGTGCGCGGCACGCACGCGCACTCGTGGGTCATGTTCCACGACGACGAGCTCACCGCGTTCCGCACGTACGCGGCGGCGATGCCCGACAACTGCCTGTTCCTGGTCGACACCTACGACACCCTCGACGGCGTCGCGCACGCGATCCAGGTCGGCCGCGAGCTGCGCGCCGCGGGCCACGAGCTGATCGGCATCCGCCTCGACTCGGGCGACCTCGCGCACCTGTCGATCGAGGCGCGGCGCATGCTCGACGACGCCGGCTTCCCGAACGCGCGCATCGTCGCGTCGAACGATCTCGACGAGCTCCTGATCGGCTCGCTGCTCGAGCAGGACGCGAAGATCGATACGTTCGGCGTCGGGACCAAGCTCGTGACCGCCTACGATCAGCCGGCGCTCGGCGGCGTCTACAAGCTCGGCGCCGTGCGCGAGGCCGACGGATCGTGGCGCGACGTGATCAAGCTCTCCGAGCAGCCGATCAAGATCTCCAATCCAGGGCACCTCGGCGTGCGGCGCATCCTGCGCGATGGTGAGATGATCCGCGACGTGATCTACGACGTTCGAGACGGCGCCGCCGACGACGAGCTGCTGGTGCGCGCGATCGACGGCGGCGCGCGCGTGCGCGCGGCCTCGACGATCGAAGAGGCGAGGGCGCGGTGCGCCGCGGATCTCGCTCGGCTATCGCCGCGCACGAAGCGCTTCATGAACCCGCAGCCGTACCCGGTCGAGCTCGATCCGCGCGTCGAGGTGCGCAAGCAGGCGCTGATCGCCGCGGCGCAGGGGGGGCGATGAGCGCGCCGCTGATCTTCTCGATCGCGAGCTACGAGTCGATCGCGGCCGAGCTCGCGGACGCGACCGGCTGGGAGCGCGGCGCGGTGGCGCGCACGCGCTTCCCCGACGGCGAGCGCTACCAGCGCATCGAGACCGATCCGGCCGATCGCGAGATCGTGCTGGTCGGCGGCACGCCCGACGACGGCGACACGCTCGAGCTCTACGATCTCGCGTGCGGCCTGGTCGGCGGCGGCGCGTATCGCCTGCGCCTGGTCATGCCGTTCTTCGGCTACTCGACGATGGAGCGCGCGGTGAAGGCCGGCGAGGTCGTCACCGCGAAGACGCGCGCGCGCCTCTTGTCGTCGATCCCCACGGCGAGCCGCGGCAACCTCGTCTTCCTCCTCGATCTCCACGTCGACGCGGTCGCGCATTATTTCGAAGGCGGGATCCGCCCGGTCCACGTCTACGGCAAGTCGATCATCACCGCCGCCGCGCGGCGCCTCGGCGGCGACGACTTCGTGCTCGCGTGCACCGACGCCGGTCGCGCGAAGTGGGTCGAGTCGCTCGCGAACGATCTCGGCGTCTCGGCGGCGTTCGTCTACAAGCGGCGCCAAGACGGCTCGCATACGAGCGTGACCGGCGTCAGCGCGCAGGTCGCCGGCAAGAAGGTGATCATCTACGACGACATGATCCGCACCGGCGGATCGCTGATCCAAGCCGCGCAGGCCTACAAGGATGCGGGGGCCGCGTCGATCGATGCGATCGCGACCCACGGCGTCTTGCCCGGCGATTCCTGTGATCGTCTCCGGGCCTGCGGCCTGTTCGGCCGCTTGGTCGTGACCGACAGCCACCCGCGCGCGATCGCGCTACGGTCATCTGATCTCGGACAGGCCGGCTTCGTCGAGGTCGAGCCCATCGCGCCGCTCCTCGCCGAGCATCTCAGGGACAACCGATGAAGCTCATCAAGGTCGCCGCCGCCGCGCTCAACCAGACGCCGTTCGCGTGGGCGCACAACCAGGCGAACTGCGTCGAGGCGATCCGCCGCGCGCGCGCGGACGGCGTGACGATCCTCTGTCTGCCCGAGATGGCGATCACCGGCTACGGCTGCGAGGACGCGTTCTTCTCGCCGGGCCTGCAGGAGACCGCGTTCCAGATCCTGGAGGCGATCGCGCCCGAGACGCGCGGGATGGTCGTGTGCGTGGGCTTGCCCGTCTATCACGAGAAGGCGCTCTACAACTGCGGCGCGCTCTTGGTCGACGGATCGATCATCGGCTTCGTCGCGAAGCGCTTCCTCGCCGGCGACGGCATCCACTACGAGCCGCGCTGGTTCAAGGAGTGGCCGGCGGCGGAGCGCGACGTCCTCGAACGCGCCGGCACCGACGAAGTCCGCAAGTGGCCGATCGGCGATCTCGTCTTCGACATCGGCGGGATCCGGGTCGGCTTCGAGATCTGCGAGGACGCCTGGGTCGCGAATCGTCCCGGCGCGGATCTCGCGCTGCGCGGCGTCGACGTGATCTTGAATCCATCGGCGTCGCACTTCGCGTTCGGCAAGTTCGCCGTGCGGCAGCGCTTCGTCGTCGAGGGTTCGCGCGCGTTCGGCGTCGCGTATCTGTACGCGAACCTGCTCGGCAACGAGGCGGGCCGCGTGATCTACGACGGCGGCGGGCTGATCGCGAGCGGCGGCGAGCTCTGCGCGCGCGGGCGGCGCTTCTCGTTCCAGGAGCTCGAGCTCGCGACCGCGGTCGTCGACGTCGAGGCGAACCGGCGCGAGCAAGCGCGGCGCGCGAGCAACCGCCCGCGGCACGACACCGAGGACGGCGTCGTCGAGATCCCGTTCGCGTGGCCCGCGCTCAAGCCGGTCGCGCCGCCGGTGATCGCCAAGACGTGGGAGGACGTCGAGCTCGAGCGGCTCAAGCACGAGGAGTTCGTGCGCGCCGAGGCGATCGGGCTCTGGGACTACATGCGCAAGAGCCGCTCGAACGGCTACGTCGTCTCGATCAGCGGCGGCGCCGACAGCGCGGCGTGCGCGGTCCTGGTCGCGATGTCGCTCGAGATCGCCGTGCAAGAGCTCGGCGTCGACGGCGTGCTCGCGCGCGCGCCGAACGTGCCGGGCCTGCGCGAAGCGTTGGTGGCGGGCGACCTGAAGCGCGCGGTTCGGGCGATCCTGCTGTGCGCTTATCAAGCGACCGCGAACTCCGGCGACGTCACGCGCAACGCCGCGCGCGCGGTCGCCGACGCGATCGGCGCCGAGATGCACGTGCTCGACGTCGAGCCGCTGCGCGCGACGTACGTGAGCATCGTCGAGAAATCGCTCGGGCGGCCGCTCACGTGGGAGCACGACGACGTCGCCTTGCAGAACATCCAGGCCCGCGTGCGCGCGCCGTCGATCTGGATGTTCGCGAACCTGCGCGGCGCCTTGTTGTTGACCACGTCGAATCGCAGCGAGGCCGCGGTCGGTTACGCGACGATGGACGGCGACACCGCCGGCGGGCTCGCGCCGCTCGGCGGCATCGACAAGACGTACCTGCGATCGTGGCTCCGCTTCATGGAGACGACCGGGCCGACCGGGCTGCACGCGATCCCCGCGCTGGTCGCGATCAACGCGCAGCAGCCGACCGCCGAGCTGCGCCCGCCCGGCGCGTCGCAGACCGACGAGGGCGACCTCATGCCGTACGACGTCCTCGAGGCGATCGAGGACGCCGCGATCCGCGACAAGCGCGTGCCGCTCGAGGTCTTGCTCGAGATCCAGCCGCGCTTCCCGCAGCACGGCGCGAAGGATCTCGCGATCTGGATCGAGCGCTTCTTCAAGCTGTTCTGCCGCAACCAGTGGAAGCGCGAGCGCCTCGCGCCGAGCTTCCACCTCGACGACAAGAACCTCGATCCGCGCTCGTGGTGCCGCTTCCCGATCCTGTCGGGCAACTACGATCGCGAGCTCGCCGAGCTGCGCGCGTACGTGGCGACGCTCTCATGAAGGGACGCTTCACCTACGAGTACGCGCGGCCCGCGCTCGCGGTCGACTGCGTCGTCTTCGGGCTCGACGCGCACGATCTCAAGGTGCTCCTGATCCAGCGCGCGCTCGAGCCGCGCCACAAGTGGGCGCTGCCCGGCGGCTTCGTCCACATGGACGAGACCCTCGACGACGCCGCGCGCCGCGAGCTCGCCGAGGAGGCCGGCATCACCGACGCCTTCCTCGAGCAGCTCTACACGTTCGGCGCGCTCGATCGCGATCCGCGCGAGCGCGTCGTCTCGGTCGCGTACTACGCGCTCGTGAAGCTCGGCGATCACAAGATCCGCGCGGCGACCGACGCCGAGGGCGTCGCGTGGTTCGCGCTCGACCACCTGCCGCCGCTCGCCTTCGATCACCGCCACATCATCGAGGTCGCGCGCGAGCGCCTGCGCGGCAAGGTCCGCTACGCGCCGATCGGCTTCGAGCTGTTGCCCCCGCGCTTCACGCTCACCCAGCTGCAGCGCCTCTACGAGATCGTGCTCGGCACCGAGCTCGACAAGCGCAACTTCCGCAAGAAGCTGCTCTCGATGGATCTCCTGGTCGAGACCGACGAGCTCGAGACCGGCGTCGCCCACCGCGCCGCGCGCCTGTACCAGTTCGACCGCAAGAAGTACGAGAAGCTGTCGCGCCAGGGCTTCAGCTTCGCGATCTAGACGCGTAGGCTCGAGGCGTGCTGATCGATCCGCGCACGTTCCGCCGCTTGGTGCAGGCGCGCGCGATGCTCGACGGCGATCTGACCGTGGGCTCGATCGCGCGGCAGGTCGGCATGTCACCGACGCAGCTGATCCGCCGCTTCACCGCCGTGTTCGGCGCGACCCCGCATCAGCACCGCACCGAAGCGCGGCTCGCGTGCGCGCGCGACGCGCTCGCCGCCGGCGCGCGCGTCACCGACGTCTGCTTCGACATCGGCTTCTCGAGCCTCGGCAGCTTCTCCGCGCTGTTCACCCGCCGCGTCGGGGCGCCGCCTAGCGTGTATCGCAGGAGCGTCCAGGTGCCGTGCGATCTCTCGCCGCTCGTGCCCGGTTGCCTCGGCATGCTCGCTCGCCTGCCGCGCAATTTCCGAGAAGCGAGCGCGCGCTGACCCGGCCACACTGCCGCCATGCTCCAGATCAAGCTGACCAGCATCATGGTCGAGGACCAGGCGAAGGCGCTCGCGTTCTACACCGACGTCCTCGGCTTCGCGACGCAGATGGATTTTCCCGTCGGCGCGTATCGATGGATCACCGTCGCCGCGCCCGGCCGCGATGATCTCCAACTCGCGCTCGAGCCCAACGAGAATCCGTCGGCGAAGGCGTTCCAGCAGGCGATGTTCGAGCAGAAGATCCCGATCGCGTCGTTCGAGTCGACCGATCTCGACGCGGACTACGCGCGCCTGCGCGAGCGCGGCGTCGCCTTCACGCATCCGCCGACCGCGGCCGGCGCGGTGAAGATCGCGATCTTCTCCGACACGGTCGGCAACCTGATCCAGCTGCACCAGAAGCTGTGAATCATGGCGGCGGGTCGTCGTCGGGAATCTCGGCGTAGTCGATCACGAGGCTCCGCGCCGCCGGCCTTTTCAGATTTTTCGGTTCGGATCGCCTCGGGGGCGGCGTTAGTGGGGTCGTCCCGCGAGAAGGTCACAGGAAAGTTTCGCGAGTCGCGGCGGGCGTTTGTGGCCTCGACTACGGCGGTTGCGACCGAGCGGGGTGTAGGCCCGCCGGGCGTGGAGACCAACCCCACCGGCCCGCGCGAATGGGGTGGATCGAACCCCCCGGAATCCAAGGTTCGCGTCTGGCGCGCGCGTTGCTCTAGCGAGCGGGCATGAGAGGGATCCACGCGTTCGCGATCGTGCTCGCCGCTGGGTGCGCGGCGAGCCCGAGTACCGGTGGCACCGAGGATGGGCTGCAGGTCGTCGGGCAGGTGATCGACTTCGAGACCGGGCAAGCGGTGTCCGGATCGGTCAGCGTGTCGACCACCGGGTTGTCGCCGGCGCCGACCGTGACGATCTCACCGCCCGCGTTCGTGCTCGATCACGTGACGCCGAACTCCGTCTTCTACGCGCTCGCCGGCGCCGACGGACATCGCAGCACGTACTCGACCGCGATCGACGTGCGCGACGCCGACGTCGACCTCGACGTGCGCGTCGTGTCCGAAGCGTTCCTCGGCAAGCTGTCGACCGCGTTCGGCGTGACGCCGACCGCGGCGAACGGCGTGCTGATCGCGCAGACGATCGACGCGACCGGTCACCCGAAGGCCGGCGTGCCCGCGAGCGCGTTCGCGCCGCTCGCCGGCGCGCGCGGTCCGTACTTCCTCGACGCGAACCTCGCGCCCGCGCCCGCCGCGACCGCGACCTCCGCCTCGGGGTGGGTCGTCTGGTTCGAGGTCGCGCCCGGCGCGACGACGATCAGCGCGGCCTCGGGCGCGCAGTACGGCCTCGAGATGCCGACCTCGCCGGTCGGGCCCGCGGTCGCGACTGTTGCGGCGATCACGGTCGCCGACGGCGCGTCGACCTTGCCCAAGAACGTCTCGTTCCAGAACGACGTCGTGCCGATCTTCACGAAGCGCGGCTGCCAGGCCTGCCACTCCGGCGGCGGTCCGGGCAAGGATCTCGCGAACCTCACCCTCGACGGCTCGCAGAACCTGATCTTCAAGGAGCTGATGGACACCGCGACGACGTCGCAGCTCTATCCGCGCGTGGATCGGACGCTCCCCGAGAAGAGCCTGGTCCTGACCATGCCGTCGGCCGAGAGCCCGGCCGACGCCCATCCGAACGTCACCTTCACAGGTCCGAACGACAAGGACTACCTCACGATCCTCGTCTGGATCCGCGAGGGTGCGAAACAGAACTAGCACCCTGCGATCGTGAGTGAGTGGTCGTAGTGGATTCCGTTCGCCGGTGCGTGTGAAATCCGCCCATGCGACTGGCGACGGCTCTCCTGCTCCTTGGTGCGTGCGGCGACAACATCAGACCGGCGGAGCCCGACGCGGGCGCGCCGGCGGCGCCGGACGCGGCGGGGCCGTCCTTCCAGATGGGGCCGCACCCGATCTCGGCGCAGGTCGTGTCGGAGGGCGGACCGGTGCTCGCGTCGCCGAAGGTCGCCGCGATCTTCTTCGGCGCCGACGACACGCTGATGCCCGACGTCGAGCTGTTCCTCGCGAAGCTGCCCGGCTCGTCGTACTGGCACGCGATCGCGAACGAGTACGGCGTCGGCGACATCGCGATCGATCCGACCGTCGTCTCGACCGACGCCGCGCCGACCAGCGACGCCGACATCCAGAGCTACGTCGCGACGATGTCCGACGGCACCCACGCGGGCTGGCCCGCGAACGACGGCACGACGATCTACACGGTCTTCTTGCCGCCGGGCGTGACCCTGTCCGATTTCCCGGGTGCCTGCACCAGCTGGGGCGGCTATCACTCCGAGGGCATGGACGCGAAGGGGATGCCGTTCGTCTACGCGGTGCTGCCGCGCTGCTCGACGCAGGGCAACTTCCTCTACCCGGCGACGCTCGCGACCAGCCACGAGCTGCTCGAGGCCGCGACCGATCCGTATCCGTACTCGAACCCGGCGTTCGATCAGAACGACGCCGACCACATCGCGTGGGGATCGATCGGCGGCGCGGAGCTCGGCGACATGTGCGAGTTCGTTCGCGCCGCCAACGAGGCCAAGCTCGACATCTACTCGGTGCAGCGCCAGTGGTCGAACGCGGCGTCGGCGGCCGGCTTGGATCCGTGCGTGCCGACCGACAAGGCGTTCCAGGGCGCGGGCGCGGTCTTGAACGACACGCTCACGCTCACGCACCAGGGCCAGACCTTCACGACCAAGGGCATCGCGATCCCGGTCGGCACGTCGAAGACGATCGACGTCCAGCTGTGGACCGATCGCGCGACGCCGAGCTTCGAGGTCAACGCGTACGACGCCGCGTCGCAGTATCGCGGCGGCACCGCCGAGCTGACCTTCGCGTGGGACAAGCGCAGCGGCGTCAACGGCGACACGCTGCACCTCACGATCACGCACGTGAAGGCGGGCCGCCGCGGCTCGAGCACGTTCGTGATCTTCGCGGGTCCGGCGGCGGACACGCAGTCGCAGTGGTGGGGCCTGGTCGGTAACTGAGGAGTCGTTCATGAAAAAGCTCGCTTGTCTCCTGATCGCGCTCGCCGCCTGCGGCGGCTCCAACACGAACAACAACGGCGGCCCCGACGCCGCGGTCGCGACCGTCGACGCGTCGCCGCCGGATGCCTCCGGCTTCCAGCAGGCGCCGCATCCGGGCGTGCCGCAGGTGAAGGATCTCGGCGGCGGCGTCACGACCGCGCCGGTGATCGTCCCGATCTTCTTCACCGGCGACGACACGATGAAGGGCGAGATGGAGCCGTTCTTCACGGCGATCGCGACCAGCGACTACTGGCATCAGACGACCAGCGAGTACGGCGTCGGCGACGCGACCGTGCACGCGTCGATCGTCGCGACCGACACGCCGCCGACGACCGACGACGCGCTCCAGCAGTTCCTGCAGCAGAACCTCGACGGCACCCACGCCGAGTGGCCCGCGCCCGACGACAACACGATCTACGCGGTCTACCTGCCCTCGGGCGTGTCGCTGTCGACGCCGTGGGGCTCGAGCTGCCAGTCGTTCGGTGGCTATCACTCGGAGACCGCGCTGACCGGCGGCCAGAAGGTCATCTACGCGCTCATGCCTCGCTGCGGCGGCGGCCTCGACGCGCTGACCGGCGTGACCAGCCACGAATTCGTCGAGGCCGCGACCGATCCGCACCCGTTCACCGCGCCGGCGATGGCCGACATGGACGCGGAGCACTACATCTGGGCCGACACGCCGGGCGCCGAGCTCGGTGACATGTGCGAGTACGTTCGCTCGGCGGAGCAGCGCCTGGTCGGCAACTTCGTCGTGCAGCGCTCGTGGTCGAACGCGTCGGCGGCCGCCGGTCACGATCCGTGCGTGCCCGCGATGTCGACGCCGTACATCGCGGCGGCGCCGGTGCTCACCGACGACGTGTCGATCAACTTCCCCCAGGAGTGGGGCGGACCGGTCGCGTCGAAGGGCGTGACGATCCCGGTCGGTCAGTCGAAGACGATCGACGTCGCGCTGTTCAGCGACGCCGAGACCGCGGACTTCACCGTCACCGCCTACGACGTCGGCAACATCCTGCAGGGCGCGTCGCCGAACCTGACGTTCGCGTGGGACAGCCAGACCGGCAACAACGGCGCGATCCGCAAGCTGACGATCACGAACAAGAAGGCGGGCCAGTACGGTGGCAACGAGTTCGTGATCAGCGCGCGCTCGAACAACACGACGGTGTCGCTGTGGTGGGGCTTCGTCGCTGACTAGTGAGGCTGCGGCGTCCCTCGCGTCTTCGCGAGGTGACGCAGGATCTCCATCGTCTTGCCGACGAAGCCGCCCTCGGCGAGCACGAGGCACGGCATCGACTGGTTGTCCTCGCCGACGAGGTCGACGAGCGGATGGCGCGGCTTCGGGAAGTCGAGCTCGATCACCTCGAGCGTGTCGCGCACGTGCGGGTAGTACGCGAGGTAGCCGATCACCTGCGCGCTGTACGGGCAGAACCACGTCTCGCCCTTGTCGGTGAACCCCGGCTTCAAGACGAACAGGCGATCCTTCATGGGTTGATCTAGCATCAACCCATGCGGTTCACGACGCGACGGCCGCCGGCGATCCTCGCGCCGTACGTCGACGTCTTGTGGCGCTTCGAGGGCGAATTCGCGCACGCGCGCGAGCGGATCCTGCCGCACCCGACCATGCAGCTGATCGTCAACCTCGACGAGGACGAGATGCGCTGGTACGACGGGCCGGGCTACGCGCGCACGCACCGCTTGTCGGGCGCGGTCGTGTGCGGCCTGTTCTCGCGGCACTTCGCGATCGACACCGCCGAGCAGCGCGCGGTGTGCGGCGCGAGCTTCAAGCCGGGCGCGGCGGGCGCGTTCCTCGCGCCGCCCGCCGACGAGTTCCACGACGCGCACGTCGATCTCGACGACGTCTGGGGCCGCGCGCAGCTCCGCGCGCGCCTGCTCGAGGCGCCGCGAGGTGACGTGCTCGCGACGCTCGAGCAGATCTTGATCGAGCGCCTGCGCGCGCGCGATCGCGATCCCGCGATCGAGTTCGCGGTCCGCGCGCTCGACGGCGGCGCCCAGGTCGGCGCGGTCACCGATCGCCTCGGCATGTCACCCGCGCGCTTCATCCGCAGGTTCGCCGCCGCGGTCGGGCTCACGCCGAAGCGCTACGCGCGCGTGCGCCGCTTCGGCCGCGTCTTGCGATCGGTCGAGGCCGGCCGCGCGGTCGACTGGACCCGCGTCGCGCAAGACTGCGGCTATTACGATCAGGCGCACCTGATCCACGAGTTCCGCGACTTCAGCGGGGTGTGTCCGACGCGCTACTCGCCTCGCTCGCCCGGCGACCCGCACCACGTGATCCTCGATTGACCGGCTCGGTCGCGTCGCGCGCGTGGGTCGGCACCAGCTCGCGCAGGTGCCACGCGTAGAGCAGCAGGCGTCGCTCGGCGTCGCCGAGCGAATCGCGGATGTTGCCGACGACGAAGCAGCCGAGGATGATCCCCGACAGCGACGCGAGCACGAGCAGCACGTACGTCTCCGTCTGCGGCAGCGCGAGCGCGCGCGGGATCACGTACATGCCGTTGCCGTCGAAGTGATAGCTCGGCGTGATCACGCCGGTCAGCTCGAGCGCGAACGGCACGACGACCGCGAGCGACGCGCAGATCGCGGCGAACAGCCGATAGCTCTTGCGCGAGAACACGGCGAACGCGGTCGCGTTGACCGCGATCACGCCGGGCATCAGCACGAGGGGCCCGAAGAAGCCGGCGCCGATCGCGAACGCGATGTTCGACAGCACGAGCACGATCGAGATCAACCCGTACGACGGCGCGCGCGAGCGGCCGACCATCGCGCTCGAGATGCACGCGAGCGCGAGCACGCCGAAGAAGCCGACGACGATCGCGGGCTGCCGGATCCCGACCCACAAGCAGACCGGCAGGAACCCGAAGATGCTCGCGTAGACCGCGGCGCCGACCTTGCCGACCCAGCGGTGCTTGAACCGATCCTGGCGATCGATCTCGACGCCGACCTCGAGCGGCATCTCGTCCGGCGGGTTGGTCAAGAGCGTGACCATCGTCTCGACCGCCGGCGCGTGATCGGGATCGAGCGCGAGCGCGCGGCCGATCTCGCGCATCGCGGTGCGGCGCGCGTCGAGCTCGGGGCGCTGCGCGGCCTCGCGCGCGGCGGCGGCGTGCTTGGCCGCCTGCTCGCGGCGCAGCTCGAGATCGCGCTCGCCGTCGAGGTAGTGATCGATCGCCTCCGACATCGCGCGCGCCGACGGGAAGCGATCGTCCGGATCGGCGGCGAGCGCGCGCACGCAGATCGCATCGAGCTCGGGCGGGACGTCGGCGTCGGGCGCGCGCGACGACGGCCGCGTGTCGATCTCGCCGAGCGTCGACGCCAGCGCGTCGGCGGCCGCGTGCAGGCGCTCGAGCGCGAGCAGCTCGAACAGGATCGCGCCGAGCGCATAGATGTCCGACGCCGGCCCGAGCGACGCGACCTCGCCGCGGATCTGCTCGGGCGACATGTAACCGGGCGTGCCCATCAGCGCGCCGTCCTGGGTGACGTCGGCGGCCGACAACTGGATCCCGGAGCCCGCGGGATCCAGCTCCGCGTCGCCGTGCAGCTTCGCGAGGCCCCAGTCGAGCACGTACACCTCGCCGAAGTCGCCGAGCATGATGTTGGCCGGCTTGAGATCGCGGTGCAGCACGCCGCGCGCGTGCGCGAAGTCGATCGCGAGGCACACGCGCGCGAAGTCGGACAGCAGGCGCCGGCGCGTGAACCGCGCCTGGCCCGCGCGCAACTCCGCGATGAACTCGCCGAGCGTCGCGCCGCGCACCTGCTTCATCGCGATGCACTGCTGGCCGTCGGGGGTCGCCCCGAGATCGTAGACCGGCACCACCGCCGGATGCTCGAGCTGTCCCTGGATCTGCGCCTCGCGGAGGAAGCGCGCCTGCACCTGGGGCGCCTTCGCGAGCGCGGGGTGCAAGACCTTCATCGCGACGCGCCGGCCGATCCGTCGATCGCGGTACTGCCAGACCTCGCCCATGCCGCCCTTGCCGAGCAACGCGGCCTTCTCGAACCGCGTCGCTGCGTCGGCGATCGGCGGCACCAGCGCGACGCCGCCCTCCGACGGTGCGCTGGTCAGCTGCGTATCCGCGTCCCCGAGCGGATTCCCCATCCGTCGATTGTACGCGCGAAAAAATCTCCAAGGCACGCCCGGCGCGCGCGCGCATCATGCGGGCATGAAGCTCGTCCCTCATCTCCAGGTCATCGGCGCGCCGCGCGCCATCGATTGGTACAAGCAGGTCTTCGACGCGCGCGAGATCGCGCGCTACGTCGACAAGCGGCAGGACAAGATCGTCCACGCGGATCTCGTGATCGGCGAGAGCCCGATCTCGATCCGCGAGGGCGACGCCAAGTACGGCGTGATCACGCTCCACGTCGACGACGCCTTCGCGGTCGGCGAACGCATGACCGCGGCCGGCGCGAAGGTGATCTACCCGATCGCCGATCAGTTCTACGGCGATCGGCAGGGACGCCTCGAGGATCCGTTCGGGCAGCAGTGGGTCGTCACGCAGCGGCTTCGGGAGATGTCTCCGGAAGAGATCCAGCAGGGCGTCGACGACTGGAAACCCGATGCATGAGCGCCGCGATCGCGAGCCCCGGCAGCGCGAGCAGCGTGGTCGTCACGAAGAACCCCGACCAGCCGAAATGCTTCTGCACGTCGCCGGCGAGCGGACCGAAGACGCGCTGGCCCACCGACGACAAGCTGGTGAGCAGCGCGAACTGCGTGGCGCTCACCGACTTCGACGTGAGTGACATGAAATACGCGACGAACGCGCCGGTGCCGGCGGCGTTCGCGACGTTGTCGATGAAGACCGCGGTCGCGAACACGCCGCGATCGGGCCCGACCTCGGCCAGCCAGACGTAGAGCAGGTTGGTCGACGCCTGCAGGAGCCCGAACACGAGCAGCATGCGCCACACGCCGTAACGCGCGACCAGCGCGCCGCCGATCGCGGCGCCGACCACGGTGCCGGCGAAGCCGAGCAGCTTGTTGAGCGTGCCGATCTCGGTGAGCGTGAAGCCGAGGCCGCGCTTGTAGAACGTCACCTGCAAGACGCTCGCGAACTGATCGCCGAACTTGTAGAGCGCGGCGAACGCGAGCGCGCCGAGCGCGCCCTTCCATCCGAGGCGCACGAAGAAGTCCTTGAACGGCACGACGATCGCGGCGGCGATCGAGCGCGGCCGCTCGTGCGCGATCGGCTCCTCGGCGGCGAAGGTCGCGGCGACGCCGACCAGCATGAGCGCCGCCATGATCGCGTAGACGATCCGCCACGCGAGGTGATCGGCGAGGATCAGCGCGAGCGAGCCGCTGATCAGCATCGCGACGCGATAGCCCATCACGTACACGCCCGAGCCGGCGGCGCGCTCCTCGGGCGCGAGCAGATCGGCGTTGTACGCGTCGAGGACGACGTCCTGCGACGCCGACAGGAACGCGACGACGACGGCGATCACCGCGAGCGCGCCCGGGGTCTCGGTCGGATCGATCGTACCCATCGCGGCGATCGCGGCGATCAGCGCGAGCTGCGTCGTGATCATCCAGCCGCGGCGGCGGCCGAGCCACGGCGGGCTCCAGCGATCGAGCAGCGGCGCCCACGCGAACTTGAACGTGTACGCGAGCCCGACCGACGCGAACGCCGCGATCTTCTCGATGTCGACGCCGGCGGTGGTCATCCACGCTTGCAGCGTCTGTCCGGTCAGGAAGAGCGGGAGCCCCGACGAGAAGCCGAGCGCGAACAGCACGGCCATGCGGCGCGAGCGGAACACGTCGTACACATGCGACCCCCCGGCCACGAACCGATCATATACGATGCGGCTCATGCGCCTGATCGGAGATCCCGACGGAATCGCAGCGCTGAAGGAGCTCGTCGCGGAGCACCGCGACTACATGAAATTCCTGATCGGCGAAGCGCAGTCGAACACGAACCACGTCGCGGTCTTCAAGACGGGCGACGGCGCGCACTGGGAGCTGTACCTCCACCTCGAGAGCGGCGACCTCGAGGTCCGCAAACCGCCGGCGCATTGAAGTCGATCGTGATCGTGTGCGCGATCGGCGCGCGCGCCGCGGCGTCGCCGGCGTGCGCGGACGCCGGCGCGGGCGCTGCGATCGACGGCGTGTGGCCGAGCGATCGCAGCGTCACCGTGTGCGTCTCCGATCGGTGCCTGCGCTGGGAGCTCGCGTCGGGCGCGTGGGGCGCGGTGCCGCGGCCCGACGAGGAGCCGCGCGATCCCGACGTCGAGCTCGCCGACACCGGCGCGCGCGCGATCACGCTGTGCTCGGAGGAGGGCGACGCGTGCCGCACGCTCGCGCCGCCCGGGTACCACGCGAACAAGGAGCGCATCCACGCGTGGCTCGACCCGGAGCGTACGCGCGTCGCGATCCGCGACGGCGCGACGATCGCGATCTACGCGATCGGCGATCGGTTGAAGAAGGTCGCGAGCGTGCGCGGCGCGTCGACGGCGGCGTGGGTCGGGGCGGCGTTGTTGGTGCGCGGGCACGATCGCGCGTGGCTCGCCGATGCGCGCCGCGGCCGCACGATCCGCGCGATCGCGGGCGCGCCGGTGCACACCGCGAACGACGTCGAGGTGCTCTCGACCGACGGCGTGCACGTGATCCGCGCCGCCGACGGCAAGGCGCTGTGGACGATCGACGCCGATCACGACTACGGCGCGCACGCGGCGCCGCCGCGCTTGTTCCCGCTCGGCGGCGACACGCTGATCGTCGTCTACGAGCTCGGCTTCGTCGTGATCGACGCGCGCAGCGGCGCGCACGAGGCGGTGCGCGTTCCGTCCTGCTAGGCGCGCGCGATCACGATCAATCCGATCGCGGTCGCGGCCGAGGCGGCGACCAGCGCCCAGCCGATCGCGCGCAGCGCGCGCGGGGACGGCGGCGCGAGCGTCAGGCTCCACGCGGCGATCGCGAGCGCGGCGCCGGCGCCGACCTCGCGGCGCCACGTGAGCGCGGCGATCGCGATCGCGATCGTCCCCGCGCTCGCGGCGAGGAGAGCGGGAGGCATCGGCTGCTTCTTGGCGCGCGCGATCACCGCGCGCACCGGCGCGATCACCGCCGCGAAACCGAGCCCCCATGCGGCCCACGCGCCCAGCGCGGCGTCCCAGGTCGCGCCCGACGCGCGCGCGACCGGCACCGACGCCGACGACAGCGCGATCGCGGCGATCATCTCGCCGAGCGTCGTCTTCTCGACGTCGGTCGCGACCAGGATCGCGAGCAACACGGCGCACGCCGCCGGGATCGCGGCGGCGCCGATCAGGTCCGGCGCGCGGACGATCGCGAACGCCGCGCATCCGAGCGCGAGCGCACCGACGATCGCGAGCCGGATCGTCGCCGCGCGTCCGTGATCGCGCCGCGCCCGCGCGCCGCGCCGCCCGAGGACGACCAGCGCGGGCTCGTGCGCGACGAACAAGAGCGCCGCCGCGATCGCGAACAGCGCCGCTTCGAGCTGCGGTGCGCCGGCGGCCAGCGCCGCGATCAGCGGGAAGCCGAGCTGTCCGTACGCGCCGTGCTCGCGCGGTGCGAACGATCGGCGCGGCGCTTCGCTCATGCCTAGAAAGTGCCGCTGATCGAGAGGCCCGTGAAGGCCGGCGTCGCGACTGCGTCGATCTGCCACGTCGTCGCGCCCCGCGGCAGGGTCCACGTGTGCAGCGCGGAGACCGGCACGCCGATCGCCGCCGAGATCACGCCCTCCTTCCACGCGTCGTCGTGGAGGCCGAGCCACAAGAGCCCGCCGCCGTTGAGCGCGATCGCGCCCGCGATCGACAACCAGAACGTCGTGCGCTCGTGACGCGCGGACTCCTCGAGCGCGTCGTTCGCCGCCGCGAGATCCTTGCACGGGTCGCCGGTCGCGGCGGGCGCGCGCGCGATGCGCACCGGCAGGATCAGGTGCGAGAGCGACGCGATGCCCGCCTTGGCCGCGCCGACCCAGAGCCCGGCGACCCGCTTGTCGTCGAGGTCGATGCCGAATTCCCAGCGCGTCTCCGCCATCGCGCCGTAGCCGATCGCGGCGGCGCCGAAGCCGAGCCCCCACGCGACGTCCCAGGTGTGGGCACGGTGGGCCTCGCGATCCAGATGTGCGCGGACGGTTTCGGCCCCCTCGCACGACAAGACGCTGATCATCGCGAGCGCCGTGAGCACGCGGCAATCATATAATCGTCGCGTGGGGAAGAAGGCGTTGGTCCTCGTCGATCTGCAGTACGACTTCTGTCCGGGAGGCGCGCTCGCGGTGCCGCACGGTGATCAGGCGATCGGCGTCGCGAATCGCATCGCGCGTCACTTCGACACGATCGTCGCGACCCAGGACTGGCACCCGCGCGAGCACGGATCGTTCGCGGCGAACCACGCCGGCGCGAAGCCGTACGACGTGATCGAGCTCGACGGCCTCGAGCAGGTGCTGTGGCCCGTGCACTGCGTGCAAGGGACGCGCGGCGCGCAGCTCCACGACGAGCTCGACCAAACCCGCATCACCAAGATCTTCCGGAAGGGCACCGACGCGCAGATCGACAGCTACAGCGGCTTCCACGACAACGGGCACCGCAAGTCGACCGGCATGGGCGAGTGGCTCACGACGCAGGGCGTCACCTCTATATATGTGTTGGGGCTGGCGACCGACTACTGCGTGAAGTTCACGGCGCTCGACGGCGTGAAGGACGGCTTCGACGTCTATCTCGTCGAGGACGGCTGCCGCGCGGTGGATCTGGCGACCGGCGACGGCGATCGCGCGATCGAGGGAATGCGCGCGGGTGGCGTGACGGTCATCGGGTCGGGCGACATCGGCGCGTAACGATCGCGGTTAACACTCTGACCGCCGCTTCGTCCTTCCTACATGACGAAGCCGAAAGTCTCGAAGCTCCTCGCCCTCGCGGCGCCGGCCGCGCTCCTGTTCGCGACGCCCGCGTTCGCGAACCCCGCGTTCGCGAACCCCGCGCAAGCACCCGCTCGCGCGGAGCCCTCACCCGTTCGTGCTGAGCGAAGGGCCGAAGGCCCGGAGTCGAAGCACGCGATCGCCTTCACGCAGCTCGCCGCGATGCTCCGCGTGATCGCGCACGCCGCGACCTCGGCCGCGACCCAGCCGATGCTCGGCGACGACGGGTGCCCGCTGCCCGGCAACGTCGGCAAGGGACCGAGCGCGCACGATCGCTGCGAGATGCAACGCTCGGTCACCGCGAGCAAGTGAAGATGCTCGCGCCGTTCGAGCTCGACTGGTGCGGCGGTGCGTCCGCCGCGCGCTTGCGCCGCCGCCGTCCCGGCATCGACGAGCTGCCGTGGGAGTCTCTCCACGCAGAGACGCTCGACGACGCGACGCTCGCCGCCGCGCGCACGACGTGGACCGAGGGCGCGTTCAGCGAGTACGCCTCCGCCGCCGCGTTCGCCGCGCTCGCGGGCGCGCTGCTCGAGGCCGGCGCGCCGATCGATCTCACCGCGATGGCGGGCGACTTCGTCGTCGACGAGATCACGCACGTCGAGCTCAACGCGCGCCTGGCCGCGACGATCGGCGGCGCCGCGCCTCACCTGGTCGATCTCGACAAGCTCGCGCCGCCGCGCACGGATCATCCCGCGATCGCGCGCGCCGCCGCGCTCGCGATCAAGATCTGCGTCGTCGGCGAGAGCTTGAGCGTCCCGGTGCTCGCGACCGCGGCGCGGGTCGCGACCCAGCCGCTCGCCCGCGCGGTGCTCGCGCGGATCGCGCACGACGAAGGTCCGCACGCGCGGCTCGGCGCGCACGTGCTGGCGTGGGCGGGAGATCGGCTCGATCCGTTTCGCGATCCTCTGCGCGACATCGCGAGGCGCGCGTTGGCGGCGTACGCGCCGCTCTGGCGCCGCCGGCCTCCGCCGCCGAATCCGTCGACGCGCGCGCTCGGCATCCTCGACGGCGCCGATCACGCGCGCGTGCTGCGCCGCGCGGTGCGCGCCCGCGTGGTGCCGGCGCTCGCGGTGGCGCACCTGGCCCCCGACCCGGGGTGGATCGATGAGCTCCTCGGTGATGACGTGGACGCGCCGCGCGCCGCTTGAGAACGGCGGGCGCGTGGGCGAACGTGCCCGCGTGGGGCGCGAGCGCGATCCGATCGAGCGAAGCGCGGCCGAGCTGGTCGCGCTCGTGCGCGGCGGCGATCGCGCGGCGTTCGCGACGCTCTATCAGCGCTTCGCGCGCGTCGTGCACGCGGTCGCGCTCGCGCGCGTGCGCCCCGCCGACGCGGCCGACGTCGTGCAAGACGTCTTCCTCGTCGCGTACGAACGCCTCGACGAGCTCCGCGAGGCCGCCGCGTTCCCGGGGTGGCTCCTGCAGATCGCGCGCAACCGCGCGACCGATCGCGCGCGCGAGCCGCGGCCCGTCGAGCCGGCGGCCGATCCGATCGCCGATCCGGTGCCGTCGGCGGAGGCGCACGAGGCGCTCGCGGCGATCCGCGCGCTGCCCGAGGCGTATCGCGAGACGTTGATCATGCGTCTCGTCGAGGGGTTGACCGGTCCGGAGATCGCGGAGCGCACCGGGCTCTCACCGGGATCGGTGCGCGTGAACCTGCACCGGGGCATGATGATCTTGCGCGAGCGCCTCGGCGTCGCATCGACTTCGACCGAGGGCGGTGACGGATGAAGCCCGAGCACGATTACCTCTGGGACGGCAGCGGCCCCGCCGACGCGGACGTCGCGGAGCTCGAGCGTTCGCTCGGCGCGTTCCGTCATCGGGGCGCGCCGCCGGAGCTGCCCGCGAAGATGCCGCGGCGCCGGCGCTCGTGGATCCCGATCGCGATCGGCGCCGCGCTCGCGGCGGCCGCGATCCTCTTCTTCTTGCTCCGCGGGGGCGCGAGCGGGCCGTGCGGCGGCGGCGACGGCTATCGCTTCGACACCGTCGCCGGCGTCGCGCGCTGCGGCGATCGCGAGGTCGCGCGCGGCACGCTGCCGGTCGGCGGTTGGCTCGAGACCTCGGCCGACGGCGCCGCCGAGCTCGACGTCTCGACGATCGGTCACGTGCGGCTCGGCGCGAATTCGCGGCTCGGGCTGGTCGCGAGCGGACCTCGTCAGCAGCGCCTGTCGCTCGCGCGCGGCACGATGCACGCGAAGGTCAACGCGCCGCCGCGCTTGTTCGTCGTCGACACGCCGCGCACGACCGCGGTCGATCTCGGCTGCGAGTACGATCTCACCGTCGCGCCCGACGGCACCGGCCGCATCGTCGTCACGCACGGGCAGGTCGAGCTCGCCGGCAACGGCCACCTCTCGGTCGTGCCCGCGGGCGCGACCGCGCGCATGCACACGCCGACCGGGCCCGGCACGCCGATGCGCCGCGACGCGACCGCCGCGCTCGCCGCCGCGATCGATCGCTTCGACGACGGCGAGCACGCCGCGCTCGACGACATCCTCTCGCAGGCCGAGTTCCCCGACGCGATCACGCTGTTCAACCTGTTCGATCGCGTCACCCCCGACGAGCGCGCGCGCGTCTACGATTACTTGAACGCGATCGCGCCGGCGCCGCGCGGCGTGACCCGCGAGCGGATGGTCGCCGGCGACGCGGGGGCGACCTCGGCGTGGCGCAGCGACCTCGAGCACCGCATCTACCAGATCCCGCGCGAGGACTGGATGCCGAAGCCGTAGATCGCGATCGCGCGCGGCGCGTTGAAATCGCCATGAGGATCGCGCTCGTGGTCTGCCTGCTCTCGGTCTCGACGCCGGCGCTCGCGCAGGAGGTCGACTGCGATCCGAGCTCGTGCCCGCCGCAGGACGTCCTCGACGAGCGCGTGCTCGTCCAGTTCCGCGCCGCGGCGCACTGCGGCAAGCCCGACGCGCGCGCGGCCTTCTGCGCCGCCGCCGACGGCTGGGCCAAGGGCACCGCGGCGCCGCTGCCCGTCGACAAGGTCTTCGCCGGCGTGAAGGCGCTCGTGATCGGCACGAGCGCCGACGATCTCACCGACGATCGGAAGCTCGATCTGCAGACGCTCGCGGTGCGCGACGTGCGCGGCAAGGTCACGCGCATCGACATCAGCCGGCCGATGGACGAATGGGCCGACGACGCGATCCCTCGCGTGCTCGCCGTGATCGCCGGCAAGCACACGACCGCGTGGGCGCTCGCGACCTCGCACCTCGATCTCGTGCTCGTCCGCGAGCTCGCGTCGCGCGAGGCCTACAAACAGGGGAACGGATGGATCTGGCAGGACAACGACAACCAGATCCGCTACGAGCTGCGCAAGGTCGGGACCACCTGGGTCGCGCTCGGCGCCGCGATCGGCGCGAACGACTGGCACTCGCTGTCGGTGTTCGCGGCGAAGTGACTAGAAACGCCAGCCGAGATCGCACGCCGCGTACGGCAGCACCGGGAAGACGCGATACGCGCCGGCGTCGCCGCTGATCGTGTGCGTGTACGCGGCGCCGATCCACGGCATCAGGTACGCGCCGCTCGATGCGGCCGGATGCCACTCGTAGCCCGCGCGGACCAACACCATCACGTTCGTGAAGATCGCATCTCCGCCGTCGGGCCCCGGACCGGTCGCGCGGTACTGCTGGAAGCCGAGCTGCGTGCCTACCAGCCAGCCGTCGCGGCGATCCTCGAGGAAGGCGTCGGCGAACACGCCGTACCCGACGCGCAGCCGCACGTTCCAGTCGTCGCCGCGGTTGTCACCGAGCTCGACCAACATGCGCGGGACGTCGAAGCCGTACAGCGTGCCGCCGACGGTGACGCGCGGCGCGCGCGGCACGGTCGACGCGAGGTGGATCGAGTAGCCGGACAGGAGATACGCGGCCGGCTCGACGTCGACCCGCACGTCCTCCGCACGCGCGCGCGTCGCACACGACACGATCGCGATCACGAGCGCGCGCTTCATGCGCGGAGGCTACGCGATCGCGCGGCGCGAAGGCGCGCTCACTTCGCGGTGCCCAGGGCGGTGGACTTCGTCGCGTTCACGAGGCCGTACACGCCATAGCGCACCAGGTAGGCGAGCTTGTACGCCGGGAGCTCGGCGGCGAGCTTGCCCTCGATCGCGACGTAGTGCGCCTGCGCCTTCGCGGGGTCGTCGAGCTCGGCGCGCTCGGCCGGCGCGAGCGACGCGACGTATGCGGCCACCGTCTGACCGGCAAGTAGTAAGTACTTCTTCTCACTTTCGAGAGCGTCACTGACGAGCGCGGGCTCGCCGCGGCCGCCGTAGATCGTCGTGTCGGCGGGGTACGCGTGCAGCTCGTCGAGCGCTTGCGCCCACGACGCGAGATCCGGGTGTGGCGCGCCGTTCGCGATGCCGCCCTCGAGCCACGCGTGCGCGTCGTGGTGGACGAGATCGCCGACGAAGAGCGCCTTCGCCTCCGGCACGTAGGCGACCGTCTGCGTGGTCGACACGCCTGCGTGCGCGAGGCGGCGCAGCGAGACGTGGGCGTCGCCGTCGAGCGGCAGGTCGAGCGTGTCGTCGAACGTCACGTCGACCGTCGCCTGCTGCGGATAGGTGGCCTCGGTGAACATCTTCGCCAGCTCGACGAAGAAGTACTTCTTGTACGCGTGCACGCCCGGGATCGCGTCGGCGGTCGCCTTGCTCGCGACGACCTTCGCGCCGGCGGCCTGGAAGCGCGACGCGCCGTTGAACTTGTCCGGGTTCGGGTGCGTGACGACGAGGTAGCGGATCGGCGACCGCGTCTGCGCGCGGATGTCCGCGATCACCTGATCGGCGAGCGCGCCGGTGAACTGGCCGTCGAACACGACGACCTCGCGGCCGGTGTCGATCCAGAACGAGTGCGTATCGAACCCGGCCGAGTCCGACGTGAACGTGTGGACCGCGAGCGGCGCGTGCGCGGAGGGCAGGGCAGACACGTGCGCGGCGCCGCCGCACGCGGTGAGGGAGGACGCCAAGATCGTCACGAGGGCTCCATTCGTCGTTTGCATGCCCTCATCCTGCGTCCGCGGCGCTTGTCGCGCTTTCGACGATCTGCCGATTATTTCTCCCGAAACGACACGCGCTTCGCGTAGTCGCGCGGCGTCTCGCCGGTGAGCAGCTTGAACGCCCGGGTGAACGCGCCGAAGCTGTCGAAGCCCAGCTCGATCGCGACGTCGGTGACACGCGCGCTCGGGGCGGCCAGCAGCTCGATCGCGCGCAGCATCCGCGCCTGCGTCAGGAAGCTGCGCCACGACCCGCCGGTCTCCGCGACGAACGCGCGCTGCAGCGATCGCGGCGACGCGCCCGCCTTGCGCGCGACGAACGCGAGCGAGATCTGATCGCCGAGCGCCTCGATCGTCAGCGCCATCGCGCGCTCGACCAACGGCGTCTTCGCGGCCGGCAGCGAGAAGCGATCGGGCGTCGCCGCCCACTCGCGGCACAGATCCGCGAGCACGGCGAAGTACGCGCGCGCCCGCGCGTCGCGCGGCGACGTCGACGGTCCCCACCGCGCGCCGTACGCGAGCAGCTCGCGGCCGACCGGCGGCAGATCGAACACGCGACAGCCACGCGCATGGCGATCGAGCGCTCGCGAGAGATATGCGGTCCGGAGCGACACCGGCGAGTACGCGCTCACCCGATGCGCGACGCCGGCCGCGAGCCACGCCGCGCGCTGCGGCGGCACCAGCCACTGCGCACCCTCGATCTCCAACCGCAACGCGCCGCGCGCCGCGTACAAGATCTGATGTCGCCCGTGCGCGTGCCAGCCCGATCGGAACGGCCGCAGCTCGTCGTCGAGCACGAAGCTCGGCGCGATCGCCGCATCGACATCGACGTGCGCCTTCACCGATCGCATACGCTAGCACCACCGTGCGCGCCTTCGCGATCGCCCTCGTCCTCGCCGCGTGTCATCCAAGCGCGCCGTCGCCGCGCTTCCCCGATCCGGCGAGCCTCGCCGACGACGTGACGCTCGAGATCGTCGCGGGCCCGACGATCCACGGCCGCGACGCGGTCGCGCGCGCGCTCGGCGATCACGTGATCGTCGGGCGCCAGTGGATCGATGGCGACACGCGCGTCGTCGAGCTCGTGCTGGGCGGCGTCGCGGCGGCGGTGATCATCCACACCGATGCGCGCGGCGAAGCGACCCGCGTGCGCCTCTACGCCGACAAGACCGCGCGCGCGCCGATCACCGCGCCGATCGCGGGCACCGCCGTGATCGAGCACCGCGGCACCTCGATCGAACAAGCGAACCTCGCCGCCGCGACGAAGATCTGGGCCGCCCTCGATGCCCACGATCCCGACGGCGTCCTCACCGGCGCGCTCCCCACCTACGTCTACGACGATCGCGGCGGCCCCGCGCCCCTCGACACCAAAGGCACGCGCGCGCTGCTCGATCGCTTCCTGCACCTCGTCGACGGCTTCACGATCGTCGAGAAGCCGGTCTTCTTCGCCGCCGGCGACGACGTCATCACCGAATCGGTCGAGCACATGACCTTCCACGGCAAGCCGATCACGCTGCACGGCCTCGACATCAAGCACTTCACCGGCGGCGCGCTCGCGAGCGACACGCAGTACGCGAACAGCGACGAAGCGCGCGCCGCGATCACGCCGGCAGAATGATCGACTGGCACGTCAGCGAGCCGTCCGCCTTCCGGACCTCGCCGCACGGCACCGCGATCGTGCGCAGCCCCGCGCCCTCGAGCGCCTCGCGCGTGCGCGGGAAACCCTCCGCGACGATCACGCCGCCGCCGACGAAGACCGCGTTCGCCGCGTAGGTCTCGTCGGCCGGCGCCCACACGATCGACACGCCCGCGAACGTCGACGGATCGATCGATCCGCGCGCGAGCAGGATCCGATCGTCGCCGAGCGGCGAGCACACGCACTTGAGGTGCAGGATGCGCGGCGGCATCGTCACCGCGACGACCCGCACGCCGCGCGACTCGAACGCGCCGGCGAGCGCCGCGATCCCCGCCGCGTTGGTGCGCGCCGATCGCCCGACGTAGATCGTACGCCCGACCCGCAGGCAGTCGCCGCCGTCGAGCGTCGCGGGCGCGTGCATGCGCGCGATCGAGATCCCGAGCGACGACAACGCGCGCGCGATCGGCTCGACCTCCGCGCGCCGCGACACCGCGCCCGGCCGCGTGACCACCGCGAGCCCGGCCGCGAACACCGCGGTGTCCTCGACGAACACGCAGTCCGGGCAGGCGTCGTCGGCGTCGACGACGATCACGCGCGCGCCGAGCGACTCGAGCGCGGCGCGATACGCGAGATGCTGCGAGCGCGCGCGCGCGACGTCGATCGGCGACTCCGGCACCGCGGCGCTGATCGCCGAGGCGAATCGATCCGAGACCTCGCGCGTGATCGCGATCGTCATCCCGCGCGCAGCGTATCACCGCGACGGCGTGCGGTTCGCCTTGCCGGCGCCGGTGCCAGCGCCGGTCAGCGACATGAAGACGAGCCGGAACGGACCGAGCTGCACCTTGGGCGACGAGACCTTGTCGTCGCTCATCAGGGTCCCGCCCCGCACGCTCTTGTCCGCCGCGTACGCCTCGATCACGTGGCCGCGGTGGTGATCGTCGGCGATGAACGTCAAGATCTCGCCCGGGCGCAGCCGCGCCGCTTCCTCGGCCGGCACCGTGATCGGCTTCTCGGTCAGATCGGTGCGATCGGTGACGCTGCCGCTGCACTCCTCGCGGTAGTTGAGGTGCCCGTCCTCGCCGATGCTGTCGACGCGGTTGGTCTCGTGACACTCGGCCGCCGATTCCGAGGTCTCGACGTCCCGCACGAACGTGATCAGCGTCCGCGGTCCCTTCTTCGCGACCGCCGCGATCACCGCGCGCGACGCGTGCGGCCAGCCGTGATCACCGGTGTCGAACTCCGGCGCGTCCGGCGGCGGCGCGCCGGGGAGGTCGAGGTCGTCGACCGCGATCGGCTCGATCGGCCACTTCGACGCGAGCGCGGACTCGCTGCGCCCCTCGGACTTCGCCTTGTCGTACGCGTCGCGCTCCTGCTTCGCGAGGTCGCGCGCCTGCTTCGAGTCGAGGTACTCGAGGTACGCGCGCTGGCTGCGATCGGTGACGACGAGCAAGACGTCCTCGGCGCGCGCGCGTTCGTGATCGCCGGAGTCCCACGCGAGCTGCACGATGTGCGACGTCAGCGGGCGCGCGACCTCGTCGCCGAGGCACCACTCGACCGGGATCCCCGACCCCGGCGCACCGACGCACTCGGCGACGTACGCGCGATGGAGCGCGATCATCTGATCGAGCAGCGCCGCGTCGCCGTGATGATCGATCGCGAGCTGGTCGGCGCGATCGATCAAGGCCTGCGCCTTCGCGATCCACGGCCCGCGCGCCTCGTGATCCTTCGCCCATTGCGCGCGCGCGCGCAGCGCGGGCTCGACGTAGACCTGCTTCCAGCGCGGCGGCAGCGCGTCGACCTCCTTGATGACCTCGCCGCGCGCGGTCTGGATCTTCGCCTGGAACGCGCCCGCGATCCGCGGGTCCACGCCCGCCTCCTGCATCACCGCCGCGAGCGACGCCTCGTCGAGCTCCTGCGCGCGCACGTACGCCTCGGGCAGCGAGTCCTCGGGGTGCTCGTGGTGCTCGATGAAGAAGTCGATCGCCTCGGCCAAGAGCTCCGGCTTCTTCACCGCCGGCAGGTCGCGCCGATCGAACATCGCCCAGCACAGCGCGCCGTCGGGCGTCGAGTCGCCGCCCTTCTCGCATGCCTTGTCGAGCGCCGGATCACCCTCGTCCTTGCTCCACCACGGCTTGTAGAGACACGCGCCCTGGAGCGCCAACGCGATCACGATCAGCTTCTTCATTGCGGTCCTCCTCCGGCGACCGTGCCGACGATCATGTGCACCGCCTGCTCCGGTCCGTTGACGTCGTGCTCGTACGCGATCCCGTAGCGCGTGCCGTCCCACGCGATCTCGGGCCACAGGTTCGACTTCCCGCCGCACGTGAGCTGCTGGCGGGTGCCGTCGATGAGCGCGCCGCTCGCGTCGAGCCGCGCGCTCCAGATCTCGTTGACGTTGGCGCCGCCGCGCTCGCTCCACGTCACGCCGTACTCGCTGCCCGTCCACACGACGCTCGGGTTGTCGCCGAACGCGCCCGGGTTCGAGATCACGTGATCGCTGCCCGCGATGTAGCCGCCGCCGTCGGTGCGCGCGAAGTGCACGACGAAGTTGCCGGTCGCGTCGTCACGATCGGTGTACACGATCGCGTAGCCGGCGCCGTTCGATACCAGCGCGACCGACTGCGGATCCCACGCGGTCGAGTCCGACGGGAATACGGCCGGCGTCGTCACGGCGCCGGCGCCGGTGATCTCCGAGACGTGGAGCGAGCCCTTGGTCTCCCACGCGATCGCGAAGCGCGCGCCGCTCCACACGACGCGCGCGTTGAGATAGTTGAGCATGCAGCAATCGGTGCCGGTGTTCGCCTGCACCTCGCCGAGCTTCGCGCCCGTCGACGACAGCCGCGCGAAGCGCGCGGTCGTCGCATAACCCTGCAGGTTGATCCACTCGGCGCCCCACACGTGATCGATCGGATCCCACGCGACCGAGCCCCACCCGTTGTCGCCGGTCATCGTCGGCAGGCGCACGACGCTGCCCGCGATCGGCTCGCCGTTCGCGCCGACGCGCGCGACCTCGATGTCGTCGCCGTTGCGCGCGGCCGTGTACATCACGAGGTACTCGGTGCCCGACCACGCGATCGTCGGCGTGAGCTGCCCGACGTCGCCCGACGCGTTGACCGCGCGGATCGATCCGGGGACGAGCTCGCCGTCGGCGTCCGCGAACGCGAACTGCGCGCGCTCCGGCGAGACATCGGTCTGGAACGCGAGCGCGTACCGGCTCCCGTTCCACACCAGCGTCGGCAGGCGCGACCCGATCGGCCCGGTCGCGACGTCGACCACGCCGACCGTGCCGCACGCGGAGATCGGCGCGTCGGTGGCCGGCACGTTCGCACCGTCGCTCGCGCCCGCGTCGATCGAATCAGCGCCGGAGTCGAGCGGGTCGCCGGCGCCGCCGCGCGCCGAAGCGCACGCGCCGAGGATGATCGCAAGGCACCACACCCGCATTGCCCGCGGCCATCAGCAACGCGGGTGCCACGCGCGCGTCATGCGATCTCGCGAGCTTCGGCTCGAGCAGATGGACCACGAGCGGACCACGTGGACCGCCCCGGCCGAACCATCACTTCTTGCGAGCGCGATCGCGCCCGCGGCCCAACAAGCCGCGCACCGCGCGGCGCGCGCCGAGCCCCGGGATCTTCACGAGCGATCTCGCCAGCGCGAGCGCGAGCTGCATCGGCGAGTCGCCGTGCGCTTCGATCGCGACCTTCTGTCCGCTCGCGCGATCTTCTGCGGCGCCGCGCGCGATCGTGCGCCGTCCATCGCTCCGGATCTCGACGACGAGCCGCGCGACGACTGGAAGGTCGTCATCTCCCTCGCCGATTCGCTTCACTGCGGTGAATCGTCGCACTCGCGAGATCGATCCCGCAAGGCCTGCCGGAAATGCGCCCGCGCGAACAAAATGCCGCAGCCGAAAAGACAGCCAGGTCTGCGACAACACGCATCGCAAACCTTGCGGAGTACGCGGCCTTTGTGGTCAACAGGGCCGGTCCTCGAGGAACCCCTCATGAGTCGACTGATCTTCCCGCAATGGACTGAGACCTTCAAGAAGTGGGTCTCGCTGCTCGCGATCGGAGGCCCGGTCTATCTGACCGTCCTCATCTGGTCCTGCGCGCAGAACCCCAACACCTTGCGCATCGGCTATCAGCCGGACCAACCGGTCCCGTATAGCCACGCGCTCCACGCCGGCGAGCTCGGCCTCGACTGCCGCTACTGTCACACGACAGTCGATCGCGCAGCGAAGGCCGCGATCCCGCCGGCCGCGACCTGCATGAACTGCCACTCGCAGGTCTGGAAGGAGTCGGACAAGCTCCTGCCGATCCGGCAGGCGTTCTACGAGAACCAGCCCGTGCACTGGGTCCGCGTGCACGACCTTCCCGACTACGTCTACTTCAACCACTCGGCCCACACGACGCGCGGCCTCGGCTGCGAGACGTGCCACGGCCGGATCGATCAGATGGTGCAGGTCTACCAACATGCGCCGCTGACGATGCAGTGGTGCATCGACTGCCATCGCAACCCGGAGCCCAATCTCCGCAAGCCGGAGAACCTCACGGTGATGGGCTATCAGCCCGCACCGGGTGAGGGCGCCGAGGTCAAGAAGCAATACAAGATCAACCCCCCGACGGATTGCTCGACATGTCATCGCTAGGTCCCCGCTACTGGAAGAGCCTCGACGAGCTCGCCGGCGACGAGAACCTCGCCGCCCGCATGCAGAACGAGTTCCCCGACGCCGCCGATCAGACGATCGACCTGCCGTCGCGGCGTAACTTCTTCCGCTTGATGGGCGCGTCGATGGCGCTCGCAGGCATCGCCGGCCCCGGCTGCCAGCGCTACGAGAAGGAAGAGATCGTTCCGCTCGCTCGCCGCCCCGAGGATCAAGTCCCGGGCACGACGCTGTCGTACGCGTCGGTGTTCGAGCTCGGCGGATGGGGTCTCCCGCTCGTGGTGACGTCGTACGAGGGGCGCCCGCTCCACATCGACGGCAACCCGCAGCACCCGTTCACCGGCGACGGCATGGACAAGTACGAGTTCGGTCGTCACGCCGGCGTCACGCCGTTCGCGTCGGCGAGCGTGCTCAACGTCTACGACCAGGATCGTTCGAAGTCGCCGCTCACGCACGGCAAGGGCGCGACGTTCGACGACTTCAAGAACTGGATCGCGACGGCGAAGAACGACATCAAGGCCAACGGCGGCGCGGTCCGCGTGCTGTCGGAGGCGACCAGCTCGCCGACGATCGCGCAGCTCCGCCGCGCGCTGACCGGCGCCGGCGTGCAGTGGCACGAGTGGGAGCCGCTCTCGTTCGACAACGAGCGCGCGGGTCTCAAGCTCGCGTTCGGCAAGCCGCTGCGCGCGATGGTGCACCTCGATCGCGCGGACACGATCGTCGTCCTCGACGGCGACATCTTCATCGAGCATCCGGCCGGCATGCGCTACGCGCGCGACTGGAAGCGGAGCCGCGGTCCCGAGGGCAGCTCGCTCGGCGCGGGCAAGATGAACCGCATGTACTCGATCGAGTCGACCTTCACGTCGACCGGATCGATCGCGGATCACCGCCTGCCGCTCCGCTCGGAGCTGATCCTGCCGTTCGCCAGCGCGCTCGACGCCGCGATCTCGGGCGGCGCGATGCCGTCGGCCGAGTTCCTGAACGAGGACAAGGTCAAGCGGTTCATCGCGGCGCTCGCCAAGGACCTCAACGACGTCAAGAAGAACGGCGGCCACAGCGTCGTCATCGCGGGTCGTCGCCAGTCGCCGCAGGTCCACGCGCTCGCCGCGAAGATCAACGACGCGCTCGGCGCCGGCGGCGTCACCGTCGACTACCTCGACGAGGAGGATCGCCCGACCCACGTCGAGTCGATCTCGAAGCTGGTCTCCGACATGAACGGCGGCCAGGTGAAGTACCTCTTCATCCTCGGCGGCAACCCGGTCTACGACGCGCCCGCGGATCTCGATTTCGGCTCCGCGCTCGGCAAGGTCGACAACAGCGTCCACCTGTCCGAGTGGGAGGACGAGACCAGCGAGAAGACCACGTGGCACGTGCCGCGCGCGAACTACCTCGAGTGCTGGGGTGATGCGCGCAGCTGGGACGGCACCTGGACGATCCAGCAGCCGCTGATCATGCCGCTCTACGGCGGCGTGTCGGCGATCGAGCTGCTCTCGATGGTCGCGGGCGACGACAAGACCGGCGAGCAGCTGGTCCGCGCCAACGTCGAGTCGCAGGGCGGCGGCGCCAACTGGCGCAAGTCGGTCCACGACGGCTTCGTCGCGAACACCGCACAGCAGCCGTCGGCGGTGGCGTTGCAGTCGCTGCCGATGACGAACCTCTCGCCGACGCAGCTCGGAGGCTCGCGCCTCAAGAACGGCTCGCTCGAGGTCGTCTATCACTACTCGTCGAACACGTACGACGGCCGCTTCGCGAACAACGCGTGGCTGCAGGAGACGCCCGACTTCTTCACCAAGGTCGTCTGGGACAACTACGCGCTCGTCGGTCCGGCGACCGCGCAGGATCTCGGCATCGGCAACGAGTCGATGATCAAGCTGAAGGTCGACGGCCGCGAGCTCGACGTCGCGGCGTACGTGATGCCCGGCCAGGCGATGGGCTCGATCGGGCTCGTCCTCGGCGGCGGCCGCACCAAGGCCGGCTCGAAGGGCGGCACCAGCGCCGACACCACGGTCGGCTGGAACACGTACAAGGTCCGCAGCTCGAAGGCGATCGACTTCGCGTCGGGCGCGACGGTCAGCGCCGGCGACAACTACAAGTTCTCCGGCACCCAGGAGCACTGGGATCTCCGCCACGGGATCGACGAGACGCTCTTCCACTTCAACGAAGGCGATCGCGGCACCAAGGAGCGCATGCCGGAGATCGTCAAGCAGGTCGATCACAAGGCGTACGTCGAGGGCGAGGGCGGCGAGGCGTGGGACGCGCGCGAGGAAGAGGAGTTCTGGAAGGACCCGCGCGGCCGGAACTACTCGCTGTTCCAGGAGAAGACCTACGAGGGTCATCGCTGGGGCATGACGATCGATCTCGGCTCGTGCATCTCGTGCAACGCGTGCATGGTCGCCTGCCAGTCGGAGAACAACATCCCCGTCGTCGGCAAGGATCAGGTCGTCCGCAACCGCGAGATGCACTGGATCCGCATCGACCGCTACTTCGAGGGCTCGCCCGACGATCCGCGGATCGTCAACCAGCCGGTCAACTGCCAGCAGTGCGAGAACGCGCCCTGCGAGCAGGTCTGCCCGGTCGGCGCGACGATGCACAGCAGCGAAGGCCTGAACGACATGGTCTACAACCGCTGCGTCGGCACTCGTTACTGCTTGAACAACTGCCCGTACCGCGTCCGCCGCTTCAACTTCCTCGACTGGAACAAGGAGTTCAAGGACGCGCGCAACCGGGTCCGCAAGCTGGTGATGAACCCCGAGGTCACGGTCCGCCACCGCGGCGTGATGGAGAAGTGCACGTACTGCGTGCAGCGCATCCAGAACAAGAAGATCAAGGCGAAGAACGAGCGCCGCGATCTCGTCGACGGTGAGATCACGACCGCCTGCCAGGACGCGTGCCCGACGGGCGCGATCGTCTTCGGCGATCTCGCGCTGAAGGACAGCGCGGTCTCGGCGCTCCAGGCCGATCGCCGCAGCTACGCGCTGCTCGGCAACCTCAACACGAAGCCGCGCACCCAGTACCTGGCGCGCGTGCGCAACCCCAACCCGGACCTGGGCTGAGATATGAGCACCGAAGCAACCGCTGCAGCTCACGGTACCGGCGACGCGCGCGCCGCGTTCCGCGAGATCACGCACGACATCGCGTGGGTCGCCGAGAACCCGAAGGTCCCGAAGGCCTGGTACGGCGCGCTCGGCGTCGGCCTCCTCCTCCTGTCGATCGGCGGGTACTGCATCTACCACGTCGTGATGACCGGCATCGGCGTCTGGGGTAACAACAACTCCGTCGGCTGGGCCTGGGACATCACGAACTTCGTCTGGTGGATCGGTATCGGCCACGCCGGCACGCTGATCTCCGCGATCCTCTACCTGATGCGCCAAGGCTGGCGCACCAGCATCAACCGCGCCGCGGAGGCGATGACGATCTTCGCCGTCATGTGCGCGGGCATCTTCCCGATCATCCACACCGGCCGTCCGTGGTTCGCGTGGTGGATGATCCCGCACCCGAACGACATGCACATGTGGCCGCAGTTCCGGTCACCGCTCATGTGGGACGTGTTCGCGATCTCCACGTACGCGACCACGTCGATCCTGTTCTGGTACATGGGCATGGTCCCCGACCTCGCGACCTTCCGCGATCGCTCGAAGTCGAAGATCCGCCAGCTCGTCTACGGCGTGCTCGCGCTCGGTTGGCGCGGCTCGGCGCGCCAGTGGCACCGCTACGAGCGCGCGTACCTGATCCTCGCCGGTCTGTCGACGCCGCTGGTCCTCTCGGTCCACTCGGTCGTGTCGTTCGACTTCGCCACCTCGCTCAACCCGGGATGGCACACGACGATCTTCCCGCCGTACTTCGTCGCCGGCGCCATCTTCAGCGGCTTCGCGATGGTGATGACGCTGATGATCCCAGCTCGTTACCTGTTCAACCTGAAGCACATCATCAAGGAGGAGCACATCGAGGCGATGTGCAAGGTGACGCTCGCCACCGGCATGATGGTCGGCTTCTCCTACTCGGTGGAGTTCTTCATCGCCTGGTACTCGGGCAACGAGTTCGAGCAGTTCACGTTCCTCAACCGCGCGAGCGGACCGTTCTGGTGGGCGTGGCTCTCGATGGTGAGCTGCAACGTGCTCATCCCGCAGTTCTTCTGGTTCAAGAAGTGCCGGACGAACCCGTGGATCATCATCATCCTCTGCATCTTCATCAACATCGGCATGTGGTTCGAGCGCTTCGTGATCATCGCGACCTCGCTCACGCGCCAATGGCTGCCGTCGACCTGGTCGTACTACGTGCCGACCAAGTACGACGTCGGCGTCTTCGTCGGGACGATCGGTCTGTTCCTGACGCTGTTCACGCTCTTCATGCGCTTCTTGCCGTCGGTGGCGATCGCCGAGGTCAAGAACACCCTCCCCGAGGCCCACGCCGGGAAGGAGCACTGAGGCCATGGACACTCCTGACAACACCTCTGTAGAGAACGGCGAGCTCTACGGCGTCCTCGCCGAGTTCGACACACCGGGCGCGCTGATCAAGGCCGCGCGCAAGGTGCGCGACGCCGGCTACACCGAGTTCGACTGCTACAGCCCGTTCCCCGTCCACGGCATCGACGAGGCGATGGGCATCAAGCGGACGATCCTCCCGTTGCTCATCTTCGGCGGCGGCATCACCGGCTTGCTCGGTGGTTGCCTCTTGCAGTGGTACTGCAACGCGAGCGCGTGGCACTGGAACGTCTCCGGCAAGCCGCTGTGGACGTTCCCGATCACGCCGAACAACGTCCCGATCGCGTTCGAGTGCACGATCCTCTTGTCGGTCTTCACGTCCTTCTTCGGGATGTGGATCTTGAACAAGCTGCCGCAGGTCTGGCACCCGTTCTTCCGCCTCGATCGGTTCGCCAAGGTGACCGACGACGGCTTCTTCCTCGGCATCGAGGCGAAGGACAAGCGCTTCGATCTCGCCGAGACGCGCCGCTTGCTCGAGAGCGCCGGCGCGCTCGAGGTCGAGGACTGCAACCTCGATCCGGATCCGGAGACGCGCCGCATGCCGATCTGGCTGTACGGCTTCATCATCGTCTCGACGGTCTTCGCGCTGGTCCCGTTCGCGCTGATCTACCGCGCGCGCGCGAGCCACTCGAAGGAGCCGCACTACCACATCTTCAGCGACATGGACTTCCAGGCGAAGGTGAAGTCCGACACCGCGTTCGACATGTTCCCCGACGGGCGCGCGAACCGCGGCGAGATCCCCGGCACCGTCGCGCGCGGCTGGCTCGAGGACGACTCGGCCTACTGGCGCGGCCTGACGCAGGACCAAGGTGGTGAGTGGATCACCAACTTCCCGGCGCAGGTGCAGATCACGCCGGAGCTGATGAAGCGCGGGCAGCAGCGCTTCAACATCTACTGCGCGCCGTGCCACGGCTACGACGGGCGCGGCGACGGCATGATCCCGCAGCGCGTCCGCAAGGCGGGCGCCGGCGCGCTCCTGCCGCGCAACTTGATCGATCCGAAGACCGGCGTGATCACGATGCCGAACGGCCAGGTCTTCAACACGATCAGCAACGGCTACAACACGATGATGGGCTACTCGGCCCAGATCCCGGCGCAGGATCGATGGGCGATCGTCGCCTACGTCCGCGCGCTCGAGCGCGCGCAGAACGCGGCGCAGGGTGACGTGCCCGCCGACAAGTGGAACGAGATCAACGGAGCGACGCCATGAGCGCCACCGCCACCGCCACCCTCCACCCCGACGAGAAGTTCAAGGCGGGCAAGGCCGGACAGAGCCTGTTCCGGCTCGGCCTCGTCGGCTTCATCATCTTCATCGCCGCCTCGCTGATCTTCTCGACCAGCGCGGCGTCGCACTACACCGCCGAGGACCTGAAGGCCGCACCGACCTTGTCGGCGTCGGGCATGGGACGCTTCTTCTACGCGTACCTGATCGGCTGGTCGTGGATCCTGTCGATCGCGCTCGGCTCGCTCCTGTTCGTCTTGATCCACCACGCGGTCAAGGCGAAGTGGAGCGTCACGACGCGGCGCCTCGCCGAGATCCTCTCGAGCACGATCCTCTGGATCGGCGTCGCCGGGCTCGTGTTCGTGATCCCGGTGCTCGCCGGCAACAAGGACATCTACTACTGGGCGCACCCCGACGCGCACTTCCCCGGCGCGCCCGGGAAGAGCGGCTGGCTGTCGCCCGCCGCGTGGGCGGCGCGCTACGCCTTCTACTTCATCATCTGGATCGCGATCGCGAAGTGGTTCGAGGCGAAGTCGCGCAAGATGGACGAGATCGGCGACGTCGCCGAAGAGGGCCACACCAAGACGCTGTCGGCGCGCATGCGCTGGCTCTCGTACCCGATGATCGTGGTCTACGCGCTCAGCGTGAACTACGCCGGCTACGACTTCCTCATGGGCACCGCGCCCAAGTGGTTCTCGACGATCTACAGCGTGAACTTCTTCGGCGGCTGCATGATGGCCGCGTACGCGTCGATCTCGCTGTTCGCCTGGATGCTCCAGCGCTCCGGCCGCCTCACGCGGTCGGTCAACGCCGAGCACTACCAGGATCTCGGCAAGATGCTCTTCGCGTTCACGTTCTTCTGGACGTACACCGCGTTCTCCCAGTTCATGCTGATCTGGTACGCGAACGTCCCCGAGGAGACGGTCTTCTACAACTACCGGATGTTCAGCGAGTGGTCGACGGTGTCGTGGATCCTGCTCTTCTGTCAGTTCGCGATCCCGTTCACCTTCCTGCTCTCGCGCTGGACCAAGCGCATCCTCCCGGTCTTCGTCGCGTTCTGCATCTGGCAGATGCTCTTCCACTGGGTCGACCTCTACTGGAACGTGATGCCGCACTATCACTGGGGCGCGGACATCCACGGCAGCGCGGTGTCGGTGACGGGGCCGCTGTCGGGTCCGGTCGACAACAACACGATCAGCTTCAACCCCGTCGACGTCACGGCGTGGCTCGCGATGCTGTTCTTCTTCGTCGCGGCCGTCGGTCGCGGCATGCGCGGCAACCTGATCCCGATCAAGGATCCCAACCTCGGCGCGTCGCTCGCGCACGAGAACTACTAGAGGTCATCATGTCGGAAGGCGCCAAGAAGGCTGAAGACAAGATGAACATGGTCGGCGTCGTCGTCGTGGGTATCTGCGGCGCGGTGCTGGTCTACGTTTCGATCGTGCTCCTCGAGGCGTTCTACATGAACGAGACCTCCGAGGTGAACGTGATGGCGGACTACGGCGGCCAGGACACCGACGTGAAGTCGGTCAAGGCGTCGCAGATCGCGAACATCACCGGCTACGGCAAGAACGCGGGCTCGACGTTCCGCATCTCGATCGACAAGGCGATGGATCTCGTCGTCGACGAGGGCAAGAACGACGCGTCGAACCTGATCCCGGCCGTGGGCAAGTCGGAGAAGCCGACGATCCAGCCGGTGTTCGGCCGCCCGCAAGCGCTCGGCACGCCGTCGGGATCGGGCGCGCCTGCGCCGGAGACGCCGGGCTCGGCGACGCCGACGCCGCCTCCGGCCGGCGCGGGCGCCGGATCGGGCGCGGCCGCGACGCCGCAGCCGACGACGGGCAACACGCCGGGCGCGAACGTCGCCGGCACGCCGACCGGCCCTGCGCCGGCGACCAACGCGGGCAGCGGCGGTGGATCGGGCGCGGCGCCGGTCATCGCGCCGGTGCCTCCGCCTGCGCGCGGATCCGCCGCGGGCTCCGGCTCGGGGAGCAATGGCCACTAAGTCGATCACGCTGGCGGTCGCGCTCGGCGCGATCGCGCTCGCGCCGATCACGGCGCGCGCGCACGAAGGTAATGATGCGTCCGCCTCGCTCGACTACATCCCGGAGTCGCCGAAGGCGTTCGAGGGGCTCGGGCTCACCGAGCAGCTCGGCGCGAAGCTGCCGCTCGACGTCGCGTTCCGCGATCAAGACGGCAAGGACGTCGTCCTCGGTGACTACTTCAAGGACGACCTCCCGGTCATCCTGACCTTCAACTACAGCGACTGCCCGATGCTGTGCAGCCTGCAGCTCAACGGCCTCGCGCAGGGCCTCGCGCAGCTCGACTACGAGCCGTCGAAGCAGTTCAAGATCGTGACGATCGATCTCGAGCCGCGCGAGTCGGTGAGCCGCGCGCACGAGACGCGGCAGAAGTACCTCGATCGCCTGCCCGCGGCGAAGCGCGCGGCGGCGGCGCGCGGCTGGTCGTTCCTGACCGCGCGCGTGCCCGGCGACGCGAGCGGCATCCAGCGGGTCGCCGACGCGGTCGGCTTCCACTACAAGTACATCCCCGAGCGCGCGGAGTACGCGCACCCGGCGGCGCTGATCTTCGTGTCGTCGCGCGGCACGGTCAGCCGCTACGTCGGCGGCACCGACTACGAGCCCGACGTGCTGCACGCGTCGGTGATCATCGCCGGCACGTCGGAGACGGCGACGTCGGCGGGCTTCGTCTTCAACTGCTTCCACTACGAGCCCGGCGGTCATCCGCGGGTCGCGATGGTCGTGCTGCGCATCGGCGCGGTCGCGTTCCTCGTCTTGTTCTTGGCTGCCTTCGGCGTGTGGCGCCTCGTGCGTCGCAGCCGGTCGAATCATCCTGGAGTCGTTCGGTCATGAGGACCAAGCTCGCACTTGCACTGACGTTGCTGATCGCCGGCGTCGCCGGCGCGCAAGCGCAGCAACCGCCAACACCCGCAGCCGCTTCGGGATCCGCGGCGCCCGCGCCGGCGTCGGGATCCGCGACCCCAGCCGCCGCTGGATCCGGATCGGGATCCGCGACGGCCTCGGGATCGGGATCCGCGACGGCCTCGGGATCGGGATCGGCATCGGGATCCGTGACGGGATCGGGTTCGGCGTCCGGCTCCGCCGTCGCGCCGCCGACGACCGCGACGCCGCCCGCGCCCGCCGCGGTCACGCCCGGCTCGCAGCCCGGCGGCGCCGCCGCGCAGCCCGCGAACACCGACACGCCGATCGCGAAGCCCGATTGGGTCGGCTCGCCGCTCATGTGCTACGACGGCAAGCCGCACAAGTGGTTCGAGCACGAGGCGTGCAAGCACTGGGACACCAGCGGCACGTTCTGGATGCCGAAGGGCGCGAACGCCGCCGCCGACGGCACCGACGTCATGTTCTACGCGACGCTCGGCCTCTCGATCTTCTGCTTCTTCGGCATCACCGCCGCCGTCGTCTACTTCGTGATCCGCTATCGCCATCGCCCGGGGCACGAGCCCGAGCCGTCGGCGGCGCACAACGACACGCTCGAGCTGACCTGGACGATCCTCCCGACGATCATCGTCGTCTTCCTGTTCCTGTTCGGCTGGCGCGACTACGTCAATGTCGTCACGCCGCCGCAGAAGGCCGTCGAGATCAACGTCCTCGCGCAGAAGTGGAACTGGACCTTCACGCACCAGAACGGCGTCTCCGACAACGTGCTCTACGTCCCCGTCGACACGCCGATCCGTCTCGTCATGACGTCGAAGGACGTCATCCACTCGTTCTACGCGCCGGTCATGCGCACGAAGCAGGACGTCGTGCCCAAGCGCTACACGTTCGCGTGGTTCTACGCGACCAAGCCCGGCACGTATCGCCTCTACTGCGCGGAGTACTGCGGCGGTAACGACGTCCCCGACGGCCAGCCCGAGCTCGGCACCGGCCACTCGCAGATGAAGACGATCCTCGTCGTCCTGCCGAAGGGCGACTACCAGCGCTACCTCAACGACGCCGCCGACACCTCGAGCATGAAGCCCGAGGAGCTCGGCGCGAGGCTCTACGAGAAGAAGGGCTGCATCGGCTGCCACTCGGTCGACGGCAGCGCGAAGGTCGGCCCGACCTGGAAGGGCGACTTCGGTCAGAAGGCGTCGATGAGCGACGGCAGCACGATCACCGTCGACGAGAACTACATCCGCGAGTCGATCTTGAGCCCGCAGGCGAAGGCCCGTCCGGGTTATCCGCCGAGCATGCCGTCGTTCGAGGGCCAGCTCAAAGAGAACGAGATCCAGGGCCTCATCGCCTACATCAAGAGCCTCAAGTAGGAGGCGAGAAGATCATGTCCAACGCAGTCACCGCTACCGCGGACAAGCCGGAGCCGAACTTCCTCGAGGTCACTCGGGGGTGGAAGTCGTGGGCGACGACCCTCGACCACAAGCGCATCGGCATCATGTACCTCGTCGGGATCCTCACGGCGCTGATGCTGGGCGGCTTCTTCGCGCTCGTCGTCCGCACCGAGCTGTTCTTCCCCGGCAAGACCATCGTCAACCAGCTCTGGTACAACCGCGCGTTCACGCTGCACGGCGCGGTCATGGTGTTCCTGGTGATCGTGCCGGGCATCCCGGCCGCGCTCGGCAACATGATCCTGCCGATCCAGCTCGGCGCGCCCGACGTCGCGTTCCCGAAGCTGAACCTCGCGAGCTTCTACCTCTGGTGCGTCGGCGCGGCGTGCATGCTGACCTCGATCGCGATGGGCGCGATCGACACCGGCTGGACGTTCTACACGCCGTACTCGCTGACGACGACGGCCGCGGTCATCCCGGCGGTGCTCGGCGTCTTCATCCTCGGCTTCTCCTCGATCTTCACCGGCCTCAACTTCCTCGTGACGGTGCACAAGTTCCGTCCGCAGGGCATGGGCTGGTTCCAGATGCCGCTCAACCTGTGGGCGCTCTACTCGACGGCGGTGATCCAGGTCCTCGCGACGCCGGTCCTCGCGATCACGGTGCTCCTGCTCTTCGTCGAGCACTTCATGCACATCGGCATCTTCGACCCGAACATGGGCGGCGATCCGGTGCTGTTCCAGCACTTCTTCTGGTTCTACTCGCACCCGGCCGTCTACATCATGATCATCCCGGCGATGGGCGTGATCTCCGAGCTGGTGAGCACGTTCTCGCGCAAGCACATCTTCGGCTACCGCTTCATCGCGTACTCGTCGATCTCGCTCGCGCTCCTGTCGTTCCTGGTCTGGGGCCACCACCTGTTCGTGTCGGGGCAGTCGAAGCTCGCGACGATGGTGTTCAGCGCGCTGACGTTCACCGTCGCGATCCCATCGGCGATCAAGGTCTTCAACTGGGTCGCGACCCTCTACAAGGGCGACATCCGGCTCGAGACGCCGATGCTCTACGCGCTCTCGTTCATCCTGCTCTTCACGATCGGCGGCTTGACCGGCCTCTTCCTCGGCATCCTCGCGATCGACGTCCACCTGCACGACACCTACTTCGTCGTCGCGCACTTCCACTACGTGATGATGGGCTCGACCTTGGTCGCGTTCCTCGGCGGCCTCCACTACTGGTGGCCGAAGATCATCGGCAAGATGTATCCCGAGAAGCTCGGCCAGCTGTGCGCGATCGGCGTGTTCGTCGGCTTCAACCTGACGTTCCTCCCGCAGTTCGTGATGGGCGCGCGCGGCATGCCGCGTCGCTACTGGGACTACGACCCGGAGTTCACGATCTTCCACCAGCTGTCGACGATCGGCGCGTACATCCTCGGCATCTCGATGTTCACGCAGGTCGTGTACTTCGCGATCAGCGCGAAGCGCGGCCCGAAGGCGCCGCAGAACCCGTGGGGCGCGACGACGCTCGAGTGGGTCGCGCCGACGCCGCCGACCCTCTACAACTTCCCCTCGCCGCCGGAGATCCCCGAGCTCTACGACTACGACGATCTCGTCGAGGACCCGGAGCACGGCGGCTTCATCCGCAAACCGTCGACTGGCCCGAAGAAGGGGGGCCACTGAGATGAGCGAAGCGGAGCACGAGCACAGCCACGACGACGATCACGGTCACGGCCACCACGGCTCGCCGTGGATCCAGCACCACTACGACGACGCGCGGCACCAGTTCGACGCCGGCAAGCTCGGCATCTGGTTCTTCCTCGTCCAGGAGGTGTTGTTCTTCTCCGGCCTCTTCGTGATGTACATCCTGTACCGGGCGCATCACGGCGAGATCTACGAGTACGCGCACCACTACCTCGCGGTGAAGTGGGGCGCGATCAACACCGGCGTGCTGATCGCGTCGTCGCTGTCGGCGGCGTGGGCGGTGCGCTGCGCACAGCTCAATCAGAGGAAAGGCCTGATCCTCTGCATCGTCATCACGATCGTGTGCGCGTTCGGATTCTTGAGCATCAAGTACATCGAGTACTCGCACAAGTTCCACATGGGCGAGCTGTGGGGCAAGCGCTTCGATCCGTGCGCGACCCCGAACGAGACGCCGCTGCTCACCAAGATGAAGAAGTGCGAGGGCCACGTGTCCTCGGTCGTCTGGGATCCGAACGGCGGTCCCGACGCGATCGGCGGCCCGAAGGCGGGCTGCCTCGAGAAGGGCGACTACGATCGCGATCCGAAGACGCCGGGCATCCAGGCCCAGTGCACGGTCGACGAGGTCCAGTACGCGGACGAGTCGCGCAAGAGCGAGAAGGGCCGCAAGGAGCTCGAGGCGTGCGAGATGGAGAAGGAGGCGAACGGCGAGGCGCACGCGAAGAACGCGCCCTGCTACATCCTCCAGATCAATCACAACGTCTGCCCCGCCGGCCCGGGCGCGATCGAGATCCTCAAGAACGAGAGCGAAGAGCGCGGCAACGAGTGGGGCGTCGACGTCGAGTGCAACAAGGCGCCGGCGCCGGTCGCCGCGGCCGATCCGTTCGCGGAGGCGCACGAGCCGGTCGTGCTCGGCTCGAAGCTGGTCGCGCCGCCGCACGTCGTCACCGACGAGGAAGAGGTCGAGGAGTTGGAGTCGCGGCCGCCGCCGCCGCACACCAACATGTTCTTCTCGATCTACTTCGCGATGACCGGCCTGCACGGTCTGCACGTGCTGTTCGGCATCTTCGTCTTCGTCTGGCTCTTGATCCGGTCGATCAAGGGGCACTTCTCCGAGGACTACTTCGGTCCGGTCGACTACTCGGCCTTGTACTGGCACCTCGTCGACCTGATCTGGATCTTCCTCTTCCCCTTGCTGTATCTCATCCACTGAGGAGGGGCCCGTGGCAACCGAACATCACGACGACGCACACGACCACGGCATCGCCCACGTCGCGACCAAGCGCACGCTGCTCACCAACTGGGCCGTGCTGACCGTGCTCACGATCCTCACCGTGTCCGCGACGAAGATCGACATGGGACCGAGCGCGAACCTCGGGCTCGCGATGGCGATCGCGGTCTTGAAGGCGACGCTGGTCTGCTTGTTCTTCATGCACCTTCGCTACGACAAGCTGTTCCACAGCGTGCTCCTCGTCGGCGGCATCCTCGCGGGTGCGCTGTTCGTCGGCTTCACGCTGATGGACACCGGCCAGTACCAAGAGACCAACATCTGGGATCCGAACTCGCCGCCGCAGGCGCCGAACGCCCCGCGCCCGATCGTCAACCAGTAGCCCCGTTCGTCCTGCCTTTAGCCCTGAGCGAAGTCGAAGGGGGAGGGCGAGCGAAGCGAGCCCGGAGTCGAAGGACCCGAGCTCGCAGCGACGTCGATCGAGATCGCGCGGCGCCGGCGCCCTCGAGCGATCGCCCCCACGTGATCGTTCGAGCGCGAGATCTCAGCCGACGGGGAACAGGATGCGGCGCGCGGCTTCGCGCACCGCGTACGGGTAGGTCGTCTGCATCGGCACGAGCTTCAGCTCCTGCTTGGGCAGGAGCCGCAGGACGCGCGGCACGTGCTCGACGGGGAGGCGCGTGTTCGCGAGCAGCGCGCGCCGCACCTCGGCGGATTGGAGCCACGTCGCGTTGTTGACGATGAGCTCGATCAGCGGGCGGGGCAGGGGCATGCGCGAGATGCGCGCGACCTCGGGCGCCGACAGCCGCGGGTTCTGCAGGAGCTGCGGCCACACCGCCTTGCCGTAGATGCGCTCGAGCGCGATGCGCTCGTGGATCTCGCCGTCGCGCGCGACCTTGTGCGCCTCGACCATCGACAGGTTGCGCATGCGCTCGTGGACGTTCTTCGCGATCGGATCGTGATCGGGCGGAGCGTCGTCGGGCTCCGGCGCGGGCTCGGGCGGCAGCTCGAGCTCGGGCGGCGGCTCGTTGACCAACGCCTCGAGTTGCTCGCGCATGCTCGGGCCGAAGCCTTCGAGCGCGAGGCCGCTGCCGTTGCCGTCGGCGAACACGACGCGCGCGCGCACCTCGATCCGCGTGCCGGTCGGCGCGATGATCACGAGCGCGCACACGGTGTCGCGATCGTAGGTCCGGCCCGCGAGCCACGCGCCGCCGCGCGACAAGTGCTCGCGCCAGTGCCGCTCGAGAGAAGCGGCATCGTCGAAGCGCAGCTCGACGATCGTCGACACGATGCTGATGAGCTTATCGCGTGTTGGTGACGAGCTCGGCGATGTGCGACCGGTGACCGCTCGGGTACCGGTCGAGGTAAGTCTGCGCGGTTGCACGGCAGGCGTCGTCGATGCGGGCCTGGCAGCGGATGCGCACTCGCAACCACAGCACCGCCTCCATCTCGTCGCCGTGCGGGAAGCGCTTGAGGTACGCGTCGAGCCACTGCATCGCGTCGGCGGCGGCGCCGGCGGCGAACTTCGTGCGCGCCATGCCGTACAGGCCCTGCGACGCGGTGCCGCCGGTCGCGTGGAGCATCATGGCTTGGTAGGTGGCGAAGTCCGGCGTCGCGACCGCGACGGCGGGATCGACGGGCTCGCCTTTGATCGCTTTGGCGAGATCCATGATCACGTCGGATCCCGACGAGGCGCCGTCCTTCGACTCGGCACCTTCGGTGCCACGCTCAGCACGAACGGGGGGCGAGCCGGAACGAACAGCATTGGTCCCGGATCCGCCCGGGGCGGTCGCGACGTGCTTGCGCGCGAGCTGATCTTTGGGCGTCCCGATCGCGATCGCCGTCTGGGACGTGGTCGTGGTCGTGGCCGTGGTCGATCCGGAACCAGCATGCGCAAGCGTCGCGCTCGCGATCCGCGGCGACGCCCACCGCTGCCCGGCCGCCACCCGCTCGATCCTCCCGCCGCGCGCGACCTGCACCTCGCCCTCCTTCACCTCGACCGTCACGTCCTCCGCGCGCGTCACGCTGAAGATCGTCCCGACGTCGATCACGTCGACGTCGCCCGCGTGCACGACCAGCGGCGCGCGATCCGCCCGATGCGGCACGTCGAGCTCGATCCGCCCGCGCCCGAGCTCGATGTCGATCGCGCCGTTCGGCCGCGTCACCGTGAACGACGTCTCCGCCGCCGCCTCGACGGTCGCGCCGTCGATCGCGAGCTTCGTGCCGTGCGCCTCGGTCGCGACGACGATCGGCTCCGTGCCCTTGCCCTCCTGAGCTTGTCGAAGGGACTTGCCCGAAAGCACGACGGCCCCGATCACGCCCGCGATCGCCAGCGCGCCCGCGCCCCACGCCCACGCGAACGAGCGACGCACGCGCGCCTCGCGCGGCCGCACCGACGCGACCGCGCCGCGCTCGATCCGCGCCCATCGCTCGTCGTCGAGCGGCTCGACCTGCACGCGGTCTTTCAAGCTCATGCGTCCCGCTCCTCGAGCATCTCGCGCAGCACCGGATCCTTCGCGGCCGACGCTTCGAGCGCGCGACGCGCTCTCCACACCCGCAGCTTGGTCGCGGTCACCGACGCCCCGGTCAGGGTTGCCACCTCCGCCATCGGCCGCCCCTCGATCTCGTGCAGCGCGAACGCGACGCGCGCCGCAGGAGGCAAGCGATCCATCGCCGCGTACAAGCGGCGCACACCTTCACGCGCCATCGCCTTGCGCGCGCCGCCCGCCGCGCCGCTGCCCGGCCCCACGAGCGACAAGGTCACCGCGTCCTCGACCAGCTCGAGCGTCGGCGGCGTCGCCTTGCGATGCGACAGGTATCGCCACGCGACGCGCACCGCGATCCGATCGATCCACGTCGCGAGGCTCGCCTCCGCGCGCCAGCTCTTCAGCGACTGGAAGATCTGGATGAAGACGTCCTGGAGCAAGTCGTCCATGTCGCGGTTGCCGCCGAGCACTCGATAGAGGCACGCGTGCACGCGGGCACGATGCTTCCGGAAGAGCTCACGCGCGGCCGCTTCCTCTCCTTCGAGGCAGCGATCGACCAGCACGACATCTTCGACGTAGGCCACGTTGGCCACGGATAGATGGTGGCAGAGGGCCCCGCCGCGGTTACGTCGTCTTGCGCTTTCGTTTCACCTTCGCGAGTTTCTTCGGGTTTGCGATCCCCTCGGGGCCTGGGGGCCCCGGGTCCTCGCTTCGCTCGGCTCGGTCCTTCGGACCTCGGCCCTGCCCCGTGCGGCCCCTCGAAGGCTGACCATCCAGTGGCGCCGGGCACAGCGGCCGCAGCTTGCAGCTCGCGCACTCGCCGCCGGACCAGATGCGCTCGTACATCGCCTGCACCTCGTCGAGCAGCTGGGCGTCGTCGGTGACGATGCCCAGCTCGAAGTTGCGGCGCCCCGAGCCGCGCACGCCGAGGCCGGCGCCGGTCCAGTTCGCGCTGCCCAGGTACAGGAGACCGCCGTCGACGACGACGGTCTTGAGATGCACGCGCGGGCACACGCGCATCTGGATCTCCGCGAGCTCGGGATGCTTCGCGAGCTCGGCGCGGAACGGCCGCGACGGCCGCTCCGCGTGCAGGAACCGGATCTCGACCCCGCGCGCGGCGAGCTCCGCGAACGCCGCGAGCACCGATCGATACGTCGCGCGTCCCAGCCGCCTGCGCACGCCGGGCTTCGCGCGATGATCTTCGATCATCAGCTCCTTCAGGTTCGCGGTCGCGATCCACACGCTGGTGTGCGCCTGGATCGCCGCCGCGACGACCTCGTCGTAGTGCGCGCGTCCGGAGACGACGCGCAAGGCGACCGATCGCCGCGGCGTGGCGAAGTCCACGCTCGGACTATCGCACGAGCGCGCGCACGTCGATCGGGAAGACGTAGGTCGACGACGCCCAGAACCCGTCGCGGACCTGGAACACCACGTCGTAGTGGCCCGCGACCGGGAAGTCGGCGTAGAGGTCCGCCGCCTTCTCGCCGGTCTTGTTCTGGCCGATCGGGAACCAGTCCGAGTCCCACGAGCCGTCGCCGTCCCAGTCGGCGCGGACGAGCACCTGCGGATCCCACGTCGTGCCGTAGTCCGGATCATCCGCCGAGACGTGGAAGATCCACTGATCCGCGGTCGTGATGCCCTGCGTGATCGACGCGCCCGTGATCGACGGCGCGTGATCGTACGGGATCACGTGCACCGTGCGGCCGACGCGCGAGACCATGCCCGCGCCGTCGCGCGCCTCGAGCGTCACGCGATAGACGCGCGACACCGTGCTCGTCACCTGATCGAGCTGGAGCATCTGACCCGCCGGGCCCCACTGCCAGAGGAACGCCTCGTTCGTGCCCGTCGAGATCAGGCCGCTGCCCATCGAGCGCGGGAACTCCGCGGCGAGCGCGATCGCGCCGGCGTTCGAGACGTCGTAGTGCATGACCCAGCCGCGCGCGCCGATCGCCCACACGGCCTTGTCGTCGCCGAACGCCATCGGATCGAAGCGGAACGGCGTCGTGCCGAGCTGCCACTTGTACGCGCCGTTCGCGAGCGAGCTCGCGTTGCCGACGACGGTGAACGGATCGCCCGCGCCGCAGCCCTTGCCGGTGCAGCCCGAGGTCGGCTGCACGCGCACGTAGACGCGCGTGCCGACCTTGGCGATCTCCATCGCGTCGCCGCCGACGTCGGTCGCGGTGCGCACGACGATCGGGAGCATCGGGAAGGTCAGATCGATCACCGCGAGGCCGCGGATCGGCGGCGTCGTGATCGTGCCCGACTTCGACTTCGCCTCGAGCGGGCCCATCCACACGACGCGGCCGCTCTGCACGAACGCGTCGAAGCACGGCGTGCCCTTCACGATCGCGAGCGGCATCACCAGCTGCGCGAAGCTCGCGTCGAAGGTCTCGATGCCGTCACCCGCGACGACCAGCTTGCCGCCGGCGACGAGCACGCGGCTCGCGTCGTCGAGCACCGGCACCGCGTAGGACGAGGTCGCGAACGTGATCTTCGTCGAGACGAGGCGGCCGGTCTGGCCGTTCGCGTTGTCGTCGATGATCTCGATGCCCCAGTTCTCGCTCGCGAACTTGCCCTCGAGCGCCTTCAAGCCCGGCGTGGTGCCCTCGTTGAACTTGAGCGTCTTCAGGCCGCCGAGCGCCGACTTGTGGTCCCACAGCGTGATCGGCGCGAGGCCGAACTGCTTCGGCGGGTAGAGCGTGATGCGGAGATCGGCCGGCCGCGGGTGATCGATCGTGACCTCGATCTTGGTGTCCGTGATCTTCGCGCCGAACTGATCGTAGAGCTCGCTCCACGTCGACTGGTTCTCGATCATGTCCTGCGCGTTCGGATCGCTCAGCACGCGCGACGCCTTGGCCGGGAGCAACTGCTTGATCTCGACGGGCGCGCGGTAGTCGTGGATGTCGACGACGGTGAGCAGCGAGCCGAGCACCCACAGGCGGTTGCCGTCGCGGAACATGCGCTGCGCGGTGGTCTCGAGATCGAGCTTGGCGAGCACGACCGGCGCCGCGCGCTTGGTGATGTCGACGATCCACAGCCCGCGCCAGCCGCCCGCGACCGCGAGCGTGTTGTTGTCGAGCTTCAGGACCTGGCGCACGTCGGCGGGGCCGAGCGTCGCGTCACCGGCGGTGAGATCGAGCGGCGTCGCGGCCAGGCCGGACGGCGTCTCGAGCGTCGTCGCGAACGCCGCCGACGGCGACCAGTCGGTCGCGGTGTGGCGGTCGAAGTTGTTGGTCGCGTCGTCGACGAGCCAGCGGTACTCGACCGCGTCGCCCTCGGGATCGACCGCGTTCGCCTTCGCGGCGAACGCGAAGTTGCGCGAGCCGAACACGACGCTCGGGATCGCCGAGACGTCGATCGCCGGCGCGGCGTCCTTGTCGAAGCCGTCGAGCTCCGCGGTCGCGGTCGTGATCGAACCGGCCGCATCGCGGACCTGCACGGCCGGGTGCGAGAGGCCGGCGCGCGGCGCGAAGCTGACGTCCGACGACGCGCTCCACGCGGTCTCGAACACGCCGTCGCCGTCGGTGTCGAAGCGGTACTGGAGGCCCGCGGTGTCGTCCTGCGCGACCGCGTGCGCGAGCACCGAGCCGCTGGTCGACGCGATCGCGTGATCGAGCACGAGGCGCGCGCGCGGCGCCGGGTTGGCGGTGCCGTCGACGTACAGCGCGACGCGCTGCGCGACCTCGACGTTGCCCGCCGAGTTGATCGCGCGGAGCCAGAGCGACTGGCCACCGGCGGGGAGATCGCAGAGATCGAGATCGATCGCCTGCTGGCCGCGGGTATCCGCCGCCAGCTGCACGCGGAACCACGGCGCGCCCGCGTCGTCACCGACGCGATACTCGAGCGCGTCGATCGTGTTCATCGAGTAGCGCGGGCCCGCGAAGCGCGGCGCCGGCTGATCGGCGATCACGCCGGTCGCGTGCACCGTGTTGCCGACGACGCTGATCGAGAGCGTGCTGCGCGGGAACGTGTCGCGCACGTCGATGACGCCGTCACCGTCGACGTCGAGCCAGCCCCACGACGCGCGCGTGTAGCCGTTGATCGCCTGCGCGACGTTGTAGTTCATGAGGCTCGGCTGATCCTCGCCCTGGCCGTTGTTGATGCCGTCGCCGCCGATCTGATAGGTGGCGTTGCCGTTGGTCATGCCGAGGTAGCCCTGCTGCGCGGTCGTCGGGACGCACGCGTCGGGGCAGTACTCGTCCATCGCGCCGAAGATGTGGCCGAACTCGTGGTTGAACGTGTCCCAGCCGTACGAGCTGTCGAGCACCGTCCACGGACCGTAGATGTACGCGTGCGCGCGGAGCCCGGCGGTGTAGTTGCCGTCGGCGGCGACCATCACGAAGTACGCGCCGTCGGCGTGGTACTGCGCCTTGAGCTGCGCGTCGTACTCGAGCGCGGCGTTGTAGACGTCGTTCGGATCGACGGCGTGGCCGAGGATCTTGGCGAGGACCGCGGCGGTCGCGGTGCTCTCGTCCTGCCAGTTGTTCCACTGCGCGTGCTTGCCGAACTCGAGATCGCTGTCGACGGTGCCGGCGAGGCCGCCGTGATCCGGACGCGACTCGTAGTGGACGACGAAGCGCAGGTGGCTGTTGGGCTCGGCCTGCGCGAGGTTGTCGATCGCGGCCTGCACCTTGAGGTACGTGTCGCGGATCTGATCCTCGGTCCAGTCTTCGGTCGACGGCTCGCCGACGCCGTTCGACTCGGGCAGCACGATCGAGATCACGATCGTCCCCGACGCGTACGGCACCGCGATCTGATCCTCGGGCGCGACCGCGAAGCGCGTGCGATGCGGCGGCGCGGCCAGCGGCGAGGACTCGAACGCCTCACCGGCGGGGCGGATCGCCTTCTTCGGCGCGAGCCGCGTCTGCGGCGGCACCTGGCCGGGGAACCAGCGGTTCGAGTAGACCGCGGCGAAGCGATCCTCGTCGATCGACGCGGCGCCGAGATCGGCGCCGGTGATCGCGCGATCGAAGCGCGCGACGACGCCGAGGTCGCGGAGGATCGAGTCGGCGCCGTCGGGCACCTGCGCGATCACGAGGCGCGGCGGCAGCGATTCGACGACGCCGCCGCCGATCCGATCGAGGGCGCGCGCGAGGCGCGTGCGCTGCGCGTCGTCGGCGCGCGCGTCGAGCACGAGCAGCGACGCGGGCTGCTTCGCGAGCCCGATCGCGTCGAGCTCGTCATGGGTTTGGCCGGTGTCGACGGTAGAGCCGTCGTCACCGACATCGGTGCATGCGCTCGCTGCGACGAGCGCAACGGCGATCACGAAATTCCGGCGGAGAGACATGGCGTCGCTCTAACAGCGAGCGAGCGTCGGTGTCGATGACGCGAGCGTCTGTCAGCGACGCACTATGTTTCGCGGCTACTCGAGTCGTCTGGCAACTCGAGCTTCCGGTGCATCACATGCCGAACATACCCTGCGAGATCGATTGGCCGCCGTCGACGACGAAGATCGCGCCGGTGATGTACTCGGCCGCGCTCGAGCGCAAGAACACCGCGCTCGCCGCAATTTCTTCGATCGTGCCCCAGCGCTGCAGCGGGATCGCCTTCATCATCTTCTGCGCGGCGTCGCCGGGCGCGAGCTTGCGCATGCCCTCGGTCTCCGCGATCGGTCCGGGCGCGATGCCGACGACGCGGATGCCGAACTGGCCCCACTCGACGGCGAGGTTGCGCGTGATCGCGTCGACGCCGGCCTTCGCCGCCGACGCGTGGATCTGCAACGGCGTGCCGTGATAGTGGAGCGTCGCGCTGACGTTGATCAGCACGCCGCGCTTCGACGCGCGCAAGAGCTCGAACGCCGCCTTCGCGCCGTGGAAGCTGCCGAGCAGATCGATGTCGATCACGGTCTTGAAACCGTTGGGCGACAGCGCGGCGGCGGGCGCGAGGAAGTTGCCGGCCGCGCCGTTGACGAACGTGTCGAGGCCGCCGAAGCGCTCGGCCGCGGTCGCGACGACCTTCGCCAGCTCGTCCGGGTTTCGGACATCGGCGGCGACGCCGAGCACGGCGCGCCCCGACTCGGCGCTGATCGCGGCCGACGCCTCGTCGAGCACGGCCTGCTTGCGGCTCGTGATGCAGACATCCGCGCCGAGCACGCTGAACGCGCGCGCGATGCCGCGGCAGATGCCGCTGCCGCCGCCGGTGACGATCGCGGTGTGTCCCTTCAGGAGATCGTCGGCGAAGATCGCGAGTGGTCCCGTACGCATGCGCGGAGGGTCACACGCGGCTACGAAAATTGAAACCGGCGCACGATCGCGTTGTCCGAGATTCCAGAAGCGGATCGTGCAGCGCGCATGCGAGAGCGAGCGCGCCCGCCGCCGCGCCGGAGGTCTGCATGCGTTCCGAAAACGGTGCGCGCTGGGCAGGGTGTGCCCTCGCGCTGATGTCGCTCCTTTCGTCGACGGCGATCGCCGACGGCAAGCACGTGAAGAAGAACAAGAGCTCGGTCGCCGAGTGCGCGAGCTTCGATCAGAAGGACAGCGGCGACACCACCGTCGACTTCACGATCACCAACGCGTGCTCGATCAACGTCGAGTGCAGCGTGACGTGGTCGGTGACCTGCGCGCCCGACACGAAGCACCGTTCGCGGAAGCAGGAGGGCGCGTCGTTCAACCTCGCCGCGACCGAGGTGAAGACGACCCAAGCAGACGCCTCGCGTTGCGGCGACGATGGCTGGGCCATCGACGACGTCTCGTGGAGCTGCGCACCCTCCAAGGACTGACTAACCTGCGAGATTTGCTCGCCCAGGCTGCGAAAGGAGCGTGAACCGACGGATCCCGTAGATCGCCCGCGCCTCCCATCCGTGTACAAGCTCATCAGGGCCGCTCAGTCATCCGGCTGACACCGGGCAAGAGTCTTGCCAGTGACGGTCCTTAGTCAGTACACGAAATGGGACGTAGTATAAGGACACGAGAAATGGGCGATCGCCAGGACATCGACGCGCTCCTGATCGGAGCCGTCTACGGTGAGCTCGACGAGGCCGATCAGGCCCGCCTCGAGTCGCACCTGGCCTCGCACCCGGGCGACCGGGCGGCGATGGAGGCGTTGACCGAGACGCGGACCCGCGTGCGCGCGGATCTCGCGCGCATGCCGCAGACCGATCCGGCGCCCGCGATCTCGACGTTGCTCCTGCAGGAGGCCGCGCGCCGCGCGCCGCGGCGCAAGGAAGCAGGCGGCGGCGTGCTCGCGTGGCTGCAAGGCTTGTTCACGCCGATCGCGCGACATCCGGCGCTCGCCGGTGCGCTCGCGCTCGTGTTGGTCGGCGGCAGCGCGGCCGTGCTCTACAAGACGGGCAAGGTCACGAGCGAGGAGCGTCCGGTCGCCACCGACCACGCGCCGGCAGCGGCGCCGCCCGCGCAACCCGACGAAGGAGTCGCGCGGCTCGAGAAGAAGGCGGATCCCGCGAGCACCGAGAGCTATCAGGTCAACCTCGACGAGCACGAGCGCCAAGCCGAGAAGGATCAACCCGCGCAGCAGGTGGCGATCGACGGCGAGGTGGCCGACAAGAACGTCGCGCAGCACCACGCGGGCGCGTCCGCGACCGCGAACAACAAGGTCCCGGCGAAGAAGGGCACCGGCTCCATCGAGGTGACGACGCCGGATCGCAAGCCGAAGTCGCTCGACGATCAGAACGGCTTCTTCAGCGGCGCCGCGAGCACCGGCGGCGGCGGCGGTGCGGGCGGCGGCCAGGGCGTGGGCTCGGGCAGCAGCGCGCCCGGCTACGCTGAATCAGGTGATGATCTCGCGCAGAACAACATCCCGGCCGCGCCGCGCACCGCGCCGCAGCCGACCGGCGGCACCTACGATCGCACGCAGGACGCGAAGCTCACCGAGTGGGCGCAGGTCCAGCACCAGCGGCTCGTCTCGCTGGTGAAGGCGGGCAACTGCACCGAAGCCGGGCGCATCGGCAGCGAGATCGCCGCGCGCGCGCCCGAGTACTACGCCGCGCACATCGAGAACGATCGCAGCGTGCGCAGCTGCAAGCAGTACATCGATCAGGAGAAGCGCAAGAAGGCGAACGAGCAGTACAAGTCTCGCGCGCGCAACTCCTACGAGCCGGACCTCGAAGCGCCGTCCGCTCAGTGAGCGCTACTTCGTGATCTCGGCGATGCGCTTCGACAGCGCCTTCTGCTGATCGGAGGGCTCGGTCGTCTGCATCGCGACCAGCTTCGCGAGGTCGCCTTCGACCTGGATCTCGCCGGTGAGGAACGCCTGCACGCCCGCGGCGGCGTCGGCGTCGACGAAGATCTTCCGCGCGAGCTCCGCCTGGAGCTTGATCGACGTCGACGCGCTCGGCTGGTGACCGCGCGTGAACAGGCCGTCCTTCATGAACAGCTGGACGTCGCCGGCCGGCGCGACGACGGTGACGTTGATCTCCGCGGCCTTCATCGGCGCGGGAATCTTCAGGTCGCCCGCCGCCGCGATCAGCGCGTCCACCTGATCGAACCACTCGGTGCTGAGGAAGTCGTATCGCATGCGCGCACCCTACAACGAAGGCCGCTTCAGCGTTTGGTCGATAACCAGGTTCGCAGGACCGGATCGACCTGCGCGAGCTGGGCCTCGCTCGGCGACGGCAGCGTCGCGGACGACTTCGTCGCCCAGAACAAGACGGGCCCGTCGGTGCGCGGCGCGAGATCGAGCAGCGCGGCGCCGGCCTTCGCCGAGTAGACCGCGTCGAGCGGAGGACCGCCGTGCTCGGCGAAGCGCGCCGCGGCGCGCAGGCCGCGCGCGGTCGCGCGTCCATAGCCGCCGCCGAAGTACGCGCCCTCGACGGTGAGCGACGCGCGCAAGCCGCGCAGCCCGACGCCGGTGCGATCGCCCCGCAGCTCGTCGGCGAGCGCGAGCGTCTTCGCGGCGAGCGAAGCGACGCGCCACGGATCGGTGACGGGCCACGGCGTCACCCGCACCGCGCTGATCGCGGGCAGGCGCGCGCGATCGAAGCCGATGCCGAGCGACGCGGCGAGGTGCACGCCGGCGAGGAGGCCCGCGGTCGTGCACGTCGAGCCGACCGCGAGCACGATCCGGCTCGGCGCCGGAACGATCCGATCTTCGATCTGGGTCGCGAGCTCGAACGCCGCCGACAACGCGCCCATCGCGCCTTCCGGCGTCGCGCCGCCGGGCGGCATCACCCACGCATCGTCACGGCGCACGCGACGCATCGCGAACGGCAACATCGCGACGTTCGCGATCCGCACGAGCGCCGCGCCGCGCGCGATCATCGCGCCGAGGTTCGCGCGCGCGGCCTCGCTCGCGGGCTGCGGGAACATGATCACGCCCGCGTCCATGCCCGCGCGCTCCGCGTGCATCACGGTCGCGACCGCGTGGTTCGATCCGTACGCGCCGGTCGCCCAGATCGTGCGCGCGCCGGCGGCCTGGGCGCGGCCGAGCACCGCCTCGAGCGTGCGCACCTTGTTGCCGCCGTAGATCGGCGACGATCGATCCTCTCGCTTCACCCAGACGTCGCGTCCGATCGCGGGCAACGGCTCGACCGGCGTCGGCCACGCGCCCAGGCGGACCCACGGCACCGCGCGCGCGAGCGCCGGCACCCGGCGGAACAGCGCGACGTCGTCGCGGTTCACTTCTTCTCGGGGACGTAGTCGGGCGGCTCGATCGCCGCGCCCGCCTCACCGAAGAGGAACAGCTCGCACTGCTCCTTCAAGACCTCGTGCGAGCGCTTCTGCGTCAGGTCGAGGCGGTACTCGTTGACGAGCTTCTTCGAGTGCTCGACCCACTGCGACCACGCGTCGGCCGAGATGTTGTCGTAGATCTTCTGCCCGAGCGCGTCCTGGAACGGCTTGTACGGGAGGCCGGGCAGCGTCGCGCCGAGCTTGGCGCACTTCACCATGCGAGACATTTGCCCGCTTGTAGCATCAATCCGGCTTCTTGATCTTTCCGAGCGGCTGCGTCTCGCGGGTCGGATCCTTGATCGCGGGGTGCGAGCCGGTGCCGACCGACTTCGTGTTCATCGTCTGGCGCAGGCGCGCGAGCATGAGGCGCGCGACGCGAGGGGAGAGCGGCGTGTGACCCGCGCGCACCTCCTGGAGCGAATCGGCGAGCGACTCCGAGAGCTCGTCCTTGAGGATGTAGCCATCCGCGCCGGCTTCGATCGCGGCCATGACGTGGTTGCGATCGCCGTAGCCCGAGACGACCAGCACGCGGATCTCGGGCATCACGCGGCGCAGCTCGCCGATCAGCGCGGCGCCGTCCATCCCCGGCATCTCCATGTCGACGATCGCGATGTCGTACGGGGACATCGTGGCCGCCTGCAGACCCGCCATCGGCGACGAGCAACCAGTGACGCGGTGACCCGCGCGGGCGACCAGACGTTCCATGAGAACGCGTGGCGAGTCGTCGTCGTCGATGATCAGGCAGCGCACCGGTCAGACAACTATGCAAGGTGAATACCGATTAGAAATAACTATAATCAAAAATACTTAGCTCATGCGTGAGAGGAATTTCCCGGGCATGTGTGCCATACGCCCGTGGTAAGGGCGCCGCGGTCCGACCCTTGGTGACGATCTCGTCGCAAGTCGGATACGATGCGCCGCCATGAGGGGACCGCTCGTGCTCGCGGTCTTCATCGCCGCGTGCGGTGGAGACCATTCGCCTTCGCTCGACGACTACCTGCCGCCCTTGCCGCCGACCGGCGGCGCGACCGGCGCGTTCGCGCGACCGATCACCGAAGCGAAGGATCTGCTGAGCGGGCCCGCCGCGCAGGGCTTGGTCGGCGACACGATCATCGGCAACGAGAAGGCGCACTGGATCATCCAGGCGCCCGGCCGCGCGATCGGCGTCGTGCCTCCCGGCGGCAACCTGATCGACGCGGCGTTCGTCGATGCGAGCGGCGTGCAGACGACGCCGGATCATTTCGGCGAGCTCGGCCTCGTCTACAAGCTCGGCCGCACCTGCGATCACCAGTCGCTCGAGGTCGTGCGCGACGGCAGCGAAGGCGGCGCCGCGGTCGTTCGCGCGCGCGGCACCACCGTCGCGGATGACTTCATCGATCTGAAGGGCATCCCCGCGATCCCCGTCGACAACGACGTCGATCCCGACGTCGACGACCGGCTCGAGTGCGCGACGACGTACATCCTCGAACCCGGCGCGACGACGCTCGAGGTCTACTGGACGATCTTCAACGGCACGCAGGACAAGGCGCAGGGCCCGATGGGATCGCTGGCCGACACCGGCGGCGTGATCAACGTGTGGGGCAACGGCCGCGGCTTCGAGGAGCTCGGCATCGACGCGCTGTCGTCGCTCAGCGCGAAGTCGCCGATCGACTACACGGTCTATCAGGGGCCGGGCGTCGCGTACGGCCTGGTGCCGCGCCACGCGATGGCCGCGCAGAACGCGCAGTTCGCGGTCGCCGGCGTCTCGATCGTCTTGTTCGGCGCCGATTCGCTGATCGATCTGATCGATCGCAACAACCGCTACCTCGTCTTGGATCCGGGCAAGGGCCAGACCGAGCACATGGACGTCGTGATCGGGCGCGACGCCGGCGACGTCGACCTCGCGTTCCGCGGCGCCGATGACTCGCGCGACGTCGGCGGCACCGCGCCGGTGGGCGCGCGCGTCGGCGTGTTCGCCGACGTCGACGGCAACGGGCAGATCGAGGACACCGATACGATCATCAGCTACTTCGACGCCGACGCGACCGGGCACTTCGCCGGCAAGGTGCCCGCGACGGGCAACCTTCTCCTGCGCGCCGAGGTCAAGGATGTCGGACGTTCGCAAGCCGTGCCCGCGGGCACCGGCGTCAACCTCACGATCCCCACGCCCGTGACGCTCGACTTCTCCGTCGTCGACGATGCGACCGATACGCCGATCCCGGCGCGCATCCTCGTGCTCGGCCCGCACGCCGCGTTCCCCGACAAGCGCGTGTGGCCCGACAAGGATCGCTTGCCCGGGATCGTGACCAGCGAGTTCTCGCTCGGCACCACCGCCGATGCGCCGCTCGTCGTGCCGGCGGGGCAGACGTATCGCGTGTACGCGACGCGCGGGACCGAGTGGTCGGTCGCGTCGGTGAAGGTCACGGCGGATCACGATCAGACGCTGTCGTTCCGTCTGCGGCGCGAGCTCGACACGACCGGTTACCTGTCGACCGAGTGGCACGTGCACCAGGTCGGCTCGCCCGACGCGATCACGCCGTCCGACGAGCGCGTGAAGTCGGCGATCGCCGCCGGCATCGAGATGTTCGCGGTCACCGATCACGACTACGTCTCGGACCTCGAGCCGATCGTGAAGGACCTCGGCGCCGACGATCTCCTGCGCGTGATCCCCGGCGAGGAGATCACGCCGTTCGCGTACGGCCACTTCATGGCGTACCCGGTCGACGTCGATCCCCTGTCGCCGAACCACGGCGCGGTCGACTGGGGGCAGGGCACCGGCGGCTTCGCGATGGTGCCGAAGCAGATCTTCGACGGCGCGCGCGCGCACGGCGCGAAGTGCGTGCAGATCAACCACCCGCGCGGCACGCCCGGCGTCGGCAACTTCCAGGAGTTCTTCGATCGCGCCGATCTGAAGTTCGACTACACGCAGCGCACGATCTTCGGCGACTTCGCGAACGCGCCGGTGCCGAACGAGATGCTGCGCCTGCCCGACGAGTCGCTGTGGAGCGACGCGTTCAACACGCTCGAGGTGTGGAACGGCTTCCAGATGGGCGACACCGACGGCGACGGCCAGCGCGAGATCACGAAGCTCGATCGCACGCTGCGCGACTGGTTCAACTTCCTGTCGATGGGCTTCATCGTGACGCCGACCGGCAACAGCGACTCGCACACGCAGATCAGCGACACGATGGGCATGCCGCGCACGTTCGTCCGAGTTTCGGACGACGGCGGCGCCGCGCTCGCGTCGGGCACCGCGGTCGACGACGTCATGATGACGTTGACCGGCGCGCGCAACCGCGACGTGGTGCTCTCGGACGCGCCGATGATCGCGGTGACCAGCGCGGGTCAGCCCGCGATCGGCGCGACGATCGACGGCGCGCAGGGCGTGACCTTGACCGTGACGATCCAGTCGCCCGATTGGGCGGAGCTCGACACGCTCGAGGTCTTCGCCAACGCGACGCCGGACACGCCGATGGCGGCGCCGCTGGTCCCGCTGCGCTGCTGGACGACGAAGGATCCGACCGCGCTCGACGCCAAGGATCCGTGCGCGCGCGCGGATCTGCAGGCGCTGCCGATGGTGATCGACAAGGTCGCGCTGGGCGGAGGCGTGTTCCGCTGGGAGGCGACCGTGACGGTGACGCTCGCGTCATCCGACATCGTCACCCGCGCGGGCGCGACCGGTCGCGACGCGTGGTTGGTCTTCCGCGCGCGCGGCAACAAGGCGATCTTCCCGATCCTCTTCGACGACGTGATCGACGATGCGTCGCTGCCGGTCCTCGTCGACGGAAGTGATGCGCAGGCGGTCGATGCCGCGCTGCGTGGGCACGGCGTCCCGGCGACGGCGCTGACCGCTCCTGTCTTCGTCGACTTCGACGGCGGTGGCTACCGCGCGCCCTTCGCGCCATAGTAGGCTGTCTGCGGCTCGTCGCCGCATAAGGAACGTGATGAACGGTTCGCTCCTCGACATGATCGACAACGGCGGTGTGGCCCTGTGGTTCATCGTCGGTCTGTCGGTGGTGGCGCTGGCCGTCGCGCTCGAGCGAGCGGTCGCGCAGTGGCAGTTCACCGCGCGCGCGCGCGCCCTGGCCGACACGGTCGGCCGGTGCCTGTCGCGCGGCGCGATCGACGAAGGGCGCAGCGCGTGCGAGCGCTCGCCGTCGCCGCTCGCCGACGTCTTCCTGGTCGGCTACGAGCGGCTCGGTCGGGCGAAGCCGGAGCTGATCGTCGCCGCCGTCCATCGCGAGCGCCAGCGCGTGAACCAGGACCTCCGCGCGCGCCTGTGGATCCTCGGCACGATCGGCGCGACGGCGCCGTTCGTCGGGTTGTTCGGCACCGTCATCGGCATCATGAACGCGATGGGCGGCTTCAAGGGCCAGAAGGAAGTGCCGTTCGACATGGTGTCGGGCCCGATCTCGGAGGCGCTGATCGCGACCGCCGCGGGCATCTTCGTCGCCGTCGAGGCGGTGATCCTCTTCAACTTCTTCAACCAGCGCGCGGGACGGATCGCGACGGAGCTCAAGCTCCTCACCGACGAGTTCCTCGAGCAGCTCACCGACGCACCGGCTCCCAGCGAGGAGAAGGGCAGCAAGCGCTCGAAGGCGCGAGGCGAGGACGATGGCGATCGGGAAGCTGCCTGAGTCCGACGACGTCGGCATGTCCGACGAAGGCGAGAGCGTCGGCGGCCTGTTCGCCGACATCAACATCACGCCGCTCACCGACGTCTTCCTGGTGATGGTGATCATCTTCATGGTCTCCGCGCTCGCCGTGCAGTACCAGGCGAGCAAGGCGACCACCGCGGCCGAGAAGGTCCAGAAGAAGGTCGAGGAGGACAAGCGCGCCGGCCTCAAGGTCAATCTCCCGACGGGCGCGGCCCAAGAGATCGATCCGACCAAGGCCTCGCTCGTCCTCGTCGTGCCCGTCTCCGGCGACATCCAGGTCAACGGCAAGCTGGTCGCCGACAAGGACATCGACAACCTCTTCAAGGCCGCCTTCCAGCGCGACAAGTCCACCCAAGTGGTCCTCCAAGCCGACCGCGGCGTCAGCCACGGCCGCGTCGTCGACCTGATGGAGCGCGCCAAGAACGCCGGCCTCGTCCGCCTCGCCATCGGCACCTCCTCCGGCGGCGGCGGCAAGTAGCCGCTCCGCCGGCAACTGCCCCCCCTCGCGCTCGCGATTTCGGGTCGTCAAACCCGAAAAATCTGAAAAGGCCGGCGGCGCGGAGCCTCGTGATCGCACGAAGGTCGGCGGCCGCGCCGATGTTGGCGCTCGGGCAATGCAACCGACCGCGCGACGCGCTCAACTCGTGCGCCGATCGTGAGCGGGAGCTCAGGCGGCGTTGCAGACCCTCGCGAAGCGCTCGGGAGCGTGTGCGACCCGTCGGCGAGGTTCATTTCCCGAGCGCCGACATCGCCGCGGCCGCCGACGTTCGTGCGATCACGAGGCTCCGCGCCGCCGGCCTCTTGAGACGTTTCGGTTTGGATGTTCGAGCACCGCGCTCAGGCGACGATCCGAGCGCGCGATCAGAGCGTGCAGTCCGCGATCTTCGCGGCCTTGATCAGCGTCTCCATCTCGAGCTTGCACGAGGCCGCGGCGTCGTCGGGCTTCATCGTGCGCCAGGTGCGCTTCTGGTGATCGACCGCTTCGCGCAGCTGCTGGCGTGCGGGCTCGTCGAGCGACGGGCACTGCATCGCGCGCGCGATCGCGCGGAGGTAGTCGTCGCAGGCGGCGATGCCGAGATCGGGCGAGAGGTCGTACGAAGGCGCGGGCGCGGGCGCGTCGGGGTCGTCGTCGCCGCCGAGGCGTTGCTTCAACGACTCGAGCTGTTGCGGCGTGAGCGGGCACGCGTCCCAGTCCTCGGTGCGCGTGCCGTGCGCGAAGCACGCGATCGTGTCGGGCGACCACGCGTCGCCCTTGCAGGCCTCGATCATGCGCGTCGAGAATTCGCGCTGGGTCTCGGCGATCGGCTTGGCGCCGCCGGGATGCTCCGCGAGCTCGGCCGCGACGACCTTCTCGATCGGCGCGCGCAGCTCGACGCACGGATCCGACGCGGGCGCGGGCGTCGCGCTCGGCTTCGGCGAAGTCGATCCGCACGCAGCCACCAGGATCAACCAGGCGCGCATCAATCTTTTCTCGTCTGCGGATCGAGCGCGTCGCGCAGTCCGTCGCCGAAGAAGTTCAACGCGAAGATCGTCGTCGCCATCATCAGGCCCGGTCCGTACAACAACCAAGGGTACGCGATGATCTGCGACGCGCCCTCGGTGACCAGCGTGCCCCACGACGCGCGCGGCGCGTGCACGCCGACGCCCAGGTACGAGAGGACGGCCTCGTAGAGCATCACCGACGGCATCGACAAGGTCGCGTACACGATCACGACGCCCATCGTGTTCGGCACGATGTGGCGGAACAGGATGCGCGACGGCCGCGCGCCGAGCGCGCGCGCGGCCTCGACGAAGTCGCGGTGGCGCAGGCTCATCACCTGCGCGCGCACCAAGCGCGCCATCGTCAGCCACGAGATCGCACCGATCAGCGCGAACAGCCACACCAGGCTGTCGAGGTTGAACGTCGCCATCACGACGATCACGAACACGAGCGTCGGGAAGCCGTACAAGACGTCGACGATGCGCATCATGACGTAGTCGGTACGCCCGCCGGCGTACGCGGCGATCGCGCCCCAGGAGACGCCGATCACGAGGGCGACCAACGTCGCGGTCAGCGCGACCAAGAGGGCGATGCGCCCGCCGTGCATGCAGCGCACGAGCATGTCGCGCCCGAGCGTATCGGTGCCGAGCCAGTGCGCGCCGCGCGGGCTGACCGCGCCGAGCTGCGCGTCGATCGTCGTCTCGTCGAGCCCGAACAGGCCCGCGATCCACGGGCCCGCGACGCAGAAGATCACCATCGCGAGCGTGAACGCCGCGCACACGACCGCCATGCGGTTCTTGCGCAGCCGGCGCCAGGCGTCACGCCACATCTAGCGCCTCTCCCGGATGCGCGGATCCAAGATGCCGTGCACGATGTCGACGGCGATGTTCAGGACGACGAGGAACATCACGTAGAAGACCAGCGTCCCGCACAAGAGCGGGTAGTCGCGGTTGGTGATGCTCTCGATGAAGAAGCTGCCGAGCCCGGGCACGCCGAAGATCTTCTCGACGACGAACGAGCCGCTGATCAAGGTCGCGGTCGCGGGCCCGAGGTACGTCACGACCGGCACGACGCCGAGCCGCGCCGCGTGCTTCCACAAGACGACGCGCTCGCGCAGGCCCTTCGCGCGCGCGGTGCGCACGAAGTCCTGCGAGAGGACCTCGAGCATCGCGCCGCGCGACAGGCGCGCGATCGTGCCCATGTAGATCATGCCGAGCACGAGCGCGGGCAGGATGTACGACGACAAGCCCTCGATGCGCGCCGGCGGCAGCCAGCCGAGCTGCAGCGAGAAGTACGCGACCAGGAGCGGCCCCAGCACGATCGACGGGATCGAGATCCCGACCAGCGCGATCGACATCAAGAGGTAGTCGAGCCACGTGTTGCGGCGCCACGCCGCGATCACGCCCATCAGCAGGCCGAACGTGATCGCGATCGCGAGCGCGCTGACGCCGATCGCGAGGCTGTACGGGAAGTGGACGCGGATGATCTCGCTGACCGTCGAGACGCGCTTGATCGACTGGCCGAAGTCGCCGTGCGCGAGGTCGCCCATGTAGCGCGCGTACTGCGAGAGGATCGGCTCGTCGAGGTGATAGTGCGCCTCGACGTTCTTGCGCACGTTCTCGGGCAGCGCGCGCTCGGCGTCGAACGGTCCGCCCGGCGCCGCGTGCAAGAGGAAGAACGCGAGCGTCGCGACCGCGACGATCACCGCGACGCCGCCCGCCAGGCGCGAGACGATCAGGCGCAGCACTACTTGTTCCAGTCCGGATCGAGCCAGGCGCGGTACAGCGGCACTTGATCGACGAAGTTGATCGGCAGGTCGCGCACGTACGGCTTGGTCAGGTGCTCCTGCGTGTAGACGTAGAGCGGGATCACCGGCGCGTCCTCGAGCATGATCTTCTCCGCCTCGGCGAGCTTCGCGTTGCGCGCCTTGCGATCGAAGATCTGCTTCGCTTCGGCGTAGACCTTCTCGAACTCGGGGCTGCAGTAGCGCGAGCGGTTCGACGGCGCCTTGCAGTGGAACAGCACGATGAAGTCGCTCTCGGTGTCGGCGATCGAGCCGATGTTGCCGAAGCGCGCCATCTGGTACTGGCCGTCGGTCGTGTCCTTGACGAAGGTCTTCCACTCCTGGCTCTCGAGGCCGACGTCGAGGCCGAGCACCTGCTGCCACGACTGCTGCAGGTACTCCGCGATCAGCTTGTGGCCCTCGGAGCCGGAGTTGTAGCGGTACGTCAGCTTCGGGAAGTCGGCGCCGAGCTCCTGGCGCGCGAGCGCGAGCTCCTCCTTCGCCTTCGCGGGATCGAAGTCGAGGCCGGGCGGCGGGACGTAGCAGACGCCGGGCGCTTCGATCATCGCGAAGCCGGGCTGGTCGCGCGTGACGCCGCAGGTCGCGCGATCGGCGTCGGACAGATCCGAGATGCGCGTGCCCGGCGTCACCTGCGAGGTGCCGTAGCCCTTGTGGATGATGCGCGGGATCGGGCGCCGATCGATCGCGTACGCGAGCGCGCGGCGCAGGTGGCGGTTGGTCAGCTTCTCGGTGTTGAGATAGACGAAGTAGATGCCGTTGTACGGCTTCGACGCGAAGTCCTTGTACGAGTGCTTCTCGCCGTTCATCACCGGCAGGTACGAGGTCGGGATGTTGTTCGAGGCCATCGCGTCGCAGCCACCGGCGGCGTAGTAGTTCGTGTTCGCCGCTTGATCGTCCATGTTGAAGACGATCACCTCGTCGGCCTTCACGATCTTCTGGTTCCAGAACGTCGGCGAGCGGACCAGCTCGACGCGATCCTTCTCGAGCCAGAGCTTCAGGTGCATCGGGCCCGACGTCACGATGTGCGACGCGTCGGTCCAGCGACGCGGCCAGCGCGACACGACCTCGCGCGGCGTCACGCGGCAGCACTGGCTCGGCGTCGACGCGACGACGTACGGGATCGGGACCGGCGTCTCGATCACGAACGTGTAGCGATCGGGGATGCGCATGCCGATCAGCTCGGGCAGGCGCAAGAGATCGCGGCCCTTGACCTGCACGGTCGGGTGCGGCGCGGCGTCGTCGGCGGCGAGCACCTCGGGCGTCGCTTGCACGCCGGGCCACTGGCGCATCGGCATCGCGCGGATCGAGTACGTCGCGTCGTCGTTGGGCGCGACGTCGAGATCCGCGGACGGCACCCAGCCGTAGTGACCGTCGCCGTCGTCCCAGAAGACGTACGCCCACTCGACGCCGGCGGGCGACGGATACGAGACCGGCCCGCCGGTCAGCTCGACCAGCTCGACGTCGGCGCCGGCGGGCACGTGCGCGTACGCGTCGGCGATCGGCGCGCCGAGATCGCGCAGCTCGAGCGCGTGCGTCGAGCGGCGCAGGTTGGTGTCGGGCGTCTTGTCGCTGGCGTCGACGAGCTCGACGACCGCGCCCGCCTTCAGCGGTCCCGCGTCGTGGAGCAGCTTGCGCACGGTGTTGCCGGTGTAGCCGTCGTAGTTCTTGACGAACTCGAGCTTGTCGGAGATCGGCGAGGCCGTCGTCGGATCGAGCAGGCGGAGGAACGCGTACGCGAAGTCGTACGCGTCGATCGCGCGGCCGTTGGAGAAGCGACCTTCCTTGCGCAGGTGGAAGGTGAACGTGCGCATGTCGGGCGCGATGTCCCAGCTGGTCGCGAGCGACGGCTCGGCGCTGCCGTCGGGCGCGTACAGCGTCAGCCCGTCGAACATCGCGAACAGGATCGGCGTCGCGTTGGTCGTGTTGCCGAGCGCCGGATCGAGGTAGTCGGGCTCGCCCTGGTTGCAGAAGCGCAGCGTGCGCGGGCGATCGTGCACGTCGGGGATCTGCCCGAAGTAGTCGCCCTCGGGCAGGCTGCACGACGCGCACACGATCAGGGCGACCGCGAGCCGCATGCGTAGAGTCTACGTCATTGCGCGAGCGAGTAGAGGCAGCCCTTGCCCGGGGTCGGGCAGGCGCGCACGAACGGGCTCGCGTCGACGACCTTGACCTGCGCGTCGGCGTACGACGGATCGAGCTGCGCGGTCATCGTGTCGGCGCCCTGCGGGAAGCTGACGACGAGCAGCGGCGCCGACATCGGCGAGCCGTCGGCGCGCATCGGCTGGAGGACGAGCTCGATGTTGAGATCCTTGGCGGCGTCGTCGCGCTGGAAGTGCACGACCGGCGGCTGCGGGCCGGTCGCGTTGGGATCGGGCGGCACGACCGAGACGTCGAAGCACGCGGTGTGCGGGCAGTTCGACAGCACCGTCGAGCCCCAGCGATCGATGCGCGCCTTGGTCATCGCGTCGGTGCTGGGCGAGCGCGGCGTGACGTAGATCTTCTTCGCGTCCTGATCGACCCAGACCGCGTCGTCCTGGAAGAAGCCGAGGCCGAGCACGCCGTCGATGTCCTCGCGCTCCCAGCGGCGATCGTCGTACGGCACGATCTTCACGCCGTGCGCGGCGAGGTTGCCGAGCTTGATCTCCGACGCGATGCCGACGTGATCGACGTCGCGCAGCGTGCCGGCCTCGTCGACGAGCTGGTCCTTCGACGCGATCGTCTGCAGGCCGGCGTCCTTCCAGCGCTGCTCGCGCAGCTGCGTCTGCACGCCGCCGAGATCGACGTGCAGGGTCTGATCCTTGCCGCCGATCTGCGCGGTGACGAGGTGGCGCGGCACCGGGAGGAGCGTGATCGCGAGGTGGTTGGTCAGCGCGCGGTAGTCGACCACCTGCGCGTTCGGCGGCGCGACGAAGCCCTTGCGCGTCGCGAGATAGGCGACGCCCTTGTCGCGATCGAAGCCGAAGATCATCGAGTCGGCGATGATGTCGTGACCGATCACGCCGCGGACCTGACGGCCGCCGACGTTGAAGGTGCCGACGTGCACGACCCAGAGATCGTGGTGATCGACGGTGAGGTCGTTGCCGATCTTGAGGTGCGTGCCCTCGGCGATCTGCATCGGGTGCGAGGTGTCCTGCTCGTCGTCGTAGCGGTCCGCCGCGGCGTGCGCATACGGCTGCACCTCGCTGACGACGCCGTCGTCGATCGTCGACATCGGGGAGTCGGGATCGATCAAGAAGAGGTACGGGCCCTTGTCGTTGACCCAGACGGTCGTGATCAGCTGCCCGTTCTCGAGCGGCCCGACCAGCGGGAACTGCCACGACTCGCCCTTGGAGAAGCCCGGCGGCGCACCGACCGTGCAGCTCGACGCGACGAACAACCCCGCGATCCCGATCAAGCGCTTCATGCGCCGATTCGTATCGCTGCTACTTCGACATCGCAAGCCCGCCCGCGACCTGCATCGCGTGCGAGAGCGCGTCGCCGTCGACGAGCGGCTTGTTCTGGTTCTGGCAGGCGTAGAAGTTGTCGGCGTACTCGATCGTGTCGTTCGACGTGTTGACGATCAGCGCGAAGGTCGGCTTGTCGGCGCCGCAACGGCCGTCGTTGGCGACGACGACGATCGCGGACAGCGCGTCGGTGAGCGAGGCCCACTCGCTCGCCTCCAGCACGCGGTGGCCCGTGCGCGGCGCGGTCGTCTGGTTCGGGCTCGTGCCGACGACGTCGCATGCCGACCACGCGAGATCGTGCGTCGCGTTGGTCACGGTGTAGCGCGCGACCTGTGGATCGCACGGGCCGCTCGGCGGTGGTGGCGCGAAGCCGCCGCCCTGATCATCGAGCACGATCGAGACGACCGCGCCGTCGTAGACGTGATCGCCGGGATCGGTGCCGATGCCGTGCGACATGCACGCGGAGAGGAAGACGACGAATGCGATCGAACGCATGCGACCTCCGGTTGCAAAGGTAGCGCCAAGCGCATCTTCGCGAAACCGCCCGCGCGACTCTCAGGTTTCCATGACCGCGATGTCGCGTTATGCGGGAGGAGAGGCCGCCGGCAGCTCGAACGACGGCCACGGCAACGTGCTCGTGAAGAAGCCGTCGTTCGTGAGGTCGATCGGTCGGTACGGGCTCATGCCGTACCAGCCTTCGTAGGTCCACGGCGGCGCGACGTCGGTGAGATCCTCTCCGGTGCGCGCGTCGACGACGAAGCCGAGCGGCACCGAGGATCGATAGCCATCGCGCTCGCGCTCGCGCGTCGTCGCGCAGCGGAACGTCTGGCCGCCCGCATGGAACGCCCCGACCGGGAGGAAGTGCACGACGTCGCGCAGCTCGATCGACGACGGACGCACGATCACGAGCACGCCGCGGTACGCGTTGATCGTCCCCTTCACGTCGAGGCTCTCGACGCGGCCGCCGAACCCCGAGCCGCCTTGATCCGACTCGCACGGACCGCGCGAGCTCCACATCGCGTAGAGCGGTCGGCCGTCGAACGGCGCGAGCAGCTCGGCGTTCGACTTGCGCGCCGGCGTCGACGGGAACACCAGCGGCAGGAAGTGCCCCTCGATCGCGATCGTGCGCGGCACGTCGGCGCGGTGAGGCCCCGCCGGCGTGTCGAAGTGATCGGCCGATTCGTGCGCGCGCGCGCCGACGAGGATCGCCGACGTCTTCGCGAGATCTTGGGTCCACGAGACGATCGTCCCGACCCCCGCGAGGTCGGTGATGTCCTCCGACGGCGCCGCGCCGAACGGGAGCCCGAACAGCTCGGGGTTCGCGAGCAAGACCTCGCGCAGCTCGTCGACCTCGCCGGTCGTGAGCCGCGCGTCGCCGTGCCCCGCGGTGCGGCTCGCGCGGATCGCGAGGCACAGCGGATCGGTCTGGACGTCCCAGCCGTGGAAACGATCACGCAACTTCGCGACGCGCTGCCGGCAGGTCGCGTCGTCGGGCGCGTCGAGGCGCGGCGGGTACGCCGGCTCGGGACGCGCGGCGGAGAGCCACGCCGGCCAATCGCGCCGCGCGGCCGGCGTCGTCGGGCCACAGCTGCACAGGACGAGCGCGATGGCCGCCCACCGCGCCATCGTCAGTGCTTGACGCCGTCGGCGCCGACTTCCCAGACCATGCCGCTGTAGAGCAGCTTCTCGAGATCGCCTTCGCCCTGCTTGGCCTTGGCGTCGGCGACCTGCTGGATCGCCATCTGCTCGTAGCTCGGCTTCGGATCGCGATGGAGCACGCCGACCGGCACCGGGAAGTCCGGCTGCATGAGCGACGCGAGCAGGAACGCGTACGCGGTCGAGCCCTGCTCCTTGTGCACGAGCAGCTCGCTCTCCGGCGTGAGCCCCGGACCGTCGCCGACCTCGACGACGTGCGGGCGCATCTCGGCGTCGAGCTTGATGCCGTGCTTGCCGTTCTCGCCGAAGCGGAGCGGCTTGCCCTCGGCGAGGTGCATCTGGTGACCGGTCGGGTCGTCCTTCACCGTGTCCCAGATGCCGTCGTTGAAGACGGGGCAGTTCTGGAGGATCTCGATGAACACGCTGCCCTTGTGCTGGTACGCGCGCTCGAGGATGCCGAGCATCGTCTTCGCGTCGGTGTCCGCGACGCGCGCGACGAACGTCGCGCCCGCGCCGAGCGCGATCGTCGCCGGCGCGACCGGGTAGTCGACCGAGCCGACCGGCGTCGACGCCGCGCGCGTGCCGATCGCGGAGGTCGGCGAGTACTGGCCCTTCGTCAACCCGTAGATCTGGTTGTTGAAGAGCAGGATCTTGAGATCCATGTTGCGGCGGAGCGCGTGCAGCAGGTGGTTGCCGCCGATCGACAGGCCGTCGCCGTCGCCGGTGATCACCCACACGTCGAGCTCGGGGCGCGCGATCTTCAGGCCCGACGCGATCGCCGGCGCGCGGCCGTGGATCGAGTGGAAGCCGTACGTGTTCATGTAGTACGGGAAGCGGCTCGAGCAGCCGATGCCCGAGACGAACACGGTCGACTCGCGCTTCACGCCGATCTGCGCGAGCGCGCGCTGCACGGTCGCGAGGATCGCGTAGTCACCGCAGCCCGGGCACCAGCGCACGTCCTGATCGGACTCGAAGTCTTTCTTGCCGAGCTTGATCGGCTTCTTGGCGGCGTCGCTCATTGGATCACGTACTCCTGCCCGTTGCCGGCGGCGGCGGGCTGCTTCGCCGGCGACTCGAGGAGCTTCTCGATCGCCGCGACCACCTCGCGCACCTTGAAGGGCTGACCCTGGATCTTGTTGAGGCCGACCGCATCGATCAGATAGCGGTCGCGGACGATGTGGCGGAGCTGGCCCATGTTGAGCTCGGCGACCAGCACGTGCTTGAAGCCGCGGACGATCTCGTCGAGCGCGGGCTCGAGCGGGTTCAACCAGCGCAGGTGATAGTGGCTGACCTTCTTGCCCTGCGCGCGGACGGCCGACGCCGCCTGGCGGAGCGCGCCGAACGTGCCGCCCCAGCCGAGGACGAGCACGTCGCCGGTCTTGTCGCCGAAGATGTCGGGCGCGCCGATCTCCTGCGCGACGCGCGCGACCTTCTCGGCGCGCACGTGCGTCTGCTTCTCGTGGTTCGCGGGGTCGTACGAGATGTTGCCGGTGAGCGCGTCCTTCTCGATGCCGCCGATCCGGTGCTCGAGGCCGGGCGTGCCCGGGATGACCCACGCGCGCGCGAGCGTCTCCGGATCGCGCTGGTAGACGAAGTAGCCGTTCGGATCGGTGCGGTGCAGGACCTCGAACTTGGGCAGCGCGCGCAGATCGGGCAGCGGCCACGGCTCGCTGCCGTTGGCGATGTAGCCGTCGCTGAGCAGGAAGACCGGCACCATGTACTTGGTCGCGACCTTCACGGCCTCGATCGCCGCGTAGAACGAATCGCCGGGCGACTTCGCCGCGATCACCGGGCACGGCGCCTCGCCGTTGCGTCCGTAGATCGCCTGGTTGAGATCCGATTGCTCGGTCTTGGTCGGCAGCCCCGTCGACGGACCGCCGCGCTGGACGTTCACGATCACGAGCGGCAGCTCGGTCATGATGCCGAGGCCGATCGCCTCGCCCTTGAGCGCGACGCCGGGACCCGACGACGCGGTGACCGCGACCGCGCCGCCGTAGGCCGCGCCGATCGCCGCGCCGACCGCCGCGATCTCGTCCTCGGCCTGGAACGTGACGGTCCCGAAGTTCTTGTACTTCGCGAGCGAGTGCAAAATCGACGACGCGGGCGTGATCGGATAGCCGCTGTAGAAGAGCGACTTGCCCGCGAACTGCGCGCCGGCGACGAGGCCGATCGCGAGCGCTTCGTTGCCGGTGATGTTGCGGTACATGCCCGGCTTGAACTGCGCGGGCGGGACCTTGTACTGGGTCTGGAAGACCTCGGCGGTCTCGCCGTAGTGATAGCCGGCCTTGAAGACCTTCACGTTCGCGTCGCCGAGGCCCGGCTTCTTCGCGAACTGTTGGTAGATGCGGCGGATCTCCGCCTCGGTGTCGCGGCCGTACATCCAGAAGACGAGGCCGAGCGCGAAGAAGTTCTTCGAGCGGCCCTTCTCCTTCGTCGAGAGATCGGTGCCGTCGAGCGCGGTGAGCGTGAGCTGCGAGATGTCGACCGCGTTGAGCTTGTACTTCGCGAGCGATCCGTCCTCGAGCGGGTTGGTCGCGTAGCCGGCCTTCTTGAGGTTCGCCTCGATGAAGGTGCCGCTGTTCGCGATGAGCGTGCCGCCGTCGGGCAGATCCTTGAGGTTCGACTTGAGCGCGGCCGGGTTCATCACGACGAGCACGTCGGGCGCGTCGCCCGGCGTGTAGATCTCGGTCGAGGAGAAGTGGAGCTGGAAGCCGGAGACGCCGGCGAGCGAGCCGGCGGGAGCGCGGATCTCGGCGGGGAAGTCCGGGAACGTCGCGATGTCGTTGCCGGCCTCTGCTGCAGCCTTCGTGAATTCGGTGCCCGTGAGCTGCATGCCGTCGCCGGAATCACCGGCGAAGCGGATCACGACCCGCTCGAGCTCTTGTTCGGTTGACATCGCGCGCGAGGCTACTCGGTCGGGGCCTGATTGGGAAGCGTTTCCCTACCTTGCGAGATTTCATCGCCGCTCGGGCTGCGCCCTCGGCCCTGCCCCGTTCGGCGGCTCTACTCATTTCAGCAGGAAGAACGGATCGTCCAGGCCGGCGTCCCGGAAGAGGGCGTCGACGTCGGACTTGTGGCGCAGGTGCGGACCGGGCTCAGAGAACTTCTCGAAGAAGCGCTGGGCGAGCCGCCAGGTCTGCTCGAGCCCGACCACGCGACCCGCCGGCAGGCGCGTGCGCGCGAGCCAGTCTTCTTCGTCGTCGGGCGACTTGAAGAAGAGGATCGTCGCGCACGCGTAGCCGAGCGATTCGCCCCATCGTTTCGCGGGGACGGCGAAGTGCACGCAGGTCTCGCCGCCCCGTGTCACCGATCTCGTCCGGGTCGCCGCATCGGCGACGCGGACGTCGCGCGGGCCCTGCGCGTCGACGGTGAGATCGAACGGCTCGTCCTCGCCGCCGTACAGCGAGTGGATGCGGCCCGGCCCGACCGCCACGCACACGCCGAGCGCGCACCACGCGCACCCGGCCCAGAACTTCTTCGCGTGCTCGCCGTCACCGACCGTGACGTGATGGATCGTCGGCGTCGCGGAGAACGGCGGCGCGGCCCAGACATCGAGCGTGCCCGGCCGCAGCGTGATCGATCCGGTCGCCGCGAGCCGGCGCAACGCATCGAAGATCTCGTCGCGCGGCAGCTCGGTGCGCGCGATCAGCTCGTCGGCCTCGGGCGGCCCGCCGCGCTCGACGAAGATCGAGTGGATCGCGGCACGGACGCGGGCATCGTCGGGACGGAGCGCCATCGCGCGAGCGTACCTTAAACCGATCTAAAAGATCGATCAGCGGGAGCCGCGCGGCGCCCACGCGGGTACGATCTTCGAACGATGCGCGAGGACGTCGAGGCCACCGTGTCGTCGACGGGCGGCGACGAAGCGCCGCCGGTCGCGCGCGCCGCGCTCCTGCGCGGCAGCACGGTCGGCCGCTTCCTCGTCGTGCGCGAGCGCGGCGAGGGCGGGATGGGCCGCATCTACGAGGCGTACGATCCCGAGCTCGATCGCAAGGTCGCGATCAAGCTCGTGCGCGGCGAGCGCATCACGGCGCGCGGCGCGGTGATCGAGAGCGAGCGCTTGCTGCGCGAGGCGCAGGCGATGGCGAAGATCGCGCACGCGAACGTCGTCGCGGTGTTCGAGGTCGGCGCGATCGACGATCAGATCTTCGTCGCGATGGAGCTGGTCGACGGGCCGGATCTCGCCGCGTGGCTCGCGCTGCGGCGGCGAGGCTGGCGCGAGATCGTCGACGTCTTCGTCGCGGCGGGGCGCGGGCTCGCGGCGACCCACGCGGCCGGGCTCGTGCACCGCGACTTCAAGCCGTCGAACGTCGTCGTCAGCGAGGGCGGACCGAAGGTGCTCGACTTCGGCCTCGCGATCGCCGAGGACGAGACGCCCGGCGAGATCGCGGGCACGCCGCGCTACATGGCGCCCGAGCAGCGCGCGGGCCGCGTCGACGCGCGCGCGGATCAATACAGCTTCTGCTCGGCGCTCGAGGACGCGCTGATGCGCGCGGCGAGCGCGCCGCCGCGCGCGGTGCGCCGCGTGATCGCGCGCGGCCTGCGCGAGGAGCCGGCGGCGCGGTTCGCGTCGATGTCGGAGCTGCTCGACGCGCTCGTGCGCACGCGGCGTCGCGGCGCGTGGATCGCGGGCGTCGCGGCCGCCGCGGTCGCGGCGTACGCGGCGGTCTTGCTCGTGCGCGGCGGCGATCCGCCGTGCGCCGGCGGGCGCGGGCGCCTCGCCGGCGTGTGGGACGCTCCGTCGGCGATCCGCGTCGCGCGCGCGTTCGCGGGCGTGCGCGGCGGCGGCGCGGCGTTCGCGCGCGTGCGCGCGTCGCTCGATCGCTACGCCGACGCGTGGGTCGATCTGCGCGACGACGCCTGCCGCGCGACCGAGGTCCGGCACGAGCAATCGGCCGAGCTGCTCGATCTGCGCATGGCGTGCCTCGACGAGCGCGAGGCCGAGCTCGGCGCGCTCGTCACGCAGCTCGCGCAGGTCGACGCCGGCTCGCTCGCGAAGCTCGAGGACGCATCGCACGCGCTGACCTCACTCGCCGCGTGCAGCAAGGCGGCGTCGCTGCGCGCCCCCGAGGCGCTGCCCAATCCGTTCATCACGCCGGCGATCGCGACGATCCGCGGCGAGATGGCGACCGCGCGCGCGCTCGGGCTCGTCGGCAAGAACCGCGAGGGCGCCGCGCTCGCGGCGGCGCAGATCGCGCACGCGCGCGCGCTCGGATGGCGGCCGCTGATCGGCGAGACGCAGTTCCAAGAGGGCGTGCTCGAGCTCGCCGCCGAGCGCTACGCCGACGGCGAGCGCCTCCTCTTCGACGCGCTGTGGAACGCGGAGGCGTCGCGTCACGATCGGCTCGCCGCGCAGTGCTGGGTCGAGCTGGTATCGCTCGTCGATCTCGAGAGCACCGGCTACGAGCGCGCCGAGGCGTGGGGCGCGCGCGCCGAGGCGGCGATCGCGCGCCTCGGCGGCGACGCGGAGCTGACCGCGCAGCTCGCCGATCAGCGGGCGTCGATCGACGAGTCGCGCGGTCGCACCGCCGACGCGCGCGCGGCGTGGATGCGCGCGCGGGAGGTGGCGGCGACGTACTTGCCCGACGACGCGGTCGAGCTCGCCGACTACGACAACAAGCTCGCGCTCGCGGCGAAGGGCGCCGGCGACTTCGACGACGCCGAACGGCGCTTCCGTCACGCGCTCGCCGCGTACGAGCACGCGTACGGTCCGACCCACCCGCACGTCGCCGGCATGCTGATCAACCTCGCGGCGATGCTCGACGAGAAGGGCGACACCGCGCAGGCGCTCACGCTGATCCACCGCGCGCTCGCGATCTACGAGGCGGATCCCGACGCGAACCCGATGTCGCACGCGCTCGCAGAGGGGATGCTGTCGAGCATCTTGCACACCGACGGCGATGCCGACGGATCGTACGCGGCGGCGCGGCGCGAGATCGCGATCTACGAGAAGACGATCGGGCCCGACGCGCTCGAGCTCGCGGGCCCGATCATGAACATGTCGATCGTGCTGCGCGATCAAGGCCACGCCGATCGCGCGCTGGTCGAGCTGGAACGCGCGCTCGCGATCTGCATGAAGCACGTCGGCCCCGACGATCCGCGCACCAACATGATCCGCATCTCGCTCGGCGAGACCTACCTGCAGCTCGACGACGCGCACGCCGCGCGCGCGCAGCTCGAGCCCGCGCTCGCGGTCTACGACAAGGTCCAGCCCGACGGCATCCTCGCGGCGTTCGCGCGCTTCACGCTCGGGCGCGCGTACCTGCGGCTCGGCGACGCCGCGCGCGCGCGGCCGCTGGTCGAGCGGGCGCTCGCGTTCCGCGAGAAGGTGGCGAGCCCGGAGCAGCTCGCGGAGACGCGCTTGCTCCTCGCCGAGGCGCTGTGGGACGTCGATCGCGAGCGCGCGCGCGCGCTGATCGAGCAAGCGCGGCCGGTGATCGATCCGCAGCCACACGATCCCGATCTCGATCTCGCGACCTGGGAGAAGACGCACCCACCGGCCGATCGTTGACTCAGTCAACGATCTCGACGCGCGCGTCCGGATCGATCGCGTAGCCGTCGTCGTCGCGGCGGAGCAGGTCGCGCAGGCCGAGGTTGCGCAGCGCGGTGAGCGCGACGTAGACGCGGCCGGCGGCCGAGCGCGCGGCGGCCTTCTCGTCGGGCCAGCCGGCGTCGAACAGATCCTTGATCGAGAGCGGCTGGCCGGGGCGATCGCGGCGCGCGGCGATCAGCGCCTGCAAGAGACGACCGAGGCTCTCGCGCCGGCGCAGGTTGATCCGCTCGCCGCCGTGCACGCGCATCCACGATCCGTCGGCGGCGGCGATCAGCGCGGCGGTGGGCGCGGGATCCGCGGCGCCGAGGTGCGCGGCGATCGCAGGCGAGAGCGGGACGGGATCATCGGGTGTGCTCGCGATCGCGCGCTCGATCACGCCCTCGAGCTCGCGCGCGTTGTGCGGCCACGCGTGACGGTAGAGCGCGAGCGCGAGCCGCTTCGACGGCGCGCGGCCGGCGCGCGCGAACGCCGCGCGCGCGAGCACCGGCAGATCTTCGAGGCGATCGCGCAAGGGCGGCACGCGCACGACGAACGCCTCGACGCGGCTCGCGAGCTCGGGGCGCACGAGGCCGGTGCCGCGCGCGGTCGCGATCACGCGCACGTCGAGCACGCGCGGCGCCGCGCCGCCGACCGGGCGCAGCGTGCGATCGTCGAGGAACGCGCGGAGCGCGGCCTGCACGGGCGGCGCGGCGTCGTCGAGGCCGTCGAGGACGAGGGTGCCGCCGTCGGCGCCCGCGAGCAGGCCCGCGCGCTCGACCGCGCCGGGGAACGCGCCCGCGGTCACGCCGTGCAGCTCGCGCGCGGCGAGCTCCGCGGAGACGCTCGCGCACGGCAGGATCGCGATCGCGCCGCGCCCGCTCCACGCGTGCATCGCGCGCGCGAGGAGCGACTTGCCGGTGCCGGTCTCGCCGACGAGCAGCACCGTGCTCGCGCGCGACGCGCGCAGCTCGTCGATCACCTCGGCGAGCGCGCCCGAGCGGCCGATCACGCCGGCGTCGTCGATCACGCGCGGCGGTCGTGCGGGGCGCACCGCGAGCAGCAGCAGATCGCCGATCTCGATCACGTCGCCGGGCGCGAGCGGCTCGCCGGACGCGGGCGCGCCGTTGACGCGCGTGCCGTTGCGACTGCCGAGGTCCTGCACGCGCGGATCCGAGGTGATGCGCGCGTGCGTGCGCGACAGCGTGGCGTGATCGAGCGCGCCGTCGCCGAACGCGTCGCCGCCGCGGCCGAGCTCGAGCCCGGCGCCGATCGGGGTCCACCGCCCGATCAGCGCCGGGTCGGGGTGATGGGCGAGGACGAGCGTCCAGGCCGGGGGTGCCGGCGCCGGGACAGGCTCGTCCGCCGACCTCACCGTCGTATCCACGCATCGAGGGTCGTCGGGCCCGATCGCCGTGTCAACGACACCTTGCGCGGCCGTCGTCGGGCCGGGTATGTGTATCCCCTCGCTGTTCTGCGCGCGTAGCTCAGCTGGATAGAGCGTTGGCCTCCGGAGCCAAAGGTCGCAGGTTCGAATCCTGCCGCGCGCGCTGGTGCCCCGGACCCTCGCAGAGATCGCGCTCGACGCCGGCCTCGTGAGCAAGGCCGACGCTGCGCGCGCCGGCCGGCTCGCCGAGCAGCGGGGCGAACCGTTGATCGCGATCCTCGTGCGCGACCTCGGCGTCGACGAGGTCGTCCTGCTCGGCGCGATCCGGCGCGTGACCCGTACGCCGGTCGCCGATCCGGGCGAGGTGCGCCCGGAGCTCGGCGCGCTCGGCGAGCTGACCCGCGAGACCTGTCGTCGGTTGCGCGTCCTGCCGCTGTCCGTCTCGGTCGACGGCGCCGGCGCGCGGATCATGCGGCTCGCGATGGCCGATCCCACCGACGGCGCGGCGATCGCGGAGGTCGAGCACGTGACCGGCTGCGAGATCGAGGTGACGCTCCTGCCGCTGTCAGCGGTCGAGGAGCTCGCCGAGGAGGGCTACCGCGCGCAGTCGACCTCGGTCCTCCCGCGCAAGCGCCGCTTCGGCGAGGATCTCGCGCCGACGACGCAGCTCCACTCGCGGCCGCCCTCGCATCACGGCGAGGAGACGGTCGAGGTGCCTGCGACCGTTCCGCACCACGTCGTCAGCGACGAAGCCGATGCCGCGCTCCGCGTGCGCGCGCTGGTCCACGTCCTGGTCGCGAAGGGCCTGATCTCCGAGGAAGACTACGAGGAGTCGGTCAAGGATCTGCTGAAGCGGCGAAGTGAAGAACCGTGAAGATGCCGCCGCGAAGAGGGGCAGGGCTGAGGCCGTAGGCCGAACCGAGTGCACCTCGCGAAGCGAGGGCACGAGGACCCGGGGAAGCTCCCCGAGCGGCGGCTGATGATCACCCGCACGATGACGGGCAAAGGGCGGGGCGCGCGGCGTGTCCAACCCGTGTGCGCTATCATCACGGGGCCAGTCCGGACCGGGATCCGATGTCCGCCCATGACATGAGTGCGTCGACCGTCACGTGCGCATCGTGCCGCCGAGAGTTCGCGGCGACCGCGCTGTTCTGCCCGAACTGCGGGACGCCGAAGGTGCAGGCGCAGGCCGACGTCCTCGTCGGCAAGCTGCTCGGCGAGCGCTTCCTCGTGCAGGACAAGATCGGGCAGGGCGGCAGCGGCACGATCTATCGCGCCGAGCACGTCACGTTGCGGCGCAAGGTCGCGATCAAGGTCCTCCATCACGAGCTGTCGCGCGACGATCTCGCGATCGAGCGCTTCCGCCGCGAGGCGACGATGGTCGCCGAGATCGACAACGACCACATCGTCGAGATCCACGACTTCGGCAAGACGCCCGACGGCCGCCTGTACCTCGCGATGGAGCTGCTCGAGGGCGAGACGCTCGATCAGGTGCTCGCGCGCGACGGCAGGCTCGCGGTCGATCGGGTCGCGGACGTGTTGATCCAGACCGGCGAGGGCCTGATCGAGGCGCACGCGATCGGCTACGTCCATCGCGATCTGCGGCCGCGCAACATCTATCTCAGCGCGCGCCGCGGGCGCGCGAACTTCGTCAAGATCCTCGACTTCGGGCTCGCCAAGATCGTCGAGAGCGAGGCCGGCGCGGCGTCGACGTCGCTCGGCATGACGTTCGGCGATCCGAAGTACATGTCGCCCGAGCAGGCGCGCGGCGATCGCATCGATCGGCGCGCGGACATCTATCAGCTCGGTTGTGTCGCGTACGAGATGTTGACCGGCGCGCCGCCGTTCACCGGCGCGCGCGTGTTCGACGTGCTGTCGAAGCACGTGAGCGAGGCGCCGCGCGCGGTCGGCCTCGTGCGTCCCGACACGCCGAAGTGGCTCGAGGCGGTCGTGATGCGCGCCTTGGCCAAGCGGGCCGACGAGCGCTTCGCGACGGTGTCGCGCATGGTCGAAGCGCTGCGCACCGGCTTGCAGACCGGCGCGGTGATGGCCGAGGACGTCGCGCGGACGAAGGAGGCGGAGCTCCCCGCGTCGGTGTCGCGCGTGATGGAGAAGCTGCAGATCGAGCGCGCGGCGATCGAGGAAGACGACGCGGTCGCCGACGCGGTGCCCGCGCCGGTGCCGGCGCCTCCGTCGGCGCCTGCGCCGGCTCCTGCTGCGTCGGGGTCGACGTCGACGTCGGCATCGGCGGAGCGCAAGCGCACCGGCACGCCCGCGGTCGGCGTGCCTTCGTCGAGCGAGCTGCCCGCGGTGAAGGCGAAGGGCAAACACAGCGGCGAGCAGCGCCCGCACGAGTCGGCGGGCATCTCGCAGGCTTGGTTCAAGGACGGCGAGCGGCTCGAGGGAGGCGACGCGCTCGAGGAGAGCCAAGCGCTCAAGCTCGATCGCGCGCGCGGGACGATCTCGCCGTCGTCGACGGGCTTGATCGACGAATACGACGATCACCGCAGGCCGATCTGGAAGATCGCGGCGGTCGCGGCGGGGCTCGTGATCCTCGCCGGCGCCGCGGTGCTCGCGTGGCCTTCGAGTAAGAAGAGCGACGCGAGCGGCTCGGGCTCGGCGTCGGCGAGCGGCTCGGCTTCGGGCAGCGCATCGGGATCGCAGGTCGCGATCGTGACGCCCGATGCGTCGAGCGAGATCGCATCCGGCTCCGATCTCGGCTCCGATCTCGGCTCCGATCTCGGCTCCGGCAGCGCGTCGAGCGACGGGTCCGGTGCGGGATCGATGCTGGGCGGCAGCGGCTCCGGCAGCGCGTCCGCAACCGAACACGGGTCCGGAACCGAACACGGGTCCGGAACCGAACATGGGTCCGGAAGCGGACATGGATCCGGTAGCGGACACGGATCCGGCAGCGCGCATGTCGGCTCGGGCTCCGGCTCGTCGAAGCCGCACGGCGGCTCGGGCTCCGGCAGCGACGGCAACTTCGACATCGGCGTCGGCAGCGGGCTCGGCGGCAGCGGCAGCGGAAGCGGCACCGCGAACGCGACGCCCGACAGCGAGGCCGCGCGCAAGGCGGACTTCTACGCGAAGATGGGCCAGTCGTCGCTGTCGTCGGGCGACGCGGTCGGCGCCGCGGGCAACTTCAAGAAGGCGCTCGAGCTCGATCCCAAGAACCTCACGGCGACGATCGGCCTCGGTCAGATCGCGATCCAGCAAGGGCTCTACGCCGACGCGGTCGCGCACCTCAAGAAGGCCGCGAAGCTCGCGCCGAAGAGCGCGCAGGTGCAGGAGCTGCTCGGCGAGGCGTACCTCAACAGCGGCAACGCGAAAGCCGCCGCCGCCGCGTTCCAAGCCGCGCTCAAGCTCGACCCCGACAACGCACGCGCCCGCGACGGCTACAACGAAGCCGCCGGCCGCCTGCCGCCCCCCAAAGACGAAGAATGAGCGAGCTGCCGACGGCGCCGCACTGGGTGCACGGCGACTTCAACGGCATCTTCGGCGAGATCCTCTGCCTCTCGCACGAGGACACGTGCAAGTCCTCGACGGGAGAGCGGATCGCGCTCGCCGATGGCATGAACCTCGTGGCCTTCGAACCAGACGCCGACGCGCACGGCAATCCCGACCTGCTGATCGCATGCGGTCGCGTCGAGCAGTCCCCCGACTGGCTCGCCTGCAAAGGCTCGCGCTGGTGCTTGAGGTTCGACGAGCACCGCGTCCGATCCTGGAGCGATCTCGACGAAACGGAGCGCGCCGCGCTCCTTCGAACGCCTTAGCGGCGCTTGCCCTTCGGGCGGTCGCGATCGGGGACGAAGTCGCGATCCTTCTGCGGGGCGGACCACGCGGACGGGACCTCTCGGTGGCTCACGCCGATGCGGAAGACTCCGCGGCGGTTGGTGGCGCGAAGAGCGAACTTGAGACGACTCGGTCCAAGCTGCATGACCATACGTTACGTGTCACTTCGCCAAGGGGGCAACTTCCCGAGGGGCTTCCAGTAGTCGGAAAAGGCCCGGGAGCACTCCCGGCCGGGGAAGTCAGCGCGAGATCAGGGCGTTGTCGAGAACGTCTGCTATCATTACGCCCGATGACCGGGACCACGCGGCGCCTGCCGGCTTGGGAGCCTGAGCCCCTGCCGCTCCAGATTCCCGCTCCGACCGATCAGCGCACGCGCCGTTCGCCCGCGGACATCCGCGACGATGGTGAGGAGCGCGAGGCCGAGCGCGAAACGCCCGCCGGATCCCACGTCGTCGTCATCGACATCGGCTGAACGGCGGACCATCGGTGGCGACCTATCAGGTCTTCGTCGAGCGACCGTCGAGTAAAGCGCCCGACGCGCTCGATCGACTCGCCGCCGCGATGGCGCAGCGCTACGGCTTGCCGCTCGATCAACTCGAGCCGCGGCTGCGCGCCGGCCGCTTCCGCGTGAAGAACAACGTCGATCTCGACACCGCGGAGAAGTTCGCGGCGGATCTCGAGAAGCTCGGCGCGATCGTGAGCGTCGTCGACGCGAACGGCGTCGCGCTCGCGCGCAGCAAGCCAACGCCAACGCCAACGCCCGCGCCCGCGCCCGCGCCGCGAGCACCGCAAACCCAGACCAACCCGCCGACGTTCTCGAGCGGGCTCTCGGCCGCGTTCAGCGGCACGCGCGCGAACGATCCGGATCTCGGCGCGCTCGGCGATGTCTCGGGCAACTTCGCGGTGGCGTCGCTCGACGGTAGCGACGAGCGCGCGGCCGCGCCGTCGGGGAGCTTCGCGCCGCCGTCGTCGTCGAACGACGCGTTGCCCGCGAGCATGGGGCCTCCGATCGCGCAGCCGAAGCCGAGCAAGCACGACGCGCCGATCGACATGTTCGCGCCGCCCGACGCGGAGGCCGAGGTCGCGCTCGCCGTCGACCTGCCGGCGAAGAAGCGGCCGAGCGCGGCGTCGATGGCGCCGCCGACCCACTCCGCTCATCCGGAGCGAAGCCTCCCGAGCGCAGCGAAGGGAGGCGAGTCGAAGGACGCGCCGACCGGCCCGAGCGCGCTCGCGCAGTTCGCGGGCAACACGCGCGCGCGCTTCGCCGCCGGCGCGCTCTTGACCGTGATCGTCGGCTTCGTCCCCGCGTACGTCCTCTCGACGGTGCGCGAGCGCTCCGCGTACGCCGAGATCGATCGTCACCTCGCGGAGAAGGCCGCGCAGCTGCGGACGATGGAGCAGTGGAACGGCTTCGACAAGATCCGCGACGCGAGCGCCGACGAGAAGATCGCCGAGAAGCACGCGATCGCGCTGACGTCGGCGCTCTTGTGGGCGGTCGTGTCGGCGGGCTTCGCGTTCGTCTGGTTCAGGAAGATCGACTGGGACCGCTTCGCGTCCCGTTGATCAATCTTCGTCCTCGCCCTCGTCTTCGTCGCGCCGCTGCTTCGCGCGCAGCCGCGCCTCGGCGTCGCGCTCGCGCATGCGCTGCGCGTGCTTCTTCTTCTCCTTGCTGCGCGTGACGAAGTACGCGGCGAGGATCGACATGTTGTAGAGCGCGATCATCGGCACGGCCATGAAGATCTGCGAGATGACGTCGGGCGACGGCGTCAGGATCGCGCCGATGATGAACGCGAGGACGATGAACCAGCGGTTGAACTTCCACAGGCCGCGGTGCGTGACGAGCCCGACCATCGCGAGGAAGTAGATCAAGAGCGGCAGCTCGAAGACCGCCCCGAAGGCCAACATCATGTCCTTCGTCAGGTCGAAGTACTCGCCCATCATGATCGTGGGCTTGAGGCTCGCGTCCGAGTACGAGAGCAAGAACGTGTAGAGGTTCTCGAGGACGAAGTGGTAACAGAACAGCGCGCCGGTCACGAAGAAGATGGCGGAGAAGAACGCGAACGCGATCCCGATGCGGCGCTCCTTCTTGTAGAGGCCGGGCGCGATGAAGCGCCACAGCTGATAGAAGATGAGCGGCGACGCGACGAAGATGCCCGCCCACATCGCGACGGACATGTAGACCCAGAAGGGCTCGGTCGGCTTCGAGTAGGTGAGGATCGCGGTCGAGCCGAGCGTGTCGGCGTTGTTGAACCACGCGTTGTCGATCGGGACGCGCAGCCAGACGTAGATCCGCTCCGCGAAGAACCAGCACGAGACGAACGCGACGATGAACGCGATCGCCGCGTTGCGCAGCCGCGAGCGCAGCTCGCGGATGTGCTCGAAGAACGGCATGCGTCCGTCTTCGGACGGCTCGGAGGCGTCAGCCATGACCGGCGGTCTTCGTGCCGTGCGCGACGGTGCCGGGCGCGGGCTTGATCATCTTCGCGAGGTCTTCGTCTTCTTCGGCGGTCGGCGGCGGCGCGTCGGGATCGTGGTGCTCGCCGGCTTCGGGCGGGAGGATGCGCGGCTCGGGCGGTGGCGCGGCTTCCTTCGACTCGGCCACTTCGTCCTTCGACTCCGCCCCTTCGGGGCTCCGCTCAGGACGAACGGTCGGATTGCTCGCGTCCTTGAGGGTCTTCGCGGCGCCGTCGAGCTCGTCGGTCACGGGCGCGAGCGCCTGTTTCAACTTGGGCCGGATCTCGTCGCCGCGCAGCGCGCTCTTCAGATCGCGGATCGCGCCGCCGATCTCGGTGTCGTTCTCGATCGTCTGCTGGACCTCGCGGGTCTGGCGACGCAGCTCGCGGATGCCCTTCGAGATCTTGGTCGCCGCGTCGGGCAGCTTCTCGGGCCCGAGGAAGATCAAAGCGACGATCAAGATCACCAAGATCTCGCTGCCGCCCATGCCGAACATCGTCGGCAGCATAGCACTGGTCAGAACTCGTGCGCCGCGCGCCCGAAATCCGCGGGCACCGAGGCAGAACGCCCCACGGTCTCCGTCGGTTCCGTGCCGCGCTTGAACCAGAGATCCTCGGCTCCGCCGGCGCCCGGCACCGCGAGCAAACCGCTCTCGCGATCGATGCGAGCCTGCGTCATCGCGGGCGGCGGCGGTCCGAGGACGGGCGAAGCCGGCCGCGCGCCCTCGGCCCGATCGATCAGATCCATCCACAGCGGCAGCGCGGCGTGCGCGCCGTCGTCCTTCGGACCGAGCGGACGCGGCGTCTCGTGGCCGACCCACACCGCGGCGAGCGCGCGCGCGGTGAAGCCGACGAACCACGCGTCGGCGTTGTCGTTGGTCGTGCCGGTCTTGCCGGCCGCGGGGCGCGACGCGCGGCGCGCCGCCGTCGCGGTGCCGCGCTCGACGACGCCGGCGAGCATGTGATCGACGATCCACGACGTGCGCGCGTCGACGAGCTGCCCGCCGTCGGCGGAGACGCGCTCCGCCGGATCGCGCCCGACCGCCCACGCCATGCGATCGATCCGATCCGCGGCCGACAGCCACGGATCCTCCGGCACGCTCGCGTCGAAGACGAGCTCGTCGCCGCGCCGCACGCGCACGATCAGGTGCGGCGCCGCCGCCCAGCCGTCGCGCGCGAAGATCGCGTACGCGCGCGCGAGCTCGAGCGGCTTCACGCAGTTCGCGCCGAGCGCCATCGGGCGCACGTCGGCGAGCGGCGTCGTGATGCCGAGCCGGCGCGCGAGCTCGATCACCGGCTTGGTGCCGACGCGATCGAGCACGTCGATCGCGGGCGCGTTGAGCGAGAGCGCGAGCGCGTCGGCGGCGAGCGCGACCCCGCGGAAGCCGTGCCCCGCGCGCGGCTTCCAGAACACGCCGTTCGCCTCGTCGTATTCGGTGACGGGTGCGTCGCGCAGCGCGGTGCCCTCGGTGATCGCGTCGTGCTCGAGCGCGGCGCCGTAGACGATCGGCTTCCACGCGCTGCCGGGTTGGCGGCACGCCTGCGCCGCGCGATCGAACTCGAACGTCGTCCACGCGCGCCCGCCGACGAGCGCCTCGACGTAGCCGGTGCGGTAGTCCCACACGACGGCGGCCGCTTCGGGCGGATCTTTCGGATCGAGCGCGCTGGTGCGGGCGCGCAAGGCGTTGGTCGCGTCGAGATCCAGCGCGGGCAGCGCGGCGGTCTCGATCGTGAGGCCGCCGCGCGCGAGCTCGTCGGGCAGCGCCTCGGCGACCAGGCGGCGCGCGCGCTCCGTGTACCAGGGCGCGACGTCGCCGTAGACGCGGTGCGGATGTCTCAAGCCGAGCGGCGACGCGATCGCGCTGGCGAGCGCCGCGTCGTCGAGGAAGCCGGCGCGCCGCATGCGCGCGAGGACTTCATCTCGGCGCTTCTTCGCGAGCTCCGGGTGCTTCCACGGATCGAGGCGACCCGGCGCTTGGATCACGCCGGCGATCAGCGCGCACTGCGCGGGATCGAGCTCGGCGAGCGATCGATCGAAGAAGATGCGCGCGGCGGCGCGCACGCCGTACGCGTTCGAGCCGAGGAAGACGAGGTTCGCGTAGACCTCGAGCACGTCGTCCTTCGACCAGCGCTTCTCGATCTCGTGCGCGAGCAGCGCCTCGCGGACTTTTCGGCGCGCGCTGCGCTCGCGGCCGATCTCGTCGGGCAGAAGGTTGCGCGCGACCTGCTGCGTGATCGTCGACGCGCCCTCGACGACGCGGCCCGCGTTCCAGTTGATCCACGCCGCGCGCACCATCGCGGTGAGATCGAAGCCGCCGTGCTCGTAGAAGCGGACGTCCTCGGCGGCGAGGATCGCGTGCACGAGCGTCGGCGGGAGATCGCCGGCGCGGATCAGATCGCGATAGCCGACGTCGACGCCGTCGGTGAACGGGATCTCCGCCATCAGCGTGCCGTCGGCGGCGACGATGCGCGACGTGCGCGGCGCGGCTTGTCGCCAGGCCGCGAGATCCGGAATCGGCGGGAGATCGCGCGCCCAGCGGCGCAACAAGGTCCACGCGATCATCCCCGCGATCACGGGCGCGACGATCGCGATCGACAAGAGCGAGAAGATCGCGATGCGCCACCACGATCCACCCGTGCGGCGATTCGCGATCTCGACCCTCACGGCTCGAACAGCCTCATCTGGCGCGGCGGCGCGAGCACGCGCGCGCGCGCGCCGAGGACGGCGGCGATCGCGTCGGCGCGGCGGCCGGTGAGGAAGACGCGGCGCGCGTTGGCGCCTTCGATGAACGCGAGCAGCTCGTCGCGATCGGCGGCGTTCGACCACGCGATGCCGCGCTCGGCGCCGGCGGCGCGCACGGCGGCGGGATCGATCGCCGCGCCCGAGACGAGCGCGATCGCGTGCGATCCGGCGGGCAGCTTCAGCTTCGCGCGATCGCGCGCGAGCCAGACGAGCGCTTGCGCGCCGGCGGCGCCGCGGCGAGGGAGCGTGACCGCGCCGCCGAGCCGCTTCGCCGCGTGATGGATCGCGCGATGCGCACCGACCGTGAGCCCGGCGGCGGCGCTCGCGGCGCAGACGTCGAGGCCCTTCTGCGCCGACGAGACGAGCGCGATCGCGATCGATCCGCGCGACGACACGTCGCGCGCGAAGTCGATCCATGCATCGCGCGCATCTTCGCGGCGCGGGAAGATCTCGTGCTCCGCGCCGTACGGCGCCGCGACGACCAGCGTGTCGCACGTGCGCAGCTCGGCCGGTTGCGCGAGCCCCGCGCCGCCGGTCGCGATCGCGCCCGCGTAGAACGTCTTCGCGCCGCCGGTGTCGATCCACAGCGAGGCCGCGCCGATCGCGTGCCCGCTCGGCACGAGCTCGAGCCGCACGGTGCCGAGCGTGAACGGCCTCCGATACGGCACGCTGAGATGCGCGCCGGACGAAGACGCGCCGAGCTGCGCGATCGTCTCCAGCGTCGCGACGAGCTGGCCGTGCCCGACGCGCCCGATCGCGTCCGCGCTCGAGACGAAGCAGACGTCACGCGCGCGGCGCGCGTCGCACCAGAGCGGCGTGCCGATCACGTGCACGCCGTCGCGCCACGTCACCGGCTCGCTGGTCGCCGGCGACGCGCGGACCGCTCGACGCCGCATGGCTATAAGAGGAGCGCTTCGGGCAACGAGCCCGACATGAACGCGCGCTCGAGCTCGTCGACGGCCTTGACCACCGCGGCGCGCTGCGCTTCGTCGAGCTTGAACAAGATGCCCATGCCCGGGATGTCCTCGTCGTCGGGCACGACCGTGTGCTGCACGATGCCGGTCAGCGAGAGCGGCTGCGCGGCGCCGGGCACCGCGACGAACAGATGCACCTCCGACTCCTCCGGCAGCGGCGCGTCGGTGAGGATGAAGACGCCCTCTTCGTTGATGTCGCGCGTGAACGTCTTGCACGGCCCTTCGAGCCCGCCGTACGTGACCTCGAGCCGCACCGGCAAGCGACGCCGCTCGCGCAGGTTCAACAGGCCGCCGCGGACGAAGCCGTTCACGTAGTTGATCTTCTCGCGGTCGGCGGGAGAGATCGCGACCGTGCATCCGCCGGGGCCGTCGTCGCGATGCGTGATCACCTGACCGTGCAGGATCACGCGCGCGCCTTCCTTGCCGATCACGAGATCGACGCGCACCTGCGAGCCGACCGGAGGCGGCTTGGAGACCGCGGCGATCAGCGTGCTGTCGCGAGGGTCGAAGACCTTCAGCCACTCCGACTCGTCCGGCAATCGCAGGTCGATCCTCACCAAGGCCCCTTTCGCTCCCATCGTAATCCAGGCGCGGGCGCGCCGCGAGGGGCCCAGGCTTCTAGCGGAGATCTGCGTGCAGCGTGACGTGCCCGGTGCCGCGGACGACGTCGAGGGTGAGCTGCTTCATGCCGCCGAGCTGCGCGTAGAGGTCGGCGGCGTCGTCGAGCGAACGGATCGGCGCGCCGTTGATCGTCACGATGCGATCGCCGTCCTTGAGGCCGACGCGCGCGAACAGCGAATTCGGCGCGACGTGCGCGAACGCGACGCCGGTCGGGCCGAGCGTGAGCCGCGAGTCCTTGGTGAGGGTCGCGAAGTCGGCGAGGGCGTCGTTGAGCTCCTTCTTGGAGAGGACGACGGCGCCGTTCGCGCTCGGCGGCGGCGGGGGCGGCACCGGCTTGGTCACCGCCGGCGGCGGCGTCTTGGTCTTGGGCGGCGCGGGCGGCGGGGTGACGGCCGGCTTCGTGATCGCCGGGACGTTCGTCGTCGGCGGAGGCGGCGGCGTCGGTTGCGTCGGCTGCGCCTTCGACTTGTCGGGCGCGACGACCACGCGCACGCCTTCGGCGCCGTACGGATCGAGCACGCCCGACGGATACGGATCGAGGAGATCGGGCCGCGGAGGCGCGGGCGGATCAGCGGGCGGTGGCGGCGCGACCTTCGGTGCGTTCGCGGTCGGCGCCGGCGCATCCGGCAGATCCGCGACCGGCGTCGGCAAGAGCACGTAGTCGCGCGCGGCGCCGCCGATCGTCGACAGGACGATCTGGTTCTTGCCGATCCGCGAGACGCGGAACCCATCCACGTTCTGGCCCGCGGCGACCACGACATACGTGCCCTGGATCGGATCGTAGAGCAGCGCCTGCTTGGTCTTGGGCCAGGCCTGGACCAGCTGCACCGTCGGCAGCCGAGGTTCGACGACCTCGTCGGGATCGATGGGCTCGTCCGCACTTCCGGCCCGCACCGGCGCGGCGAGCGCACCGACGAGGACAGCGATGGCGAACCCGACCCTGCGCATACCCACAAAGGTATGCAACCCGCGCGCCCTCAGCAAGGAAGACCTAACGGGCCGAGATCCAATCCGGCAAGACCCGTGGTGTGGCGGATGTTTCACACGCGGCTTGGTCGGCCGCGGTGAAGATTCACGTCGCCTTTTCTTTGGCCTTCTCGCCCGAGATTTCCTTCTCGAGCTCGGACAGGTCCAGATCCTCGAGCTCCTTCATGTCTTCCGCCGACAGCGAGGGACCGACCGGCGTGGGGCCGGTCTTGTCGGCCGCCGCCTTGTCCGCGCCGGCCGCGGCGCCCGCGCCGGAGCCGAGCTGCCGCTCCGCGCCGCCCTTCGGCGCCTCGAGCAGGCCCATCTTGGCCTTGAGCTCGTTGAGCGCGTCGTCCTCGGCGCCGCCGGCGGCCTCGAGCTGGAGGAACTTCGACTCGAGCGTCTCGCCGCTCAGCTCGCCCGCGAGCTCCTGACCGGCCTCGGCCTCCGCCTCCATCAGCGCGATGCGCTCGGCCATGCGATCGAACGTGTCGAACGCCGACGTATCGCCGAGCCCCTGCATCGTGTTCGCGATCTGCTGCTGCGCCTCCGCGCGCTTCTTGCGCGCGATGAGGATGTTCTTCTTGCGCTTGGCTTCCTCGATCTTGTTGTTGAGGAGGCGCAGCGCGTCCTTCAGCTTCTCGACCGCCTGCTTCTGCGCGATCCATTGCTGCTGGAACTGCGTCGAGATCGTCTCGTGCTCCTGCTTCCGCGACAGGGCCTGGCGGGCGAGGTTGTCGTCGCCGGCGCGCACCGCGACCATCGCCTTGCGCTCCCACTCCTTCGCCTTGTCGAGCTCCGCGTTGTACTGCTTCTGGAGCTTCTTCTCGTCGGCGATCGCGACCGCCACGGCCTTCTTCGCCTCGACCAGCTGCTGCTGCATCTCCAGCAGCACCTGGTTGAGCATCTTCTCCGGATCCTCCGCCTTGGTGATGAGGTCGTTGATGTTGGACTTGATGAGGGTCCCGAGTCTGGAGAAGATTCCCATGGCTTTCTCTTTAGTTGAGCGTACGAGATCGAGGCGCACGTTGCAACGCGCACGTCCCGCGTGCTAACTGCCGTGCCTTCCGATGACCCTGCCGCGCCACGTCGGCATCATCATGGACGGCAACGGCCGCTGGGCGGAGTCGCGCGGACTTCCGCGCGTCGAAGGCCATCGCGTCGGCGCCGATTCGGTCCGCGACATCACGCGCGCCGCGCGGCAGATCGGCCTGGAGGCGATCACGCTCTACGCGTTCTCGTCGCAGAACTGGCAGCGGCCGGCAGAAGAGGTCGGCGCGCTGATGGATCTCTTGCGCGAGTACCTGCTCGGCGAGCGCGCCGAGATCATGGACAACGACATCCGCCTCGACGCGATCGGCGACGTCGAGAAGCTGCCCTCGTCGGTACGCGACCCGCTCGATGCGCTGCGCGCGGAGTCCGCGAACAACAAGAGCATGACGCTCACGCTCGCGCTCTCGTACGGCGGGCGCGAGTCGATCGCGCGCGCGGTCGCGGCGATCGCGCGCGACTTCCACGCCGGCGCGATCAAGGCCGTCGACGTCGACACGGTGACCAACTACCTGCCGACCCATCGCCTGCCGCCGCTCGATCTCTTGATCCGCACCAGCGGCGAGCAGCGCATCTCGAACTTCATGCTGTGGGAGCTCGCGTACGCCGAGCTCGTCTTCAGCGAGACGCTGTGGCCGGACTTCCGGCGCCAGCACCTCTACGCCGCGCTCGAGGAGTACGCGCGGCGCGAGCGACGCTTCGGCCTCACGTCGAAGCAGGTCGCATCTTCTGACGTCGAAGGGGCAGGCTGATGGCGATCGGCAATCTCGCGTCGCGCTTCTTGGTCGCCGTGATCGCGGTCCCGATCGTGCTGCTGATCGTGCTGCAGCACTCGGTGGTGCCGACGTGGGGCCTCGTGCTCGTCGCGTCGGTCCTCGCGATGTACGAGTGGTTCGCGATGACGCTCGAAGATCGCACCGACCGGATCGCGTCGACGATCTTCGGCGCGCTCGCGTGCATCGCGTACTTCTGGATGTCGCGGCACACGCTCGAGGCGGTCGGCGCGACCGGCCCGCGGTGGGCCGCGCTCACCGACAACGACTTCGCCGTGCTCGCGTTCGCGGTGCTCGCGCCGCTGCTCTACTACTTGTTCCGCTTCGGCGAGATCGAGACCGTCGCGAAGCGCGCGGCGTTCACGATCGCGGGCATCGTCTACGCGGGGCTGTGCTTCACGGTGCTCGCGAAGATCGACGTCTACTTCGGCGGGTACATGGTGATCTTCGTGCTGGTCGTCGCGTGGATCGGCGACACCGGCGCGTACTTCGCGGGTCGCTTCCTCGGCGACAAGAAGCTCTATCCGGCGGTGTCGCCGAAGAAGACGTGGGCCGGCGCGTGGGGCGGGCTCGCCGGATCGATCGCAGGCGGCTTGATCATGCGCGCGCTGTTCCCGAAGGAGATCGCGCTGAGCTGGGCGGATGTGGTCCTGATCGCCGGGCCCGGCGCGATCCTCGGGCAGATGGGCGATCTCGCCGAGTCGCTGATGAAGCGCTCGACCGGCGTCAAGGACTCCGGCGGGCTGCTCGGCGGGCACGGCGGCTTGCTCGATCGCGTCGACGCCGTGCTGTTCCTCGGCCCGTACCTGCTGCTCTACGTGCAGGTCCGCGCCTTCATCGGTTGAGCGCGGCGCGGAGCACCTGCTCCGCCGTCGTCGTGCCGCGGACCTGGCGGTTGCCGGGCTGCGACGCGACCCGGCCGGCGATGATGCCCTCGTACATCTCGGCGAACAGCTGCGCGACCGGCGCCGAGATGCCGAAGCTCGTGAAGGTCGGCACGACCTGATCGAGCGGACCCTGCACGGCCTTGATCGGCTTGCCGACGATGCCGCTGACGATCGCCGCGATCTCCTCGGCGGTGTGATCCTTGGGACCGCTGAGCTCGATCACGCCCGGCGTCTTCTCGACGAGCGCGCGCGCGATCGTGCGGCCGATGTCGGCGGTCGCGACCATCGGGAAGCGCAGGTCGGTCGGGACGAAGCCGGGCAAGATGCCCTGGTCGAGCGCGCCGAGCGAGTTCTGCCAGTTCTCGAGGAAGTACGACGCGCGGATCGACGTGAGCGCCGCGCCGGTCTTGGCGAGCTCGACCTCGGCGTGGTGCACCGATTGGATCGGGCCGGTGCCCGACTCCAGCTGCGCGCCGACCGACGACAAGAGCACGACGTGCGGGACCTTCGCGGCCCGGACGGCGGCGGCGATCGACGCGACCACCGCGCGGTTCTCGCCGAGCGGATCCTGCGAGCCCATGCGCGGCGGCACCAGGACGTACGCCCCGGTCGCGCCTTCGAGCGCGCGGCTCAGCGCCTTGGTGTCCTCGAGCGCGGCGATCGCGACCTCGGCGCCGCGCGCCTTCCAGCTCGCGCCCTTCGCGGCGTCGCGGACGATCACGCGCACCTTCTCGCCCTGCGAGAGCAGCGTGTCGGCGGCGACGGAACCGGTGTGACCAGAGACTCCAGCGATGACGTACATGGCGTTCGTTCCTTTCGCGACCCACTCTGCGCGCGGCGCGACTAGGAATCCAACGCATGCTACTCATAGCCATCATGAGTTCCGTGCATGATGCCGAGCTGGCGGGGCTGGACCTGAACGCGCTGGTCGTCCTCGACGCGCTGCTCGACGAGCGGCACGTCACGCGCGCGGCGTCGCGGCTCGGGCGCACGCAGTCGGCGGTCAGCCACGCGCTGGCCAAGCTGCGCGAGGCGTTCGGCGATCCGCTGCTGGTGCGCAGCGCGAGCGGGTTGGTGCTGACCGCGCGCGCCGAGGCGATCGCGCCCGCCCTGCGCCGCGCGCTCGACGGCGTGAAGCAGGCGATCCGCGGCGAGCCGCGCTTCGACGCGACCACCGCGCGCCGCACGTTCCGGATCGCGACCGTCGACTACGCCGAGCTGATCCTGCTGCCGCGGCTGGCCGCGCGCCTCGCGATCGACGCGCCCGGGATCGATCTCTGGGTCGTGCCGGTGCCCGACGGCGATCTCGGGCCCGCGCTCGCCGCCGCCGACGTCGATCTCGCGCTCGGCGTGTGGAGCGCGCCGGCCTGGCCCGCGGGCTTCTACCAGCGCCGCTTGTTCGACGAAGACTTCCGCTGCGTCGTGCGCACCGGGCATCCCGCGGCGGCGCAGCGGCTGACCCTCGCGCGCTTCTGCGAGCTGAACCACCTGCTGGTCGCGCCGCGCGGCACGCCGGGCAGCCGCGTCGACGATCGGCTCGCCGAGCTCGGCCGCACGCGGCGGATCGCCGTGCGCGTGCCGCACTTCTTGATCGCGCCGCACGTGGTCGCGGCGAGCGATCTGGTCGCGACGATCCCGTCGCGGCTCGCGCGCCTGTACGCCGAGGCGGTCGGGCTCGAGCTGCTCGCGCCGCCGTTCGAGATGACCGGGTTCACGATCGCGATGGCGTGGCACGAGCGCCTGCATCAGGACCCGGGGCACCGCTGGCTGCGCGAGCGGCTGGTGGAGGCGGCAGCGATCTGAGGCGGCGGCTCCCCGCCGGGCGGGCGCTCAAGTGGTGAGGATCGCGGGCGCGGGCGGCGGCATCGCGCTTGCTAATCCACAGCCTCATGCCGGTGATCGCTGGGGATGTCGTACAAGCGCTGACGCGTGCGCTCGCCGACGAGCTGCCCGAGATCGACGGGGCGCGGCTCGCCGCGGCGGTCGAGCGGGCGGCGTCGTCGCTCGACGATCGCGAGGCGTGGGAGCGCTTGATCCACGTGCAGCTCGATCGCGTCGCGGAGGCCGACGCCGGCCAGGCCAGCGCGGAGATCCTGCGCGACCTCGCCGACGATCTCGAGCACGCGATCGGCGATGCGGATCGCGCGTTGACCGCGCGGCTCGGCGCGTTCGCCGACGATGCCTCGCCGGTCGATCTCGATCCGCTCGTGCGCCTCGCGCGCGCGACCGATCGCTGGAAGGAGCTGCCGCTCGACGCGATGAGCGCGATCGCGCGCCATGGCGACGACGCGTCGCGCGCGCGCTGGTTCGCGGCGATCGCCGCCGGCTGGGAGAAGCAGGGCGCCGCGTGGCGCGCCGCCGACTGTCACGAGTGGGTGCTCGCGATCGATCCGGACAATCGCGACGCGGCGACCGCGCTCGAGCGCTTCTATCGCGCGAACGGCGAGTGGGCGTCGTTGATCGAGCTGTTGCGGCGGCGCGCGGAGATCGCGTCGCCGATCGATCGCGCCGCGATCTTCCGCGAGCTCGGCGCGCTCTACGATCGCGAGCTCGGCGACGCCGAGGCCGCGCTCGACGCGTATCGCCTCGCCGATCGGCTCGAGCCCGATCGCGGCGAGACCCTCGACGCGATCGCGCGCCTCGCCGCGCAGGAAGACGCGCACGAGGACGCGCTCGCCGCGCACCTGCGGCTCGCGTACGTCACGACCGACGCGGCGCCGAAGGCGCGCACGCTCCATCGCGCGGCGGAGATCGCGTGGCACGGCCTGCACGACGCCGACGTCGCGCACGATCTGCTGGTCCGCGCGCGCGAGGCCGACGCCGACTTCCCCGCCGCCGTCGACGCGCTGGTCGCGCTGCGCCGCGAGCGCGGCGAGCTGGCGGGCGCGCTCGAGCTCTTGCTCGACGCGGCGAATCGTCCCGCGCTCGCCGACGATCGCGCGCGCCTGCTCGGCGACGCCGCGGAGCTGTGCGCGCTGCTCGGCGAGACCGAGCGCGCCGGCGAGCTGTTCCGCGCCGTGCGCGAGCTCGATCCCGGCGATCGCCGCGCCGCCGCCGCGCTCGCCGATCTCTACTGGGAGACCGGCGCGCTCGAGCTCGCGGCGCCGATCCTCGCCGAGCTGTGCGCGTCGACGCACGAGCCGCTGCGCCTGCACCGCACCCTGATCCGCCTGGCCGCCGCCGACTCGACGCGCGCGGTCGAGTGCTTGTCGCGCGCGCTCGCGATCGATCCGAGCGATCCGGCGCCGCGCCGCGTGCTCGCCGAGCTGTACTTCGAGCGCGGCAGGTGGGCGGAGGCGCGGCCGCTGATCGATCTGCTGCTCGAGCACGACGAGGGCGAGCTCCCGCACGCGGCGTGCGCGGAGCTGCACTATCGCGCCGCGCGCTGCGCGTTCGAGCTGAAGGATCGCGAGGAGGCGCGGCGTCACGCGTCGATCGCGCTCGCGCTCGATCCCGGTCATCGCGCCTCGCTGCTCTTGCGGTTGGAGCTCGATGCCGATCTCCCCGAGGCGCTGGTCGAGATCCAGCTCGCGCTCGCGCAGGGCGCGCCGCCCGACGAGAAGGCCGCGCGCTACGCGACGCTCGGCGATCTCTACGCCGATCGGCTCGGCGATCCCAACAGCGCGCGGGAGATGTACCGCGAGGCGCTCGCGTATCGCCCCGGCGATCACATCTTGCTCACCAAGTCGCTCGGCCTCGTCGCCGGCGAGGGCGATTGGACCTACGGCCTCGATCTCGTGCAGCGCTTGATCGACACCGAGCAGGATCCGTCGGTGCGCGCCGGCTATCGGCGCCTCGCCGCGATGATCCTGCGCGACGAGCTCGCGCGGCCCGCCGACGCGTGCGACGCGCTCGCGCTCGCCGTCGAGGACGCGCCGCTCGACTTCGCGGTCGCCGACGAATTGGAGGCGATGCTCGCCGGAGACGACACCAAGCTGATGCGCTTCTACTACCGCCGCCTCGAGCAGCTGCGGCTCGGCGAGGGCGAGGTCCGCGCCGGCGAGAGCCTGCGCCTGTGGGATCGCCTCGGCGAGCTGTGCTCGAAGCTCGGCCGCAACGACGACGCGCTGTGCGCGTACGAGGTCGCGCTCACGCTCGATCCGGACGATCTGTCGAGGAGGCTGCGCCTCGCCGAGCTGTACGTCGCCGCCGGCGCCGATCACCGCGACGACGCGATCGCGCAGCATCAAGACATCCTCGATCGCAACCTCGCGCGCAGCGCCTCGTACGAGACGCTCGCGCTGCTCTACGCGCAGACCGGCCGCATGCACCACGCGCGCGCGTGCACCGACGCGCTCGCGGTGATCGGCGTGCGCGCGGTGTCGCCGTCGGCGAAGGCGTCGCGCCCGATCACCGACGACGGCGCGTTCGCGATCGACGACGACGGCTGGTGGACCTTGTCGGGCCCCGCGGTCGATCTCGAGCTGTCGGCCCTGTTCGCGCTGGTCGCGCCGGTGGTCGCCGCCGAGCGCGCGCGCGTGCAACCGCCGCCGCGCCGCCTCCCGGGCGCGCCGCTCGACGACGACGGCCCGATCGCCCGCGTGATCCGCCGCGTGATCGGCGCGCTCGGCATCGCGCGCCCGACGATCCACGTCGATCCGGATCAAGCGGCGTCGTGCCGGGTCGCCTTGCGCGATCGCGACGGCGCGCTCGCGCCGCTGGTCGTGCTCGGGCCCGCCGCGCTCGACGAGCGCGCCCTGGCGTTCACGCTCGCGCGCCGCATGGCGGACATCCGCGCCGATCGCTTCGCGCGGCTCTTGTGCCCGCGCGCCGGCGATCTCGCGCAGCTCGTCGAGCTCGCGCAGGTGCTCGCCGCCGGCAGCCCGGCCGGCGACGCGCGCGGTCGCGCCGCGCGCTGGCTGGCGTCCTCGCTCGATCCGGTCGCGTGCGAGCAGGTCGTGCGCATCGGCGCGCGCCTGACCGCGCGCAAGCTCGACGCGACCCGCGCCGCGCTCGACTGGCTCGAGGCGACCGAGCGCGCCGCCGATCGCGTCGGCTTGGTCGTCGCCGGCGATCTCGCGGCGTGCGTGCGCGTGCTCGAGACCGAGCCGGCCGGCGCGTCGGAGCCGCGCGATCGCATCCTCGCGCTCGTGCGCGCCAGCGTGCGCGACGATCTGCTCGGCGTGCGCGCGCGCCTCGAGAAGTGGCCGGCGTCGATCGATCAGGCGGCGAGGAACTCGCGCGCGCGCGCGGACCACTCGCTCTCGGCGTCGAGCTCGAGGTAACGCTCGAGGTGCTGCTTGGCCTGGGCGGCGCCGCCGACCTTGGCGAGCAGGAGCCCGAGGTTGTAGTGCGCGTCGGCGAAGTCGGGCGCGGTCGCGCACACGCGGCGCAGCTCCGCGATCGCGAGCTCGGTCTCGCCTTGATCCTCGAGGACGTTGGCGAGGTTGTAGCGCGCCTCCGGCTGACCCGGCTCGTGCTCGAGCGCGACCTCGTACGCGGCGCGCGCGCCGGCGAGGTCGCCCTTGCGATAGAGCAGGTTGCCGAGGTTGGTGCGCGCGGCGGCCAGCGACGGCTGCAGCTCGAGCGCTTCGAGGTAGCGATGCTCGGCGGTCGCCGCGTCGTCGGCGTCCTCGGCCGAGCAACCGTCGATGAAGCGGCGGTACGCGATCGAGCCGTCGTTCTGCTCGGTGATGTCGGGCGCGATCGCGGCGGGCACCGCGTCTTGCTCGACCGAGCCGCCGCGGCGTTGCATCGCGTCGTAGACGTGGCCCGCGAGCGCGGGGAGATTGAACGCCATCACGACCTGGCCGGTCGCGGGCTCGAACGCGACCTCGTCCTTGACCGCGACGATCGTCTCGCCGTCGGAGCAGATGCGCAGGCGCGCCGCCGGCGTCGCGTCGTGCGGCAGCGCGCTGCGCAGCGAGACGAGGTTCTTGCGCACCGTCTGCAGCGGCAGGCCCGCGGCGAGCAGATCCTTCGCGACCTTCACCCCGACGAGATCGGTGAACGTGTAATAGAAGCGGCCGCCCTTGCGCACGGTGGGACCGACGAAGCCGGTCTGCATCCAGTAGCGCAGGCGGGACTCCTGCAGGGCGAAGATGCGCGAGACGTCCTTGATGCTGTAGAGCTCGGTCACGACTTCCTCCGGGCTTCGACGTCGAGGTCGAGGTGGACCACGGCGCCCGCTGCGCGGACGCGAAGGTCGACTTGAGGGGGTTCGAGCGGCGCCGCGCCGGCGGCGCGCGCGGCTTCGCGGATCGCGATCTTCTTGGCGCGCGCGCGGGCGCGCTCGTCGTCGGGGAACAGCTCGGCGACGCGACGCGCGGTCGCGGCGTCGGCGGGATCGGAGATCTTTTCGGTGGAGCGCGCGAGATCGATCGAGAGCATCGTCGAGCCGATGTAGCGATCGTGCTCGAGCTGGCCTTCGCTCAAGAGGCGGGGCGCTTCGAGGAGCACGTCGAGCGCGGCGGGCGCGAGCCGCACGCGCACCTCGCGATCGAAGAGCGAGACGCGGGTCGCGCGCGCCATCGGCTTGCGCGGCGGCGCGGTCTTCTTCGCGGGCGCCGCGCTCGTGCTGCGTCGAGGCGGCAGCATCGCGGCGAGCGCGGTGCGGCGCGGCGCGCGTGAGGCGGGAGAACGGCCCATGCGCGTACGATAAAGGTGGCTTCGGGGCGGGGCCACTTTTCGCTACATGTAGGCAGCTGAATGGTTTCGCGCCGGGTCACCGATCCCGCCGCCGGTACTTCTCTTTCGAGGAGACCGACGATGGGTAAGCGAAGCCGATTTTCCGACGAGACCGAGGCGCCGAGCTCGTTCCGCTCGTTGGCCCCGGGCAGGGTCCCGGCGACCGTGCACCTGGCGCGCGCGGCGTCGTCGAGCGGCGCGCAGCTGCCGGCCGACGTGCAGACGCGCTTCGAGGGATCGCTCGGCGCCGATCTCGCCGCGGTCCGCGTGCACACCGGCGCCGACTCCGCCGCCGCCGCGCGATCGATCGGCGCGAAGGCGTACACGATCGGCAACGACATCCACTTCGCCGAAGGGCGTTATCAACCGCTCGATCCGTTCGGGCTCCACCTGCTCGCGCACGAGGTCGCGCACACGCAGCAGCAGGCGGGCGGCGCCGCGTCGATCCAGCCGAAGCTCGAGATCAGCGCGCCGGGCGACGCGTCGGAGCACGACGCCGATCGCGCGGCCGACGCGATGGTGCGCGGTGACGCGGCGAGCGTGACGCGCGGCGCGCCGCAGATCGCGCGCGAGGCCGACGCGGATCTCCCGAGCATCTACGATCACGGGGACGAGGCGCGCGACGGCGGCGAGGATCGGATCCAGACGCTCAAGCGGAACCTCGAGGACGAGCGGCGCGACAACCTCGACGTCGCGCACGCGATGCGCGCGGCGACCGACGCGATCGACGAGAAGGCCAAGACCGCGACCGGCGACGAGAAGACCCAGCTCCTCGCCAAGAAGGCCGAGCTCGCGCCCAAGCAGGCGGCCGCCGAGAAGAAGGCCGAACAGGCCGCCGCCGATCTGAAGACGCTCGAGCGCGGCCCCGACGTGAAGCCGCAGCAGCTCAACGACGTGCTCGCGCGCCGCAACGTGCTCGCCGCAGGGAGCGCGCCGCAGGACGTCGAGGCGAAGTCGAGCACGGACTCGATGGCGGCGAAGAATTCGTTCACCGTCACCAAGACCGACAACGAGGTCCTCCTCGACGGTACGTCGCAGACTCGCACCAACCAGGAGAAGACGGACGTCGGGATCAACGGCGCGAGCTACGCGCAGAGCGACACGACGAAGAACGTGAAGGGCGAGACCACGACCACCGACACGAGCTCGAAGAGCACGAGCGTCGACTGGAAGGAAGGCAAGCTCTCGTCGAGCTCGACCGACTCGACCTTGACGGAGCAGGGCGAGAAGAAGCAGGGGACCTCGAACACGAAGACCACGACGGTCGACGCGACCGGCGTCACGCACAGCGACGCGACCACCGTCACCAAGGATCGGGACAAGACGACCGAGACGTCGACCGGGGGCATCACGCGCGGCGACGGCCAGCTCGGCACGACCGCGACGCAGAAGCGCGAGACGGAGAACGAGAACGGCGCGAAGACCAGCGTCTCGACGACGAGCACCAAGGGGCTGGTCGATGCGAAGGACGGCGTCGGCGTGTACGGCAGCGAGGAGGGCGCGGCCAGCAAGCGCACCGCGAGCGGCCTCGAGTGCTCGGCCAAGGCCAAGGCGGGCGGCCGCGCCGTGATCAACATCCGCAAGGTCGAGGGCGCCGATCCGGTGAAGTACGAGGTCGCGATCACGATCTCGCTCTCGGTCAGCGGCGGCTTCAGCGCCGGCGGCGGATCGAAGGACGATCCGGCGGCGACCAGCGGCGGCAAGGCCTCGGTCGGCTTGAGCGGATCGGCGTCGGCGGTCGCGAGCTACGGCCATCAGCTCGACGAGGCGCAGACCAAGGCGTGGCTCGACGCGGTCGCGGCGGCCGAGGCGGGCAACGGCGGCGCCGGCCCCGAGATGCAGATCATCGCGTGCGGCATGACCAAGGGCTGGGCCGCGGCGAAGGATCTGTGGGAGAGCATGGGCGGCTCGAGCGGGCGCTCGACCAACGATCTCGCCGACGGCGACTCGTCGAGCCTCGATCTCAAGACGACCGAAGGCGGCAACGCGTCGCTGTCCGGCAAGAACGGCGGCAGCAACATCGGCCTCGAGGGCAGCATGGAGAAGTCGCACGAGGTGAAGGGCTACACGCGCCGCACCGGCGACAAGACGATCACGTCGTTCCTGATCACCGACGGCAGCAACAACTCCGCCGGCGGCAGCGCGGGCACCGGCGTCGCGTCGTTCGGCATGAGCCACAAGTGGGGCGACTCGTCGGGCGTCGGCTACACGTTCTTCGTCAAGGACTCGACGCCGAACGCGAGCGGGTTGCGCAGCGAGCTCGACGCGATCCGCACCAAGTCGGCGCTGGAGTCGTTCGCCGCCGCGCACCGCGATCTGATGATGGACAAGACCACCACCGACGGCACCAGCAGCGAGGACACCGAGAAGATCAACGTCGGGCCGGCCGAGCTGTCGATGACGAGCGGCGGCAAGTTCAACGAGATGCACAAGGAGGAGTACGACGACGACGGCAAGATCAAGAAGGAGACCGATCAGTACACGGGCGACTCGACGCTCGGCGGGCAGGGCAAGGTGTTCGGCCTCGGCGCCGGCTCGAACAGCGACGAGCAGATCGACGCCAAGGTCGTCAGCGAGCGCCAGGCCGACGGCACCTTCAAGAAGACCGCGAGCGCCGACGCGTCGAAGACCGACACCAGCAGCAGCCCCGACTTCAACGGCTCGCTCGAGGGCGTGCTCGATCATCCGGTCGACGCGCTCACCGGCAACAAGCCGCTGATCAAGCAGGACGAGAAGAAGGAGGTCGCGGGCGTGTTCCTGAACGACCACGACTTCGACACGATCATCGCGCTCGCCGAGAAGCCGGAGAAGTGGAACCGGTCGTGCGAGCGGCCGGCGAACCTCGACGACTGGGAGGCGTGCCGGGTCGCGGTCCACAACGCGCACGGCGACAAGAAGCTGGTCGCCGAAGCGCTCGCGAAGTTCGGCGGCGGCGGCGAGCACGGCCGCTCGCAGATGATCGGCGGCCTGGTCGGCGCCGACGAGGGCGGCGGCGGCGTGCGCTACGACTTCCCCGACGGCCTCGGCGATCAGAAGGCCGAGTTCGGCGCGCTCGTGGTCAACGATCCGACGCCCGCCGTCGAGGAGCTCGCGAAGACCGATCTCCCGGGGGCGGCCGATCAGGCGAAGAAGCTCGCCGATCGCTGCGATTCGCTCGCGAACAAGATGACGCTCGCGCGCGACAAGTTCACCAACCCCGACATCTTCAGCGACATGCTCACGCGCGTCACCAATCGCGCGACCGATCTGCGCGGCAAGGTGCTCACGTGGAACGCGAAGGCGTCGGGCAAGGAGATCGATCCCGATCTGCTCGACAAGTCCAAGGCCGCGACCAAGTGGAGCCAGATGCTCGACCTGTGCCGGGCGAACGTCGCCGAGGAGCAGAAGTACTTCGATCAGATCAGCGCCGCCGGCGACGATCCCGCGAAGGTCGTCCCGATCGTCAACCAGCTCAAGGCGCTGCACAAACGCTGGCGCCCGCAGTACGACACGATGGCGGCGCTCGCCCAGCAGTACGAGTTCGGCGCGAACGACAACTGGAAGGGCATGAAGCCCGACGAGACGCGGCTCGCGCTGTGCGATCCGGGTCGCTTCGACAAGGGCCAGAAGGTCGTCGATCCCAACAGCGACGAGGCGCACGAGGCGCAGGCCGAGGCGAACGCGCACGCGCGCCAGGTCTCCGAGCAGAACCGCGAAGCCGGCGCGGCGTTGATGGAGAGCACGAGCGCGACGGTCGGCATGAAGCGCCGCGCCGACGGCTCCTACTACGGCGAGTACACGCCGGAGCAACAGAAGCAGCAGGACCTCAAGCAGGCCGAGGAGGTGCGCGGCCGCGTCAAGGAGCAGTACGCGTCGTGGGAGTCGACGATCGCGAGCCTGCGCGCCGACGCGGTCGCGGCCAAGGGCAAGTGCAACAAGCTGACGAGCGGCGGCTCGTGGGACGGCGTGAAGAAGGACGCGCAGCGCGCGTACAACCAGGGCTTCGCGTCGTTCAACGAGGCGGAGTCGGCGTGGAAGGCGGCGCAGGCGGCGGCGAACGCGCCGGGCACGGGTGTCTTGCAGTTCTACCCGAAGCTCAACCAAGCGAAGGGCGCGTACGTCGAGTGCGCGGAGAAGTTCAAGGAAGGCGATCAGCTCCAGGGCTGAGGAGGAACGCGATGCGTGCTTCGTATGTGATGATCGTGTTGGCGGCGTGCGGGAAGACGCACGAGCTCGGCGACGCCGGGATGAACGATGCGCAGAGGATCGACGGCGGCGCGGGCGGCACGGCGCACGTGCGCGTGCACGTGACCAGCTGGACCGGTGACGGGGTCGAGGTCGCGGGCGCGCGCGTCGAGGCGGCGAGCGCGGGCGGAGCGATCACGGGCTCCGTGACGACGGGCGCCGACGGGCGCGCGGAGCTCGATGCGCCGAGCGGCGGCATGATCGTCGTGACCGGCGCGGCGAACGACAAGACCGTGATCGCGGCGGTGAAGGACGGCGACGCGATCGAGATCGGCGCGCCGGTGCCGCCCCCCGAGCTCGGCACCGCGTCGATCGACTTCCCGCTCGACGGTGCGACGCAGCGGTACGAGCTCGCGACCGGGTGCACCTTCTACGATCTCGGACTGCCGGGGTACGAGGTCACGCTGTACGAGCTGTGCGCGGGGCCGCGCACGATCGTCGTCAAGGCGGATCACGGGCTGCAACCGCCGACGTATCTGATCGCGCCGAACATCACGCTGACCGACGGCGACGACATCGCGCTGACCGGGACCTACGCGGCCGCCGCGCCGGCGACGATCGGCGTGACCGGCTTCCCGGCCAACGGCAACGCGAATTCGATCGACGTCTTCCGATCGGAGCTCGCGGCCGGGCTCCCGATCTCGGACGAGGCGGCGCGACCTGCGCTGTCGGGCGGCGCGGGCAGCGTCGTGTTGTCGGCGCCGGTCGGCGCCGGCGACCGGCAGCTGATCCAGGCCGACTTCTTGATCGACCGGGACACGGTGTTCGCGTACGCCGAGACCGCGCTCGGCGACGCGACGGTCCCGCTCGACACGCTGCCGGAGCTCACGATCACGGGGACCGGCACGTGGACGCTCGGGCCGGGCGCCGCCGACGGCATCTTCGGCACGGCCATGTATCGCGACAGCGACGGGACGAGCGGCGCGCTGCGGTACGTCGCGCCGCCGGATGCGACGGCGATCCCGGTGCCCGACGGCGTCACGATCACCGCGGGCGGCACCGGATGGATCTTCGAGACCTCGACGATCGACGGCTACGACGCGTACCGCGCCGTGGCCGCGCACGCGAACGGCATCCCGGTCACGCCTCCGTTCGGCCTCGGGTTCCGCGGCGCGATGCGCTTCTTCTACTCGTGATGCGCGAGGAGCTTCGCGTACGCGGCGCGCGCTTCGGCGGCGGCGCTCGGCGGCACGTCGGGGTTGCGATCGACGAGCGCGATCGCGGGCGCGAGCGCGGCGAGCGCGTCGCGCGTGCGGCCGGCGGCGGCGAGCGAGTACGACAGCTCGATGCGCGCGTTGACGACGGTCGGATGATCGGCGCCGCGCGCCTTCTCGATCAACGCGACCGCGCGCGTGTTCGCGGCGATCGCTTCGGACGTGCGGCCGAGGCCGCGCTGGCAGTAGCCGATCAGGATCAGCCCGTCGGAGAGCCGCGGGTTGTCGGCGCCCCAGAGCTGCTCGAGCGACGCCAGCGCGCGCGTGCCGTGATCGAGCGCGAGCTCGAGGTTCCCGCGCTGCGCTTCGATCACGGCGAGGTTCGCCTCGTCCATGCCGGCGTGCTCGCCGGCGGGATCGAGCGCGCGGTGGATCGCGAGCGCGCGATCGAGGATCGGCGCGGCGTCGTCGAGGCGGCCGAGCTGGCCGAGCATGCCCGCGAGCCGCGACAGCGCCTCGGCGTAGGGCAGCGAGCGCTCGCCGTACGCGCGCGCGTCGACGTCGGCGGCGTGGCGGGCGAGCGCGATCGCGTCGTCGGTGCGGCCCTGCTTGAACGCGATCACCGCGGCCTCGCTCTCGAGGTCCGCGACCGCGACGTGATCGGGGCCGAAAAGCGGGCGCCGGATCGCGAGCGCGCGATCGATCTCGCGCGCGGCGTCGGTGGTGCGGCCGGCGTGGTCGTACGCGATCGCGAGGTTCATGTGGGTCGCGCTGCGATCGTAGGGATCGTCGTACGCGCGCTCGGCGAGCGCGGCGGCGCGCTGCGAGGCGTCGAGGCCGGCGGCGACGTCACCGGCGACGAACGCGGCGTTCGCCTGCGCCATCGCGATCCGCACGCCGAGATCCGGCGGCGATCCCATGTGGCGCCACGTGCCCTCGGCGAGCGCGGCGGCGCGTCGCGCCTCCGCGTGCCGCCCCGACGACGACAGCGACCACGCGAGATCCGCCAGCGCGCGCGCGCCGGCGTCCTCGTCGCCCGACGACAAGCCGAGCGACGCGGCCTCCTCGAGCGCGGCGCGGCCGTCGTCGAGCCGATCGGCCGCGATCAGGAGCGAGCCGCGCAGGCGGGTCGCCTCGGCGATCACCGGCGGCCAGCGCGTCTCCTTCGCGCGCGCGACGACCTCGTCGGCGAGCGCTTGGGCGTCGCGCGGCGCGAGATCGAGGCGGATCGTGTGCATGTCGGCGACCGCGAGGACGCGCAGCGCGCCGTCGATGCGCGCGCGCGCGTCCGGATCGGCGGGCAGCGGCGTCTCGCCGGCGAGGCTGGTGACGTTCGCGCACGCGTCGAGCGCGGGCAGGAGCGCGAGCAGCTCGCCGGCGTGCGCGGGATCGCGCGGCAGCTCGCCGACGATCGCGTCGAGCTGCGCGCGCGCGCGATCGAGGCAGACGTCGCGGCGATCGAGCATCGCCGCCGACTGCGTGTCGCGGCACGCCGCGCCGCGGGCGTCGATCCACGACGACGCGTAGCGATCGATCCGCGCGCGGGAGACCGCGTCGATCGATCGCGCGCGCGCCGGGTTCCACGTCGACGCCATCGGCGCGCCGGCGCCGGCGCACGGATCGATCGCGTGCGCGCGCGTCCGGATCGGCGGGCAGCGGCGTCTCGC
>DATJIA010000012.1:0-13844 GCA_035493675.1 Kofleriaceae bacterium | reverse complement strand
GTCGAAGCTCGCGATCGGCGTGCCCGCCGCGTCGAGCCCGCCCGCGTACGGCACCGGCAGTTGCGACGACGGCGGCGGCAAGACGCCGAGGATCCGCGGCGGCACGTCGGTGCCCGCGGGCATGTCGCGACGCGTGAACGTGCCGCTCGCGGGATCGTAATCGAGCATCTCGCCGGGCACGCCGCGCGCCGCCGCGGTCGGGCTCCACCGGAACACGCCGCTCGCCTGGAACGCCGGCGTCGTGCGCGGATCGCCGCTCACGCCGACGCCGCCGACGATCGCGACGTGGATCCCGCTCGCGTCCGAGGTCGCGTACGCCTCGTGGAACGCGCGCGGCGTGAGCCCCGCGATCGTCAGCGGCAAGAACGTGCGCGTCGACGGTCGATACAGCTCCGCGGTCGCGGTGACGAACAAGCCGTCGGCGGGATCGATCGGCGCCTGCGAGTCGGCCGCGTCGGACGCGCCGAGCCCGCCGAGCAAGAGCACCTCGCCCGTCGGCAAGAGCGTCGCCGAGTGGAACGCGCGCGTGCGCTCGCGGCCCGACGCGCACGCGAACGCGCCCGCCGGCGCGACGCCGATGTCGATCGATCCGCCCGCGGTGAGATCGATGCCCTTCACGCTGCCGCGTCCGACCAACGCGCCGCTCGCGTCGAAGTACTCCGCGTAGAGATCGACCGGCGACGCTCGATCCGGAACGTCGATCACCGGCGACGGGCCGCCGTCGAGCGGCAGCACGACGTCGCAGCGGAGCGTCACGTTGTCGCGGAACGTGAGCCGCACGCTCGTAGCGCCGGTGAGCGCGGGCGGTGTCTCCGCCGGGCTGACGGGGCAGACGCCGCCCAGCGCCTGAGGCAGCCCCAGCATGCGATATCGGATCGATGCGAGCGGCTCCTTCTTGCACGCAGAGACGCTCGCCAACAGGCCGCCCACTACAGCGAAACCAAAGCAGATTCGGCTTCGGCGCGCGCCCGGGGCGCAGCTTGACGGGGCCACGAGCCACACGGTATCCCTTCACGCGCGCCGCGGCCAGTGGGTCGCACGCGCGCGCCCGCCGAAATTTCTCGTAGAGAGGCGAACATGCGTGACGTCGTCATTGTTGGTGCGGCTCGCACCCCGATCGGCAGCTTCCTCGGCGCACTCGCGTCGGTCCCCGCGCCCAAGCTCGGCGCAGTCGCGATCAAGGCCGCGATCGAACGCGCGGGCCTCACGCCCGCCGACGTCGGCATGACGTACATGGGCTGTGTCTTGCCCGCCGGCGTCGGCCAAGCGCCCGCGCGGCAGGCGTCGAAGCTCGCAGGCGTCCCCGACTCGACGCCGTGCGTGACGATCAACAAAGTCTGCGGGTCCGGCCTCGAGGCCGTGATCGCCGCGGCGAAGTCGATCATGACCGGCGACACCGAGATCGCGGTCGCCGGCGGCATGGAGTCGATGTCGAACGCGCCGCACGTCGTGCGCGGGCTGCGCAACGGCGTGAAGATGGGCGCGCTCGACACCGTCGACTCGATGGTGCACGACGGCCTCTGGGATCCGTACTCGAACCAGCACATGGGCAACTGCGCGGAGCTGTGCGCGAAGGAGAAGGGCATCTCGCGCGGCGCGCAGGACGAGTTCGCCGCCGAGAGCTATCGCCGCGCGCTCACCGCGGTGAAGGAAGGCTTCTTCAAGGCGGAGATCGCGCCGGTCGGCGTGCCCGGCAAGGGCGGCGAAGTGAAGGTCGATACCGACGAGGAGCCCGGGCGCGGATCGATCGACAAGCTGCCGTCGCTCCGTACCGCGTTCCAGAAGGACGGCACGGTGACCGCGGGCAACGCGTCGTCGATCAACGACGGCGCCGCGGCGCTCGTCTTGATGAGCGCGGACGAAGCGAAGAAGCGGGGCGTGAAGCCGCTCGCGCGGATCAAGAGCTGGGGCTATCACGCGCAGGCGCCCGAGTGGTTCACGACCGCGCCGGCGGGCGCGATCACCGCCGCCGCGAAGAAGGCCGGCTGGGATCCGAAGAGCGTGGACCTCTGGGAGATCAACGAGGCGTTCTCGGTCGTGTCGATCGCGAACAACCAGATGCTCGGGCTCGATCCCGCGAAGGTGAACATCTGGGGCGGCGCGGTCGCGCTCGGTCACCCGATCGGCGCGTCGGGCGCGCGCGTGCTCGTCACGCTGCTCCACGCGATGGCCGCGAAGGGCGCGAAGACCGGCGGCGCGTCGCTCTGCATCGGCGGCGGCGAAGGCATCGCGCTGCTCGTGGAGAAGATGTGACGGTCGCGAAGCTGGGCGTCGTCGGCGGCGGCCAGATGGGGCAGGGCATCGCGCAGGTGGCCGCGCAGGCGGGCATCGATGTCCTCTTGATCGACGCGAAGCCGGAGCTCGCCGAAGCGGCGCTCGGCAAGATCAAGAAGGTGCTCGATCGGTTGGTCGAGCGCGGCAAGCTCGACGCGAGCGCGCGCGATCAAACCATCGCGAAGCTCCACGCCGGCGGCTCGCACGCCGATCTCGCGGATCGCGAGTTCGTGATCGAAGCGGCGCCCGAGAACGAGGCGCTCAAGCTGGAGATCATGGCGTCGATGGGCCGCCACACGCGCCCCGAGGCGATCCTCGCGTCGAACACGTCGTCGATCTCGATCACCAAGCTCGCGGCGGCCAGCGGTCGTCCCGATCGCGTGATCGGGATGCACTTCATGAACCCGGTGCCGCTGATGAAGCTCGTCGAGATCGTCCGCGGCCTGCCGACCTCGCAGGCGACCTTCGACACGACGATCGAGCTCGCGCAGCGCTTCGGCAAGACGACGATCGCCGCGCGCGACATCCCCGGCTTCATCGTCAATCGCATGCTGATCCCGCTGCTCAACGAGGCCTGCTACGGCCTCTACGAGGGGCTCGGCACCGCCGCCGACATCGACACCGGCGTACGGCTCGGCCTGAACCACCCGATGGGGCCGCTCGAGCTCGCCGATCTGATCGGCCTCGACACCTGCCTCGCGATCGCGAACGTGCTGCACAGCGAGCTTGGCGACGACAAGTACCGCCCGTGCCCGCTCTTGCGCCAGTACGTCGCCGCCGGCTGGCTCGGCAAGAAGACGGGCCGCGGCTTCTACACCTACGACGCGCAGGGAGCGAAACAATCATGACGTACTCGAGCTTCGAAACGATCCGCGTGGCGATCGAAGGTCCGCTCGCGATCGTCACGATCACGCGCGAGACCGCGCTCAACGCGCTGTCGTCGCAGGTGATCGCCGAGCTGACCACGGTCGCCGGCGAGCTCGAGATCTCCGACGACGTCCGCGTCGTCGCGCTCACCGGCGCGGGCGAGAAGGCGTTCGTCGCCGGCGCCGACATCGCCGAGATGAAGGACATGTCGCCGGTGCAGGCGCAGGCCTTCAGCGAGATGGGCGGCAACCTCGGCACGTCGATCGAGGAGAGCTCGAAGCCGTGGATCGCCGCGGTCAACGGCTTCGCGCTCGGCGGCGGCTGCGAGCTCGCGCTGTGCTGCGACTTCATCTACGCGAGCGAGAACGCGAAGCTCGGCCAGCCCGAGGTGAAGCTCGGCGTGATCCCCGGCTTCGGCGGCACGCAGCGGCTCGCGCGCCGCGTCGGCGTCGCGAAGGCGAAGGAGCTCTGCATGATCGGCGATCCGATCAACGCGGTCGAGGCGCTGCGCATCGGGCTCGTCGATCTGGTCTGCCCGCAGGCGGAGCTGCTCGGAAAGGTCAGGGACACCGCAACCAAGATCGCCGCCAACGGCCCGCTCGCGGTCGCCGAGGTGAAGCGCCTCGTCCACCAGGGCCAGTCGACCTCCCTCGACGCCGCGCTCGCGCTCGAGCAGCGCAGCTTCGGCCTCCTGTTCGCGACCCACGATCAGAAGGAGGGCATGGACGCCTTCCTGTCCAAGCCCAAGCGCGCCGCCAAATTCGAAGGACGATAGCGATGCAGTTCGATCTCACCGAGGAGCAACAGGCGGTCGCCAAGACCGCGCGCGACTTCGCCACGCAAGAGGTCCTGCCGAAAGCGGCGGAGATCGATCGCGAGCATCGCCACCCGAAGGAGCTGGTCGCGCGCATGGCCGAGCTCGGCTTCCTCGGCATCGCGGTGCCCGACCAGTACGGCGGCGCCGGCATGGATCACGTCGCGTACGTCCTCGCGATGGAAGAGGTGTCGCGCGCGTGCGCGTCGACGGGCGTGATCATGTCCGTCAACAACTCGCTCGTCTGCGATCCGATCTATCGGTTCGCGACCGAGGCGCAGAAGAAGCAGTGGCTGACGCCGCTCGCGAGCGGGAAGAAGCTCGGCTGCTTCGCGTTGTCCGAGCCCGAGGCTGGATCCGACGCGGCGGCCCAGCGGACCACCGCGGTGAAGCAGGCCGACGGATCCTGGATCCTCAGCGGCACGAAGAACTGGATCACCAACGGTCCGGTCGCCGACGTGTGCGTGCTGTTCGCGATGAACGATCGCGCGGCCGGGCACAAGGGCATCACGGCCTTCATCGTCCCGATGGACACGCCCGGCGTGCGCTGCGGTCAGCCCGACGACAAGCTCGGCATCCGCGGCTCGAAGTCGTCGCAGATCTTCCTCGACGACGCCAAGCTGCCCGCCGAGGCGCTGCTCGGCGAGGTCGGCGGCGGCTTCAAGGTCGCGATGTCCACGCTCGACGGCGGCCGCATCGGCATCGCCGCGCAGGCGGTCGGCATCGGGCGCGCCGCGCTCGAGGACGCGCTCGCGTACGCGCAGCAGCGCAAGACCTTCGGCAAGCCGATCGCGCAGCACCAGGCGATCCAGTTCAAGCTCGCCGACATGGCGACCGAGATCGACGCGGCCCGCCTGCTGACGCTCCGCGCCGCCTGGCTCAAGGACAAGAAGCTTCCTTTCGGCAAGGAAGCCGCGATGGCGAAGCTGTACGCTTCCGACGTGGCGAATCGTGCGGCGCGCGAGGCGATCCAGATCTTCGGTGGCAACGGCTACGTCACCGAGTTCCCCGTCGAGCGTCACTTCCGCGACGCCAAGATCACCGAGATCTACGAGGGCACGAGCGAGATCCAGCGCCTGGTGATCGCGAACCACTTGATCAAGGGCGCGTAAGAGGAGGCCGGTATGGCGACGAAAGCGTGGCTCGCAGCAGTAGTCGTAGCGATGGCGATCGGCTGCGGCGGACACAAGTCGCAACCGGCCGAGCCCACCGGCGGCGGCGGCGACGACGACAGCGGCGGCATGAGCGAGAACCCGTGCGGCGACAACGGCATGTGCCCGCCCGAGACGATGGACCGCATCAAGGAGGTCCTCGACTCGAAGCGGCTCACGATGTCGCGCTGTCTCTCCGACGCGGTCACCGAGGGCAACGCGTCGAAGAACGCGCGCGGCGGCGTCACCGTCGAGTTCACGATCCAGACCAGCGGCCACCCGATCAACGTCAAGGTCGCCAAGTCGACGATCAACTCGAAGCCGGTCGAGGAGTGCGTGGTCGGGAAGGTCGAGCAGATCGCGTTCCCCGAAGTCCCGAAGGATCTGCCGTGGTCGTACACCTACGCCTTCGAATCGAACTGATGCGCGCCTCGCTGTTGCTGATCTTCCTCGCCGCGTGCGGCGGCGCCACCAAGCCGGCGCCGATCGTCAAGCAGCCGGATCCGCCGGTCGCGCAGGCGGATCCCGACGACGAAGAAGAGAACGACGACGGGCTCGCCGTCGAGGGCACCAAGGGTCACATGGACCCGAAGGCGATCGAGGCCGGCGTGTCGCCGCACCAGATCGAGCTCGAGGGCTGCTTCACGTCGCAGGTCGCGAAGCGCCGCTTCCTCGGCGGCAAGGTCGAGCTGAAGTGGATGGTCGACGCCGAGGGCGCGCTGAAGAGCGTGCAGATCGCGACGTCGGATCTCGGCGCGTGGCCGGTCGAGAAGTGCCTGCTCGACATCTCGCGCGGCATGGAGTTCACCAAGCCGAAGGGCGGCGCGACCGACTTCTCGATCCCGCTCGAGTTCAGCGGCAAGCAGAGCTCGACGTGGTGGGACGCCGACGTCGGCGAAGAGGCCGCGGCGAAGCACAAGAAGGATCTCGCGAAGTGCGAGAAGGCCGGCACCCGCGCCCCGGAAGACGCGATGATCACCGCCTACGTCGGCGCGCGCGGCAAGGTCGTGTCGGTCGGCTTCGCGACCACGCAGGAGTCGGGGCTCGAGCCCGAGGCGTGGGACGCGTGGGCCGACTGCGCGGAGAAGCGCATCCTGGCGTGGCAGCTCCCCGATCCGCGCGGATCGATCGCGAAGCTCGCGTTCCACTACCCGTGACGAGGCCATGAACTTCGAATTCAGTGAAGAGCAGCTCGCGGTCCAGCGCACCGCGCGCGAGTTCGCCGAGAAGCAGCTGCGTCCGAACGCGGCCGCGCGCGATCGCGACGGCAAGTTTCCCGTCGACGAATTGCGCGCGCTCGCCAAGCTCGGGCTGCTCGGCGTCGCGGTGCCCGAGCAGTACGGCGGCGCCGGCATGGGCGCGATCGCGTACTCGCTCGCGATGCAGGAGCTCGCGCGCGGCGACGCGAGCGTGAGCGTGGCGGTCTCGGTGACCAACATGGTCGGCGAGCTGATCTCGAAGATCGGCACCGACGAGCAGCGCGCGCTGCACGTCCCCCGCCTCACGTCGGGCGAGTATCTCTGCGGCGCGTTCGCGCTCAGCGAGCCGCAGGCGGGCAGCGATCCGTCGGGCATGCGCACCGTCGCCGAGAAGATCGACGGCGGCTGGCGACTGACGGGCGCGAAGCAGTGGATCACCAGCGGCGATCGCGCGGGGCTCCTGGTCGTGTGGGCGGTGAGCGACCCCGGCGCCGGCGCCCCTAGCAAGCGCATCACCGCGTTCCTCGTCCGCGGCGGCGCGCGCGGGCTCGCGGTCTCGCGGCTCGAAGAGAAGATGGGCCTGCACGGCTCGACGACCGCGGCGCTCGCGCTCGACGGCGTGGAGGTCGGCGACGACGACGTCCTCGGCGGCGTCGGCGGCGGCTTCCGCCTCGCGATGATGGCGCTCGACGGCGGCCGCATCGGCATCGCGTCGCAGGCGCTCGGCATCTCGCGCGGCGCGCTCGAGGCCGCGGTCCGCTATGCGGGCGAGCGCGAGCAGTTCGGCGTGCCGATCATCAAGCACCAAGCGGTCGGCAACATGCTCGCCGACGCCGCGACCTGGCTCGACGCCGGCACGCTCATGACGTTGCGCGCGGCCGCCGCCAAGGAAGCGGGCCGCGCGTTCTCGCGCGAGGCGTCGATGGCGAAGCTGTTCGCGACCGAGCACGCGTCGAAGATCTGCGACATCGCGATCCAGGTGCACGGCGGCTACGGGTACACGACCGACTTCCCGGTCGAGCGCGCGTGGCGCGACGCGCGCGTGACCCGCATCTACGAGGGGACCAGCGAGATCCAGCGCATCGTGATCGCGCGCCACCTCCTGCAAGGTTTGGAGAGGTAGTCATGTCTTCAGCTGAGTCTCGAAAGATCCGCATCCTCGTCGCGAAGCCCGGCCTCGACGGTCACGACCGCGGCGCGAAGGTCGTCGCGCGCGCGCTGGCCGACGCGGGATACGAAGTCGTGTACACGGGGCTGCACCAGACGCCCGAGATGATCGCGGCGGCGGCCGTGCAGGAAGCGGTCGACGCGGTCGGCCTGTCGATCATGAGCGGCGCGCACATGACGCTGTTCCCGGCGGTCTTGGACGCCTTGAAGGCGCGCAACGCCGGCGACGTGACGGTCTTCGGCGGCGGCATCATCCCGAAGGACGATCTCGAGAAGCTCGCGGCGATGGGAGTCGCGAAGATCTTCACGCCGGGCGCGAGCACGCAGGAGATCACGGAGTGGGTCGAGACGTACTTGCGGCCGAAGGTGGACGCGGCGTGAAGCGCGCGCTGCTTGCGAGTCTGCTCCTCGCCTGCGGGCACGCGAAGCCGACCGAGGTCACCGCCGCGGGATCCGGATCCGGATCGGGCTCGTCGGTGAAGGATCAGCTCGAAGGATCGGATGGTGAGGAAGCGAAGCCGGATCCAGACGAGCTGCGGATCGCCGCGATCGAGCGCGCGATGAACGCGCTCGCGCCGGTCGCGAACGGCTGCTGGGCGGCCGCCGCCGTCGACGATTTCCATCTCAGCGGCGACGTGAAGATGATGATCAGCTTCGACGACGCGGGGCGCACGAAGGCGGCGGCGGAGTCGGATACGACGAAGGATCCGGTGCTGCTCGACTGCCTCGCGCGCGTGCTCGAGGCGTACGCGTGGCCGAAGGACGTGATGCACGGCGAGGCCGTCGAGCTGCCGTTCAGCTTCACCGCGCCGCGCGGGCAGAACACGATCGATCGGCGCTTGGTGCCCGGGGTCGTCAAGGTCTTGCTCGACGCGCAGAACAGCGGCAACGCGGCGGCGTCGATGATCGAGGTCGCGCTCGATCCGGGCGCGTCGAAGGAGCCCGCGCTCGCGACGCGCGACGAGATCGTGATCTTCCTCGACGACGGATCGCTGTCCGGCACCGCGATGCACGCGCTCGACGCGGCGTACGTCGCGAAGGGCCGCGTCTATCAGCTGAAGGCGAGCGAGACCGGCACGCACGTCTTGTTCGTCGCGGTGCCGGGCGGCGCCGAGACCGCGGCGCGCGGCGGCACGCTCCCCGACGAGCCCGCGACCAAGAAAGGGAAGCCTCCCGAGATCCACGCGAAGGCGAAGGCCAAGCGCTATCCGCGCACCGGGGGCGCGACGACGATCTTGATCGAGAACGCGCCGCACGTCGCCTCCGCCGACATCATCGAGATGGACGCGGGCGCGAAGGTGCCCGAGCACGTCCACGAGAAGGAGACCGAGCTCCTCTACGTCTTGTCCGGCTCCGGCACGATGACCGTCGAGGGCGTCGACATGCCGATCGGTCCGACGACGGTCGTGCAGATCCCGCCGAACACGCCGCACGCGTTCGTCGCCGCCGACGCGGTGACCGCGCTCCAGCTGTACGCGCCGCCCGGCCCCGAGCAGCGCTTCAAGAAGATGAAATGATCGATCTCAAGCCCATCCTCGCCGGCGACGTGCGCGCGGCGTCGCGGCTCATGCGCGACGTCGACGATCGCCGGCCCGGCGCGATCGACGCGCTCAAGCAGCTCTACCCGCACACCGGACGCGCGTACGTCACCGGCGTCACCGGCAACCCGGGCGCCGGCAAGTCGACCGTCGTCGATTGCTTGATCGCGCACTACCGCGCGCAGGGCGCGAAGGTCGGCGTGGTCGCGGTCGATCCGACCTCGCCGTTCACGGGCGGCGCGATCTTGGGCGATCGCATCCGCATGCAGCGCCACGCGCTCGACGACGGCGTCTTCATCCGCTCGCTCGCGACCCGCGGTCACCTCGGCGGCTTGTCGCGCTCGACCTTCGACGTCGTCGCGGTGCTCGACGCGATGGGCTACGACCGCATCCTGGTCGAGACCGTCGGCGTCGGCCAAGACGAGGTCGAGGTCATGCGCGCCGCGCACACGACCGTCGTCGTCACCGTGCCCGGGCTCGGCGACGACATCCAGGCGATCAAGGCCGGCCTGCTCGAGATCGCCGACGTGCTCTGCGTCAACAAGAGCGATCGCGAGGGCGCCGATCGCACCGTGCGCGATCTGATGCACATGCTCGATCTGCGTCCCGAGGGCGACAAGAAGGGCGTCGAGATCGTGAACGCGATCGCGACCAAGGGCTTGGCCGAAGGATCCGGCATCGTCGAGCTCGCCGCCGCCGTCGAGCGGCACCGCGAGCGCGCGTGGACGGGCCCCGGCGCCGCCGAGCGCGCGAACGTGCGCGCCGCTGCGCAGATCGCCGAGCTGGTGCGCGCGCTGCTCGCCGATCGCGCGGCGCAGGCGTTGCGCGATCGCGGCGGGCTCGTCGAGGTCGCGGCCGCCGTTGCGGATCGTCGCCAGGATCCCTACACCGCCGCCGAGACGATCCTTTCCGCCATCTGAGACCATCGTCACGCGACGATTTTTCGAGCCGAGCCGCTGGGATGGTATCCTGGGCGATATTGGCTCGGAGGAATGGCTTACTCATGCGGTACCTAGCAGTCCTGGCGCTGGCGTTGGGCGGATGCGGCCTGATCAGCTCGGACGTCACCAACTTCGATCTCACGCTGCCCGACAAGACGTTCACCGTCGACACGGCGCAGTGGATGCTGAACGGCGTCGACACCTTCACCTCGGTGTCGTGCGCGAGCTCGTCGAGCGTGTGCGCCGACGGCGCGAAGCAAGCGTGCAAGATGAACCAGTGCGCCGCGACCTGCGACGCGCAGACCAAGACGTGTGATCTGCAGGTGCTGGTCGGCCTGTACCAGATGGTCGATCTGCTCAACGAGAAGCCCGAGCTGAAGTCGATCAACGATCAGCCGCTGGTCGGCGTGCACATCGACAAGATCGAGTACCAGGTCACCGAGAACACGCTGAACGTCGACACGCCGGAGCTCGGCCTCTACGTCGCGCCGTCGACGGTGATGGCGGTCGGCCCCGAGGCGGTGCAGATCGGGACGATCCCGCCGATCCCGCACGGCACGACCCCGGGCGTCATGGCGATCACGCTCGACGCCGACGCGCAGGCCGCGCTCGCCAAGTACATGGGCGACTACAAGAACCCGTTCAACATCCTGGTCGGCTCGACGATCGAGGTGAAGATGAACGACCCGGTCCCGAACGGCCGCCTGACCGCGAAGGTCAAGGTCACCGCGCACGCGCAACTGGGTGGGTAGCGTGCTAACTACGCGTCGTGCGAACGCATGACGTGATCGTCGTCGGCGCCGGGCCTGCGGGCGCGGCGGTGGCGGCGCGGCTCCACCAGCACGGCGTGAAGGACGTGCTGGTCCTGGACCGCTACACGTTCCCGCGCGACAAGCCGTGCGGCGGCGGCTTGACCGGGCACGCCGACGAGGCGTTCGCCGCGCTCGACCTCGCGCTGCGCGTGCCGTTCGTGCCGTCGACGGTCGCGCACGTGCGGTGCGGCAGCTTCGATCGCGAGGTCACGCTCGGCCGGCCGGTCAACGTGATCCGCCGCGAGGACTTCGACGCGGACCTGGTCGCGCAGGTCCGCGCGCGCGGCGTCGAGATCGTGGAAGGCGAGGGCGTGGAGGCGCTGCGGCCCGACGCGGGCGGGGTGACGATCAAGACGACCGCGCGCGAGCGGCGCGCGAAGATCGTGATCGGCGCCGACGGCGCGGCCTCGATCGTGCGCAAGCACCTGATCGGCGATCGCGCGATGCCGCATCGATTGTTCATGCGCGAGCTCGCGCGCCCCGCGTCGGCGCCGAAGACCGACGCGATGCTCTACGACTTCACGCCGATGGCGCGCGGCGTGCGCGGCTACCTGTGGGTGTTCCCGGTCGCCGGCGATCGCGTGAACGTCGGCATCATGCACTACCCCGCATTCCGTCGCGGCGGCCCGGCGCTGCTCGACGTCCTGCGCGCGCGCCTCGGCGAGCTCGGCTACGAGCTGCCGGCGCGCGGCAACAAGGGCTGGCCGGTGTGGGGCTATCACCCGCGCGCGCGCGTCTCGTCGGATCGCCTGCTCACGGTCGGCGACGCGGCGGGCATCGACGGCCTCACCGGCGAGGGCATCGCGGTCGCGATGGAGCAGGCGCAGATCGCCGGCGATCACGCGGCGCGCGCGCTCGCGCGCGGCGACTTCGGGTTCCGATCGTATCGGCGCGATCTGCGCCGCGCGGTCGTCGGCCGCGAGCTCGCGCTCGATCGCTGGCTCGCGCGCCTGCTCTACGACGGATCGCAGTGGCGCTCGTGGCTCTCGCTCGTCCTCTACGATCCGCAGGTGCTCGCGATGTACGCGGCGCGCGTCGACGGCACCTCGGTGCTCGCCGATCACAAGCTGCGCCTGTGGAGCCGCTTGATGAAGCACGCGGTCGCGATGCGATCGCGCCGCCGCGCGCTCGATCTCGCGCTCCCCGATCAACCGGCGCTAGCGCGACCACGCGAACCGGTACTCGATCCGCAAGAGCTCGGTCGCTAGCTTCTCGCCGTCGTCGCGCTCCGACCACGCGAGCGTGACCTGCTTCGGCCGCCGCGACGGCTGCTCGAGCTCCGCGCTGAGATCGATCGCGAACGTCTCGCGGCTGTCGATCGCGAGCGGCGCGCCGGTCGGCGTGAAGATCGCGCCGCCGCCCATCATGTCGCTGTCGGTCGTGACCTTGCGCTCGACGTGCGCGGTCCGGTCGCCGCCGCGCCACGTCTCGAACCACGCGATCCACAGATCGTGGATGTGCGCGCGCGTGCCGTCGCGGATCGCGGGGCTGTCGATCAACGCGCGCGCCTGATCGGCGAAGTCGCGCGCGCCCGGCGGCGCGCTCTTGAGCGCCGCCAGCGTGTCGTCGACGAGCGGCGAGCCGAGGAAGCGGCCGTCGAGCGAGACGTCGAACGCGAGCGCCTTGTTCGCGTCGCCGGCGGCGAGCGCGGGCTGGTCGAACATCAGGCCGATCCGATCGACCGCGCGCGGCTCGAGCGTGCCGCCCGCGTTGTCGGCGCCGTCGCGGAAGCCGCTCAGCGTGACGCGCACGTGATCGCCGGCGCGCGCGATCGACAGGTCGTAGGTCAGCTCTTGCACGCGGTCGCGCGGGCGCACGATGCGCTCGTGCACGACCGCGGTCGCGTCCTCGCGCCACACGAACGGCGCGGGCGGCGACGCATCGATCACGATCGGCACTGGCGCCGCGCGCTCCGGCGCCGCGTCGTGCCCGCACGCGATCAGGAAGAGCAGGGCGCCCGCGAGGCGCATGCGGCTACTCGTCTTCGTCGTCGTGCATGTCGTCGTTCACGACGTCGTCGTCGTGATCGTCGGCCTCGATCGCCCCGGTGCCTGCGTTCACGCGCTCGCGCAGCTCCTTGCCGACCTTGAAGAACGGCAAGCGCTTCGGCTTCACGTGGACCGGCTCGCCGGTTCGGGGGTTACGCCCCTCGTACGCCTTGTAGTTTCGGACTTCGAAGCTCCCGAAACCTCGGATCTCGATGCGTTCTCCGCGCTGCAACGCCGCGACCATCGAGTCGAACATCGTGTTGACCACGAGCTCGGCCTTGCCTTTCGGCAACTTCAGGGCCTCCGACAACTGCTCGATCAGGTCGCTCTTCGTGACCGGCATGATTCCCCCCGAGCCTGGTGACACTAGGTCAACACGGAATCCCGGGCGAAATCAAGCCGATAGCCCGGTTATCGCGAGGCGAGGCGATCTACCGGTAGCATTCGACGGTGCGCGCCCTCCTGATCCTCGTCGGAATCGCCTCCTGCGGGGGCTCCAAGAGCGCCCCGGACGCACGCCCTGTGGACGCCTCGCCCTACGACGGGACCTACGGCTGCACCAGCGATCAGCTCGGCGGCGACAGCTGCAGCGCGCCCTTGTTCGACGCGAACATCCAGACCGCGTGGCCGCTGGTCGTCGCCGGCGGCGAGCTGACGATCACCAGCATCGGCTTCGACCAGCCGACGATTCACTGCACCGACGGCTCCTGGGCCGCCGACGTCTTCACGTGCAACGCGAGCTGGAGCCGCGCCGGCCGCGCCTGCACGCTGCCGCTGCACCTCCGCCTCGAATCCGACCAGACGCTCACGTTCTGGATCAACACGATCACGGACGAGACCGCGAGCTGCACGAAGACTTGAAGAGTGGGCCTCGGGCCTCGGGCTTCGGGCCTCGGCCAGACCCAGACCCAGACCCAGACCTAGACCCCGATCCGGACTCTGGCCGAGGCCTGAGGCCTGAGAGCCTGTAAGTCTTTCACGCCGGGAGATCGACAGGATCAGCCCGGCGTGATCTCGTAGGCCATGGGAAACGGCCTGTTGTTCGACGATGACGCGCTCCAGGCTCCTGCGACCGAGGCGACCGAGGAGTGCG
>DATJIA010000011.1:0-6705 GCA_035493675.1 Kofleriaceae bacterium | reverse complement strand
TACGTCCAAGTCGCCGTCGCCGTCAACGCCCAACGACTACGACCACGACTACGACCACGACTACGACTACGTTGGATCAGCGCATCGGGAAGGGCTTCGTGCCGGTCATAACGGGGCCGGTCATGCCGCCGGGGTTGTCCTTCGGGACCGTGAAGGTCGCGGTGCGCAGGATGCCCGGGCCGGAGTCCGAGGGCGTGCCGATCGGGCGCTTCACGGTCGTGAGCACGCCGGTGACCTCGGTCGCGGTGATCTTCACGTAGCCGTAGCCCTGCGCGTTCGAGTCGGCGTACTTGAGCCACGGGTTGATCGCCGGGTTGTAGACGGCCTCGGCCGCGGTCAGCGACTTCGTGTTGTGGAACTCGTCGGCGGCGGCGGTGCCGTGCAAGAGGAGCAGGTTCATGTTCACCGTGTACGCCGACGTGCCCGGATCGCTCGAGCCGGTCGCGTCGACGGTGATCAGCCCGCGCAAGGTCGCCGGCGTCGTGCGCGTCGCGCTCTCGAAGAACGAGAAGACCGAGTTCGAGCTGATGCCCGCGGCGATCAGCTCGGCGGCGACCGGGACCGGCGTGCCCGCGTCGAAGTCGTCCATCACCACGCCGGCGAACTGCGCGTGGATGTCGCCGGTGAGCACGACGACGTTCTTGATGTTCTGATCCTTCAAGTACGTCATCAGCTCGCGCCGCTCGGTCGGATAGCCGTCCCACGCGTCGCCGTCCATGATGCGATCGGCGAACAGCAGGTTGCCCTTCTGGCCGGCGGGGCCGACCGCGTCGTTCTTGATGAAGAACTGCATCAGCGGGACTTCGTTGCCCCAGATCTTCCAGGTGGCGTCGGACGCCTTCATCGTGTCCTTCCACCACTGCTTCTGCGCCTTGCCCATCATCGTGCCGACCGGCGAGGTCGTGCGCGGGTTGTCGAAGCCGAGCACGTTGGCCGGCGGGTTGTTGTTGTTCGCGGTCATGCCCTCGTCGAAGGTGTCGACCATCTGCTTGATGAGGACGTTGCGCGGATCGAAGAAGGCCGGGTTGCCCGCGATCGTCTCCTCGGGGATCGCGTGATCGCTGCGGTAGCTGCGCAGGTCGGTCATCACGAGCTCGACGTGCTTGCCCCAGCGCAGGTTGCGATAGATCGTGATCGCGCCGATCGCCTTGGCGTTGTTGGTCTCGTCGACGAAGTTGTCGGCGTCGGGCGTCGTGAACGCCGCGTCGGTGACGGTCGCGTCCATGAAGTCGTGCGCGTCGCCGCCGGCGCCGGTCAGCTGCGACGGCACGTACTCGAACCACGCGCGCGAGCCGGCGAGGCGCCGCGTCTGCGACGGCTCGTCGGTCGAGTTGTTGTTGTCGTAGTTGGCCTGCGACTGCCAGCAGTCGTTGGTGAACTCGTGGTCGTCCCAGGTGTGGATGAACGGCCAGCGGGCGCGGGCGGCCTGGAAGTCCGGGTCCGCCATGATCGTCTTGTAGATCGCGCGGTAGTCGTCGAGCGTCTTGGCGAAGACGTTGCCGGCCTTCATGCCGCCGCCCGACGGCAAGGGCGGGATCACGCGGTCCTTGCCGTCGGCGTTCTTGATCGTGACGAACCCGAAGTTGTCGTCGAGCGGCTTCGAGAAGTCGGCGCCGACGGTCTCGTAGATCACGTCGCCCAGGTGCACGACGAAGTGGACCTGATCGCCGGCGGCGCGCGCGCCGTCGTCGAGGAGCATCTGGCGATACGCGCCGTAGTTGCCCGCCGGATAGTCCTGACACGAGACCCACGCGATGTTGACCTGCGTGTCGGCGGTCGCGTCGGGCGCGGTGTGGGTCTGGCCGCCCTTCGAATCGGCGCCCGCGACGAAGCGATAGAAGTAGGCCGTGTTGGCGGCGAGGCCGGTGACGAGCACGCGCACGGTGTGATCGCTCGCGGCGGTCGCGGTGATCGCCATGTCGACGACGACCGTCGCGAACGCCGAGTCCGACGCGACCTGCACCTTCATCGCGACGTCGTCCGCGGCGCCGCTCGCGAGCACCGCGCGCGTCCACAAGACGACCGAGGTCGTGCGCGGATCACCGGACGCGACGCCCTGCGGGAACGCCCACGTGCCCGGTTGGGGCATCGTGTTCGCGTCGGGGCTCGACTTGGCGTCGCTGCCGCAGCCGGGGATGCCGGAGAGCGCGGCGCCGGCGACGAACCAGCCGGCCCCACGAAGGAAGTCTCTGCGCTTCATGCGGCGATGATACGCCGGTTCACGCAGCTCTCGCTGTGACCGAAAGCTTCTCCGCGAGCGGGAGCCGCCAGAACCGCCGCAGCTCGGCGAGCAGCTCGGGAATCCTCCGCGGCGCGACGTACCGTTCCTCGAGCCAGCGCGCGTAGCGGGCCGCGTTGTCGTTGGCGGCGCGGTAGCGATCGCGCTCGTCGTCGTCGAGATCGGCCTCGAAGGTGAAGTCGCCGAAGATGCGTTGCCGCCACGACTGGCCGGTGACGAGGAGGCACGTCACCCACTTGTCGACCTCGGCCTGCAGCTCGAGCTCGAGCGCGGAGATCGCGCGCTCGCGCTGCGCGCACCAGACCGTATAGATGAAGTGCGAGACGCCCTCGACCGCGTAGAGGAACGCGGCGGCGTTGTGATCGCCGAGCGCGCGCGCGGGATCGTGGGCGGCGAGGTGCGCGAGCACGTCGCGATCGACGTAGAGGCCGATCGCGACGCCGTCGCCGTCGGGCGCGACCAAGAGCTGCTCGCGCGGCGCGCGGGACACGCCCGCCGCCTCGCGCGCGCGATCGTCGACGACGAAGTCCGCGATCGCGACGCCGGTCTCCGCGCGATACAGCTCCTCGAGCCCGCCTTGGAGGCGAGACAAGATCACTGGAGCTTCCCAGCTCCGTCGACGAGCACGCCGAACGCGCGCAGCTTCTGCTCAATCCACTCGTCGCGCGTGCGCAGCCACTGCTCGTAGAGCTTGACGATGTCGGGCGTCGCGAAGTCGACGCGGCGGCGCACCTCGCCGAGCACGTCGACGAAGCGCGGGAAGCGATCGGCGAGCTCGGCGTAGACCTGGGTGAGGCTGCCCGCGAGCCGGCCCGCGAGCTGCGCGTACGCGCTCGAGCCGAGCCCGACGTAGTAGTCGACGTCGACCAGCTTGCGATCGATCGACTCGGCGAAGAAGCCGGCGACGTAGAGCGAGGTGTCGCCGACCTCCTTCAAGGTCTTCACGCGCGCCCCCGGCTCCGCCGACTGCGAGCCGGCCAGCTTCAGGCCGAGCGGCTCGTCCGGGATCCGGGCGTGGGTGAACTCGCCCAGGAGCCCGACCAGGTACCACTCGGTCGGCTCGGTCGCGTCGAGGTGGACGGCCTCCAGGGCGTCGGTCACGACCTCGTGAAAGAACTCATCCACGGATGCATGGCACGTGACGTCCATACTCCCGTTATTCGGAAGTGGGCCGGGAGTTTCAAGTTCCTGAACCCCTGTGCGCTCGCGAGTCCCTAGAGAAATCCGGGGGCTGGGGGCTTGCATGTACGCGCCCCGGATTTAGTATGCCCGCCGTTAGCACTCTCCTCAGGTGAGTGCTAACAAACGTCGCCCACTTCAGGAGAGAGCCCATGAACGTTCGTCCGCTCGGTGACCGGTTGCTCGTCAAGCGCCTCGAGGAGGAGACCACCTCCCGCGGCGGCATCATCATCCCCGACTCCGCCAAGGAGCGCCCGCTGTCCGGCGAGGTGCTCGCGGTCGGCTCGGGCAAGCGGCTCGAGGACGGGACGCTCGTCGCGCTCGACGTGAAGAAGGGCGACAAGGTCCTCTTCGGCAAGTACGCCGGTACCGAGATCAAGGTCGGCGGCGTGGACCACATCATCCTGCGCGAGGACGAGATCCTCGGCGTGCTCGAGTAAGGAAGGAAACCACCAATGGCTGCCAAGGACATCATCTTCGACGAGCGCGCTCGCGCGCGCATCCAGGTCGGCGTCGACACGCTCGCCAACGCCGTCAAGGTCACGCTCGGCCCCCGCGGCCGCAACGTCGTGATCGAGAAGTCGTGGGGCGCGCCGACGGTCACCAAGGACGGCGTCACCGTCGCCAAGGAGATCGAGCTCGAGAACAAGTTCGAGAACATGGGCGCGCAGATGGTGAAGGAGGTCGCGTCGAAGACCTCCGACAACGCCGGCGACGGCACCACCACCGCGACCGTGCTCGCCCAGGCGATCTACCGCGAGGGCTCGAAGCTCGTCGCGGCGGGTCACAACCCGATGGAGCTGAAGCGCGGCATCGACCACGCGGTCGGGCTCATCATCGAGCACCTCAAGACCCAGACGAAGTCGACCAAGGACAAGAAGGAGATCGCGCAGGTCGGCACGATCAGCGCGAACGGCGACGAGACCATCGGCGAGATGATCGCGCAGGCGATGGAGAAGGTCGGCAAGGAGGGCGTGATCACGGTCGAAGAGGCCAAGACGATGCAGTCGGAGCTCGACGTCGTCGAGGGCATGCAGTTCGATCGCGGCTACCTGTCGCCGTACTTCGTCACCGACGGCGAGCGCATGGAGGTCGTCCTGAACGACGTCTTCGTGCTCACGCACGAGAAGAAGATCTCGAACATGAAGGAGCTGTTGCCGCTCCTCGAGCAGGTCGCCAAGCAGGGCCGCCCGCTGCTCATCATCGCCGAGGACGTCGACGGTGAGGCGCTCGCGACGCTGGTGGTCAACAAGCTGCGCGGCACGCTCCAGGTGTGCGCGGTCAAGGCGCCCGGCTTCGGCGATCGCCGCAAGGAGATGCTGAAGGACATCGCGGTGCTCACCGGTGGCCAGGCGGTCACCGAGGATCTCGGCCTCAAGCTCGAGAACCTGACCCTCGCGGATCTCGGCACGGCCAAGCGCATCACGGTCGACAAGGACAACACGACGATCGTCGACGGCGCCGGCAAGAAGGCCGACATCGACGCGCGTGTGAAGACGATCCGCAAGCAGGTCGAGGAGACCACCAGCGACTACGATCGCGAGAAGCTCCAGGAGCGCCTCGCGAAGCTGGTCGGCGGCGTCGCGGTGATCAAGGTCGGCGCGGCGACCGAGGTCGAGATGAAGGAGAAGAAGGCCCGCGTCGAGGACGCGCTGCACGCGACGCGCGCGGCGGTCGAAGAGGGCATCGTCCCCGGCGGCGGCGTCGCGCTCATCCGCGCGCTCAAGTCGCTCGAGGGCGTGAAGCTCTCCGAGGAGCAGCAGTTCGGCGTGTCGATCGTGCGCCGCGCGATCGAGGAGCCGCTGCGCCAGATCGCCGGGAACGCCGGCGTCGACGGCTCGATCGTCGTGTCGAAGGTCAAGGACGGCCAGGGCTCGTTCGGCTTCAACGCCGCGCGGCTCGAGTACGAGGATCTCCTCGCGGCCGGCGTCATCGACCCGACCAAGGTCGTGCGCACGGCGCTCACCAACGCGGCCTCCGTCGCGGCGCTGCTCCTCACGACCGAGGCGCTGATCGCGGAGAAGCCGAAGAAGGAAGCGCCCGCGGCCGGCGGCCACGACCACGGTGGTGGCGGCGGCATGGGCGGCATGGGCGGCATGGGCTTCTAGCCGTCTTCCGTCTTCCGTCTTCCGTTTTTCCGGAGCGGCTGCGAGAGGTGATCTCGCAGCCGTTCTCTTTTCCGGACGACGGGAGACGGACGACGGACGACGACTCGAGATGTCGACGGCTATTGCTGCAGATCGGCGATGCAATCGAGCTGCGCTTGCGCGCTCTGCTTGGTCGCGCGGCCGGTCGACGAGTCGCAGACGAAGTGATCCTCGACGCAGGCGAAGGTGTCCTGGTTGGTCGAGGAGGTCGCGACGGCGGGATCGGGCACGCGCACGATCGATTGCAGACACTGATCGCGGGGCGCGCCGGTGAGGTGCTCGCAGCACTGCTGTTCGGCGGCGGTGGCGTGCTGGTAGGTGTCCTGGTGCTTGTGCCCGCCGCAGGCGGCCGCGAGCGCGAAGAGAGGCGCGAGCGCCACTGTGGTGAGTCGGGTTGGATACACGCGGCGCGTCGGGGCGGTCGAAGGTGCGAGGCGGTTCGCGGCCTTGCTACCATTGCGTTGGGGCATGAGGCGAGCTTTGGCAAAGGGCGCGCCAGTTGCAAATGGGGTGCTCCGATGAGATTCGCGATCGCTTTGTGTGTGCTCGGTGCATGTGGGCCGAAGCTCCGGTACGAGGCGGCGGGGCGCGGGACCGTGGTCGTGGGCGCCGCGGCGGACGTCGCGGCGCCGGGCGCGGGCGGCGTGGTCGCGCGCGCGAACGTGCGGCACGACGTGATCGTGCGCGTGCGGTTGCCGCACGCCGAGACGGTCGACTGGCAGCTGACGTGCCCGGGCGCGACCGCGAGCGGCACGCTCGGCGAGACGATGGACGCCTACCGCACGCGACGCATCGGCGAGCTGCGCGCGGAGCGCGATCGCGAGCGGCGCGCGATGGCGAACGTCGGCGCGGCGGTCGGTAACGCGGTGCTGCCGCCGCAGACGGTCACGACCACGACGTATACGCCCGGCGCGAGCGCGACCGTCGCGACGCCGCTCGGCACCGCGACGGTGGTCGCGCCGGCGACGACCACGACGACCACCACGCGCGTCGACGGCGCGACGGTCGGCGCGATGGCGGGCGCGGCGGTCGTCTCGGACGAGATCGTGCTCGCGCCCGACGACGTCGGCGGCGGCACGTACACCGATCGCGCGACCGTCTTCCCGACCGGCGACGGCGCGTGCGTCGTCACGGTGACGC
>DATJIA010000010.1:0-21300 GCA_035493675.1 Kofleriaceae bacterium | reverse complement strand
ATCGGCGAGCGCGATCACGGCGATGCCGATCGCCTGGAGCCACATCCCGCCCGCGATGAGCCACTTGCGGCCGATGCGATCCGACCACGCCCCGGTGCCGAGCTGCGCGACCGACCACACGAACGGATAGATCGCCGCGAGCAGGCCGACGCGATCGAGGTCGAGATGCGCAGCGGCGAACACGAGCGGGAACAGCCCCCACGCGAGGCCGTCGTTCATGTTGTTGACGAGCCCCGCCTGGCTGACGCTCGACAGATCGCGATCGCGGAGCGTGGTTCGCCAGAAGACCTCGCGCGCCGAGATGGCGTCGGACGCGGCGTGCTGCTTCGCCTCGGCCGCGACGTGATGACGCGTCTCGCGCACGACGAGCGCGGACAGGCCGAGGCCGATCGCGACGAACCCGATGCCGAGATAGAACGGCTGGGGCCGGAGGCCGTAGTTGGCCGCGATCCAGCCGGTCGCGAGCGCCGTGGCGCCGACCGCGAAGTAGCCGGCGAACTCGTTCCACCCCATCGCGAGCCCGCGGCGCGCGCTGCCCGCGAGATCGATCTTCATGATGACGGTCGTCGACCATGTGAGCCCCTGGCTCACGCCGAGCAGCGCGTTCGCGACGAGGATCCAGGTCCAGTCCGGCGCCCACATGAGCAGGAACGGCACCGGCACGGCGACGAGCCAGCCGGCGACGAGCACGTGCTTACGCCCGACGCGATCCGACAGCCGCCCCGCGACGTAGTTGGTCAGGGCCTTCGACACGCCGAACACGACGATGAACGAGAGCACAGCGGTCTTCGCGACCTGGTGGAACTCGATCTCGGCAAGCGGCGACAGGATCGATCGCTCCATGCCGACCATCGCGCCGACGAACGCGTTCACGACGACGAGCAGCGAGAACTGCGCGAGGTTCGCGCGGATGCCGAGGCGCGGCTCGGTCACGCGCCGCGTCCCTGGTTGAAGCGGAGGATCGCGTCCATCTCGGCCGGCTTGGGCAGCGCGGCGCCGCCGATCTCGTCGACGAACTCGGCCTCGCTGCGAGCGAGCAGGGGGTTCCAGCGCCGCTCGAACGCGATCGTCGAGCACGGCTTGCCGCTCATGCCGGCGCCGCACGCGGAGCCGGCGAAGTGCCCGGGATAGATCTCGACGTCGTCGGGCAGCGTGAGCAGCTTGTCGTGCACGCTCCGGTGCAGCGCTGCGGCGTTGTCGCGCTCGTAGCCGGGCAGGTCGGGGCGGCCCACCGCGCCGACGAACAGCGTGTCGCCGGTGCACACGAACCACGGCTCGGGGCCGCGCCGCAGATCGCTCACGACCAGGCTCACGCTCTCCGGCGTGTGGCCCGGCGTGTGGACGACGCGGACGATCGTGTTGCCGAGCTCGATGACCTGACGGTCGTCGAGCGGCTCGAACGGGAACGCGACGTCGGCGGCGCGGTGCAGGCAGTACTTCGCGCCGGTGCGCGCGGCGAGCGCGCGCCCGCCGGAGCGATGATCGGCGTGCACGTGCGTGTCGAACACGTGCGTGATGCGCATGCCCTTTGCGGTCGCGAACTCCGCGTAGGCGTCGATCTCGTGCTCCTGCGGATCGACGACGCACGCGAGCCCCTTGCCGCCGCAGCCGAATACGTACGCGGCGCAGCCCGTCTCGAACCGGTAGAACGGTCGGAAGATCACGTGCCACCTCCTTGCGCGATCGGAAGGCCGGCCGCGCGCCACTCCGCGACTCCGTCCTCGCTGCGGCTGGCGTCGATGCCGCGCTTGCGCAGGGCCGCGACCGCCTGGATCGCGTAGACGCAGTACGGGCCGCGGCAGTACGCGACCACCTTCTTGTCGTCCTTGCGCGCCTGCTTCGCGAACGCCTCGATCTCGTCGACGGGGACCGAGACCGCGCCGGCGATGTGGCCCTGCGCGAACTCCTCGGGGGGACGCACGTCGATCAGCGTGACCGTGCCGTTGCGCAGGCGGCGCGCCAGCTCGCCGCGCCCGATCGGCTCGAAGTCGTCGCGGCCGACCAGGTAGTCGCGCGCGACCTCGTCCAGCTCGGCGAGCCGCGCTTCCGCGGTGTGCCGCAGCGATTGCAGGAGCGCGACCACCGAGTCGTCGGCGATCCGGTAGAGCACGCGCTGGCCGTCACGGCGCGAATCGACCAGCCGCGCCGCCGCGAGCACCTGGAGGTGCTGCGACGCGTTCGCGATCGACAGCTCGGTCGCGGTCGCGAGCGCATCGACCGATCGCTCGGCCTGGACGAGCAGGTCGAGCAGCTCCAAGCGCGCAGGCGCGGCGAGCGCCTTCGAGATCCGCGCGAACTGCTCGTAGATCCGTTGCTTGGCGGCGTGCGTCGGCTTCTTGCTCGACATTCAAGTATCGACTTGAATACGGCAGTGGCGCCTACCTGTCAACCATGGCCGCCGGCCTGGTCGTTCAAGTACCTGCTTCTTCTTGCTGCGCCCGCCGCACACGCGTGCGGAGCAACGCGACCAAGGCGTCGAGGTCGGCGCACGTATCGATCTCGGCCTTGCTGATCAGCATCTCCGGGCGTCCGTCACGCACGTCGAAGACGGCCGGCAGCGCTGGCTCGATGCCGTACTGCCGCTGCAGCTCGTCGTGGTGCAGGAACGTCGCGTCGGGCGCCAGCTCGGTGAGCGCGCGCGACCACGCCTTGCGCCGCAACAGCGGTCCGTTGGTGAGCGCGCACAGGTGGCACTCGTACGTCGACGGCGACACGATCTTGTGCGCGCAGTGCACGAGCGCGTTCACGACGCCGCTGTCGCCCGCATAGACGAACAAGAGGCTCATCGCGCCCTCGCGATCGTGCGCCACTGCGCGAACGCGAGGCGCGCCGCGCCGAGCACGCCGATCTGCCGCAGCATCGAGAGCGTATCGACCACGGACCAGTCCTCGACGATGAGCCCGTGCTCGAAGCGGCTGATCGTGATGCCGCCGAAGCGGACGGCGCGCCCGCGGTGCGTGCCGCTGACGACGAAGCGCGACGTCACGCGATCGCCTTCGACGACCTGTTCCTTCACGGTGACGGCGAGATCGTCGAGCACGCGCGTGTACAGCGCCACCGACTGCTGCGTGCCCGCGAGGCCCCGGAACACGAGATCGTTCACGTGGTCGGCGAAGTCGGGGGCGTAGTAGCGCGATGCCGGGTCGAGACCTGCGCCGGAGCAGACGCGTTCGAGCGCGCCCATCGCGCGCGCGGCGAGGTCGGTGCGGTCGGGGGCGGGGGCGTCGCAGGATTTCGTGGGGATGGCGGTCACGGGAGGTTCCTTTCGCCGGGTAGAGGGCCGCCATCCGCCGAAAGGTTCGGTCGATCTTGCGAATCCTTTCGGCGCGCCGAATCCTCTACGAGTCGCCCATGGCCGAGACCGCCCCGGACCACCTGCTGACCGCCGCCCAGGCAGGCGACCCCGCCGCGCTGAATCGCATCGTCGCCGATCACCGGCAGGGCGTGTATCGCTACGGCCTCCACGTCTGCCGCACGACCGAGGACGCCGAGGATGCCGTCCAGGAGACGCTCTGGACCGCGACGCGCGCGATCCGGACCTTCCGCGGCACGGCGTCGTCGATCGCGAGCTGGCTGTTCACGATCGTGCGACGCGAGTGCCTGCGGCTCCTCGAACGTCACAAGCGCGCGCCGGTGTCGCTCGACGACGACGACCGCGACGTGATGGCGGAGGTCGTCGATCCCGGCGATGCGCTGGCGCTCAAGCGCCGGATCGATCTGCTCGCCGGCGCGCTCGCCGATCTCGATCCGCTGCATCGCGAAGTCATCCTCCTCCGCGACATCCAGGAGCTGAGCGCGCCCGAGGCCGCCACGCAGCTCGGCATCTCGATCGACGCACTCAAGAGCCGGTTACACCGGGCGCGCGTCAACCTGCGCGAGCACGTGCTACGGCGATCCGAAGCCCCGGGCCGCTGACGCCGTCACGGATGTCGACGTCGCCGAAGCCGGCGCCGGCGAGCAGCGCATTCGTCTCGTCGGTCGAGTAGAAGCGATACGTGGGCGCTGGGAACGCGGCCTCCGCGGCGTCGCTGCGCTCGCGGAAGCCGAGCACGAAGCGCGCGCCCGCTCGCAGCACGCGCCGGATCTCGGCGAGCTGCGCCGCCGCGTCGGGCCAGAAGTACATCGTGTGCACCGAGTACGCCGCATCGAACGACGCCGGCTCCCACGGCAGCGCGGCGCTGTCGCCGGTCTGGAGCTCCAGCCGATGCTCGGCGATGAGGGCGCGGCATCGTTTCGTCGCGACGCGCGCGGCGGCCTCCGAGACATCGACGCCGGCGAATCGCGCGCCCGGCGTGCGCGCCGCGGCATCCGCGAGCGTTCGTCCGTGGCCGAAGCCGATCTCGAGGACGCGCTCGCCGTCTTGCGGTGCGAGCGCATCGAGCACCTCGGCGTTGAACGCGGCGGTCTCGCGCGCCATGACGCCGAGGAGCAGCCTGCCGATCCATCCCGCAGGCCGGCCGGCTTGCCGCGCGAGGAAGGAGGGCCGCCGCATCAGCGCCTCAGCGCGGCGAGCACGCCGATGACGTAGGTGATGGTGGCGGCGACCAGCGTCGCGCCGAAGCCGACGGTCAACTCGTTCACGCCGCCGATCCCGTTGCGCGGAATCACGACGCCGTAGCCGATGGCCACGGTCGGGACCAGGAAGCCGATCAGCGGAACGAAGTGCGACGGGCGGAGGCAGGCGCGGCGGCTTCCGGGCGCGGGGATGGGACAGGAGCGAGCCATGGAATCCATCATAAATGACTCGTTCAGTCAGTCAACACATAACTGACTGACGCAGTCAGTCTGCTATGATGCGATCCGCATGGCGCGCAGCCGACCGCCCGATCGCCTCGACCAGATCCTCCAGGCCGCGACCCGCGTCTTCGCGCGGACCGGCCTGGAGCAGAGCAAGATGTCCGACGTCGCCGCCGAGGCTGGCGTCTCGCAGGGCACGCTCTACAACTACGTCGAGAGCAAGGAGGCGCTCTTCCGACTGCTCCTCGATCGCGGCATCGGCACGCCGGCGCCGACGCAGACGGACGCGTCGCTGCCGTTGCGCAGTCCGTCTGCCGCATCACTTGCGCGCCGGATGGATGACGCCATCGACGCGAGCTTCACGCTGCCCCGCCTCGACGCCGCGCTCGCGCGCCGCCGCGTCTCCGACGCCGCCACCGAGCTGGCCGAGGTGATCGACGAGCTGTACGAGCGCACATTCGTCACCCGGCAAGCGGCCGACGTGTTGGAGCGCAGCGCGCGCGACGTGCCCGAGCTCGCCGCCGTCTTCTACGGCAAGGTGCGCCGTGGCCTCTTCGAACGCCTCGAACGCCTCGTCGCGCGTCGCATCGCGTCTGGTCACTACTACGATCGCGATCCGCGCGTGCTTGCGCGCGTGATCATCGAGACCGTCACGACGTTCGCGCGCCACATCTACAACGACGTCGAGCCGCCCGCGTTCGATCTCGCCGCCGCGCGGAAGCCGATCATCGACACGCTCGTGAGTGGCATCGTCCGCGTGTGATCACCCTGCCGCGGCGCAGCCGGCGGACCCCCGCGCGACGAGCGCTTCGCACAAGCGTCAGGACTCGCCGCTCTGCTCAGGCGAGCGCTTCGCGCTCGCCTGAGCGAGCCCGAGAGTCCGCCCGTCGCACGACGAGCAACGCGAGAAGTGCGATCGGGGGGACTCGAACCCCCACGGTGTTACCCACTGGAACCTGAATCCAGCGCGTCTACCAATTCCGCCACGATCGCTAAGGGGCTGCAGTCTATTCGGGCAGGCGCCGGAGTCAAGCGCCGCGTGCCAAACTGCGCACCATGGCGCAGGGGCTTGCCGCACCGTTCGATCTCGAGGCGCGCCGCGCGCAAGTGTATCCGCAGCTGCCGCCCGAGGTCATCGCGCGGATCGCGACGCACGGCGAAGAGCGCGCGTTCGACGACGGCGCGATCGTGTTCGAGCGCGGCGATGGGCGGCGCCCGTTCTACGTGATCACGGGCGGCGCGCTCGAGGCGATCTATCGCGAGCACGATCGCGAGTCGGTGATCAACGTGCTCGGCGAGCGCGAGTTCACCGGCGAGCTGAGCATGCTGTCGGGGCGGCCGTCGTTGGTGCGCGGGCGCGCGAAGGGCGCGCTGCGCGTGCTGCGCATCGATCACGATCGGTTCTTGTCGCTCTTGCAGACCGACTCGGAGCTCTCCGAGCTGGTGATGCGCGCGTACATCCTGCGGCGGGTCGCGCTGGTCGCGGGCAACTACGGCGACGTCACCGTCGTCGGCTCGAGCCACTCGGCCGCGACCGCGCGCGTGCAGGACTTCCTCACCCGCAACGGACATCCGTATCGCTATCTAGATGTCGAGCGCGATCCGGAGGTCGAGCAGCTGCTCGGGCACGTGAACGTCGCGCCCGACGAGATCCCGCTGCTCTTGTGCGCCGACGGCCAGACGCTGCGCAATCCGTCGAACGCCGACATCGCCGACTGCCTCGGCTTCAACACGGAGCTCGACGACACCGCGGTGCACGACGTCGTGATCTGCGGCGCGGGCGTCGGCGGCCTGGCCGCCGCGGTGTACGCGAGCTCCGAGGGCCTCGACGTCCTCGTCGTCGAGGCGAACGCGCCGGGCGGGCAGGCCGCGACCAGCTCGAAGATCGAGAACTACCTCGGCTTCCCGACCGGCATCTCGGGCCAGTCGCTCGCGCATCGCGCGTTCAACCAGGCCGAGAAGTTCGGCGCGCGGATCGCGATCGCGCACGGCGCGGTGAAGCTCGACTGCAACGGCCGCGGCGATCTGCGCGTCGAGCTGTCGGGCGGGCGCAGCGTGCGCGCGCGCAGCGTGATCATCGCGACCGGCGCCGAGTACCGGAAGCTCGAGCTCGCCGAGCTCGCCCGCTTCGAGGGGCTCGGCGTGTACTACGCGGCGACCTTCATGGAGGCGCAGCGGTGCGCGACGGACGAGGTGATCGTCGTCGGCGGCGCGAACTCGGCGGGGCAGGCGGCGACCTTCTTGTCGAAGACGTCGCGGCACGTGCACATGCTGATCCGCGGTCCGGATCTGTCCGCGACGATGTCGCGCTACCTGATCCGGCGCATCGAGGACACGCCGAACATCACGCTCCATCGCCGCACGCAGATCACCGCGCTGCACGGCGACGATCACCTCGAGCGCGTGACCTGGCGCGATGACGCGAGCGGCGACGAATCCATTCATGACGTCCGCCACGTCTTCGCGATGACCGGCGCGAGCCCGAACACCGCGTGGCTCGCCGGCTGCATCGCGACCGACGCCAACGGCTTCGTCTGCACCGGCACCGAGCTCACCGACGCGATGCTCGCCGAGCGCGGCTGGCCGCTCGCGCGCCGCCCGTACCTGTTCGAGACCAGCCGCCCGCGCGTCTTCGCCGTCGGCGACGTGCGCGCGACCAGCGTCAAGCGCGTCGCGTCGGCGGTCGGCGAAGGCTCGGTGTGCATCCAGCTCGTGCACAAGGCGCTCGCCGAGCCGGCCTGATCGGTTCACGTCAGGGCACGAGCTCGGCGCGCAGGTCGGCGGGGAGCTGATCGAACGTCATGCGGATCGTCGCGGTCGTGCGATCCGCGAGCACGCGTCCGACGACGAAGTCGGAGCCGGCGACGCGCGCGCCCGCGCCGTTGATCAACCAACCGTGCCAGTCGGAGCCGACGCCGTCGCGCAGCCCGCGCGCGATCGTGATCTCGATCGAGGCGCCCTTGACGTTCACCGCGATCAGGCGTCCCTCGATCGGCAGCGGATCGGGGCGGTGCGCGATCGGCGAGACCGGCGGGATGTACGGCAGCGGACGCGGCGTGTACGTCTCGCCGCGCGCGGCGCGCGCTAGGGCCGCGCCGCGGAACTCGAGGCACGAGACCCGCGTGGGCTGATCGTCGAGGGTCGCGGCGAACGCGCGATCGTCGTCGTGCGGCTCGAGCGGATAGACGCGCACGTGATAGCGCGCGGTCGGGATCGATCGGAGCGACAGCGACACGGCCGCGCTGCCGTCGGACGATGCGACCTCGACGACGTGATCGGCGGCGTCGGTGACGACGGCGTCGTACGGGCGATCAGCGCGCAAGGACGACGGCGTGACGGCGAGCGTGACGTCGTGCAGCGTGCAGTCGCCCGCGAGCACGAGCGTCCACGCGCGATCGGGAAGGGCGGTGAGCCCCGGCGTCTCGACCGGCACGGGCGCGGGGGCGGCCTGCGGCGAGGTCGGCGCCGGCGCGGCGTGGCCGCACGCGACGAGCGCGATCGAGACGATCTTCTTCACGCGACGCCCCACGCGCGCTCGAGCGTGAGCGCGTGTGCGTTGTCGGCGTTGCGCTCGACGAACGACGCGCGCCACGCGGGATCGCCGATCCGCGCCGCGACCTCCTCGATGCGCGCGCGCGCGTGCGCGATCGCGGTGCGCGCGGTCGCCGGATCGCCGGCGTCGTGCAGCGCCTCGGCATACGTGACGCGGATCAGCGGCTCGGCGTCGGTGCGATCGAGCCCGCCGAGCTCGTCGAGGATCGCGACCGCCGCGCCCGCGTCGGCCAGCGCGTCGGCGCCGCGCCCCTGCGCGAGCGCGACCTGCGCGCGGCGCGCGAGGCAGTACGCGCGGGTCGGCGGGAACTCGGCCGACAGCGCGACCGAGGTGTCGGCGGCGCGCGCGGCCGCCGCCGAGTCGCCGGCGCCGAGCAGCGCGAGCGCGAGATCGCCGTGCGCGGCCGCTTCGGTGCGGCGCATCCCGATCGCGCGGTACTCGTCGATCGATCGCACGAGGTGGGCGCGCGCGTCGTCGAGCTGGCCGAGGTGCACGCACGAGAGCCCGAGGTTCGAGCGCGACACCGCGACCACCGACGACAGCCCGAGCCGCTCGGCGATCGTGATCACCTCGGTCAAGAGCTCGCGCGCCTCGGCGTACGCGCCGAGCGCGAGCTGCACGCTCGCGAGGTTGCCGCGCTGCCGATACGCGCTCGCGAGATCGCCGGCGCGCTCGAAGCTGTCGATCGAGGCGACGTTGCACGTCATGTTCTCGTACAGATCGCCGTGCGACAGCGCGCGCGCCGCCGCGAAGCGCAGGATCGCGGCCGCGACCAGCGGATCGTCGCCGGCGAAGGTGTCGAGGTGCGGGCGCACCCGCGTGAACAAGAGCTCGGCGAGCGCGTACTGCCCGCACAGGAGCAGGTGCGTGCCCGTCGACGCCGCGGCGTGCACGTACGCGCGGTGCCCGGTGCCGAGCGTGCCGAGCGCTTGCAAGGTCTCGCCGATCGCGTGCAGGCGATCTTGCTGGCCGAGGTAGCCGTAGGCGCTCGCGAGCTCGGCGGCGGCGCGGCACCACGCGGGCTCGCCGCGATCGAGGCACGCCATCGCCTGCTTCGCGGCCTCCTCCTGCAGCGAGAACTGACCGTTCCACGCGTGGGCCTGCGCTTCGATCAGGTGCAGCGCGCCGCGCACGGCGTGCTTCTCGCGCGCGCCCGCTTGATCGAGGCACGCGAGCCCGCGTTCGACGCGCTCGGTGACGCCGGCGAGATCGGAGGCGTCGAGCGCCTGCTCGGCGGCGCGCTGGTACCACGACGCCGCGCGCTCGAGCTCGCCGCCGCGCTCCCAGTGCTCGGCGAGCACCAGCGCGTCGGTCTCGCCGACCTGCTCGAGCCACTCGGCCGCCTGCCGATGGCCGAGCCGGCGATCGCTCTCCGTGAGCAGCGAGTAGGCGGCCTCGCGCACGAGCGCGTGGCGGAAGACGTGCTCGTCCTGGCCCGGGAACTTGCGATCGCCGCGCCGGCCGATCACCTCCTCGTCGTCGAGGAACGTGATCCAGTCGCCGACGTCGAGATCCATGCCGACCAGCTTCTGCACGCCCGCGGTCCAGAAGCAGTTGGAGAACACGCTCGCCGCGCGCAGGACGCGCCGCGCCTCCGCGGGCAGGCGATCGAGGCGCGCCTGCATCATCGCGAGCACGCTCTCGGGCAGCGCGTCGCCCTTGCCGGTCGCGGCGGCGCGGATCAATTCCTCGAGGAAGAGCGCGTTGCCGGCGGATTGCTCGACGAGCTTCGCGACCGTCGGCGCGCCGACCTTCTCGCCGAGGACCTCGCGCACGAGCCGCTCGCTCGCGCGACGCGACAACGATCCGAGCGCGATCTCGCTGACCGGGCGGCCTTCCCACAGGCCGGGCAGGTGCGCCTTCACGTCGGGGCGCGCGAGCGCGAGCACGAGGATCGGCCGCTCCGCGAGCGCGATCAGCATCGAGTCGATGAACTTCACGGTCGGCCAGTCGCCCCAGTGCAGATCCTCCAAGACGATCAGGAGCGGTCCGCTCGCGGTCTCGGCGGCGACCCAGTCCTCCCACGCGCGGCGCATCTGCTCGTTCATCAGGCGCGCGTCGTGGCGCGCGGCGCGCAGGCGGCCGCTGTGCTCGTCGGAGAACGGCACGCCGACCAGCTCGCCCAAGAACTCGGTGACGCGCGCGTGATCGTCGCCCTGCAGGCGCGCGCCGAGCCGCGCGCGCAGCTTGATCTGCCTCACCTCGAGCGGCTCGCCCTCGAGCACGCCGCAGGCGCGCCGGATCGCCGGCGCGAGCAGGCCGAACGCGGCGCCGGCGCGCATCGGATCGCCGCGGCCGATCCACATCTGGAAGTAGCCGGTGCGCGAGACCAACCGGCGCACCAGCTCGTAGCGCAGGCGCGACTTGCCGACGCCGGCGTCGCCGGTGACCAGCACCGCGCGCGCGTGGCCGTCGCCGACCGACTGGTCCCACACCGCCTCGAGCATCGCGAGCTCGGCGTCGCGCCCGACGCACGAGGTCGCGCGGCCGAGCAGCGTGCGCGTCGGATCGCCGTCCTTCTCGCGCAGGAGCTCGGTGCCGGCCTCGCCGCGGCGGACCGCGAAGCGATCGCCGAGCAGCTCCTCGGTGACGTCGTCGATCACGATCGCGCGCCGGCCGCGCGAGCGCGCGCGCCGCAGGATCGTCGCGGCGCGATCGATGACGTCGCCGGTCGGGCGGCGCTTGGCGAGCAGGCCGCGCCCGGTCGCGAGCGCGATCGCCGCCTGCGGCACCTGCTCGCGGATCGACAGCGCGAGCCGCGCCGCCTGGGCCGATTGATCGGTCGCGGTGCCGGCGCCGCTGACGGTGACGACCAACGATCCGTCCGGCAGCTTCGCGAAGCGCTCGCCGTACTTCGAGAGCAGGCCGCCGAGCGCCGCGGGCAGGTCGGCCGACTCGGTGCGCGTCTGGCCGGTCGCTTCCGGATCCTCGACGATCGTCGGCGTCGCCTCGGCGCGGCCGTCGACGAGCACGACCGACAAGAGCCGCTGCTCGCCGCCGGTGACCGCGACCATCTCGCGCTCGGTCGGCGCGTCGTCGAGCGCCGGATCCTTCGCGATCGCGTCGAGCCGCGCGATCACCGCCGACGCGTCGGCGGGACGATCGAGGCGATCCTTGGCGAGCATCTCCGCGACCAGCTGCGCGAGCGAGTCGGGCACCTCGGGCACGAGCTCGCGCACCGGCGTCGGCTCCTCGAGGAGGACCTTGGCGAGGATCGCCATGTTGTCGGAGCCGGTGAACGCGGGCTGCCCGGCGAGGCACGCGTAGAGCACGCCGCCCAGCCCGTAGACGTCGACGCGCGCGTCGAGATCGCGGCGGCCCTTGACCTGCTCGGGCGCCATGAAGCGCGGCGTGCCGATCGACGCGCCGGTGCGCGTCGCGCTGTCGCCGCCGGTCGGACGCGCGAGCCCGAAATCGACCAGCTTGACCTTCTCGATGCGGCCCTCGACGAGGAACAGGTTCGACGGTTTGAGATCGCGGTGGATGATGCCGCGCGCGTGCGCGACCGCGAGCGCTTCGGCGACGCGGCGCGCGACCGCGACCGACGCGATCACGCCGAGCGGTCCCCGCAGCAGCCGATCGCCGAGATCGCTGCCCTCGAGCCACTCCATGACGAGGTACGGCGCGCCGTCCTGGGCCATGCCGTGCGCGACGTAGCGGACGAGCGCGGGATGCGACAGCTCGGCGAGCACGCGCGCCTCCCGATCGAAGCGCTCCGTGTTGAGCGCGTCGCGGCGCTCGAGGACCTTGATCGCGACCGGCCCGCCGGTGTGGCGATCGTGCGCGCGGTACACGGTCGCCATGCCGCCCGCGCCCGCGCGCGACTCGAGCACGAAGCGCTCCGCGATCACCTCGCCCGGGTCCACCCGACGAGTCTACCTGAGCGCGACCGTCCGCTGCCGCCACTCCGCCTGAGCCCACGCCTTCGCGGCGCCGAGACCTGCCAGCGAGCCGGCTTGTTTTTCCACCTCCAGCGTCCCGAGCCGCACGATCTGGAACGTCTTCTTCACGACCCCGTCCTCGCGCGCCTCCCGCACGACGACCGCGCGCTTGCGATCCGGTGACCAGCCGGCGAGCTCGACGTATCCGAGATCGACGCCGTCGGTCACCGGCGCGACCACGTCGATCATCCAGCCGCCGTCGTCGCCGCGGCGGAAGAGCCACAGCTCGAGCCAGCCGGGCAGGGGCGAGACCGCGACGGTCGCGGCGCCGCCGCCGGGCGCGACGCGGAACGAATTCGCCCAGACCTGGCCGTGCGTGCACTCGGGCGGCGACTTCCCGACCGACAGGCACAGCTCGCCGGGCTCGCCGTCGGTGATCGCGAGCGCCGGCGCGTCTTTCGGCGGCGGCGCGGCGACGACGTTCGCCCACCGGACGCTCGCGATCGCGAGCGCGGCCGCGTTCAGCTCGCCCGCGTCGTCGTCGGCGAGCTCGCGCTTGTCGACGCGCACGAACGCCGACGTCGCGGCGTCCGCGGTTTCGGCGGCCTTGGCGAGATCGCCCTTCCGCGCGATCGCCCACGCGAGCTCGGCGCCGAGCTCCGCGCGCCGCAGGCGCAGCTCGTTCGCGCGCGGCCCGCTGACGCGGGTCGGATCGATCGCGATCAGCATCGCGAGCCGCGCGGTCGCCTGCGCCTGCTTCTCGGTCGCGCCCGCGGGCACCGGCGCGCACGCGGGATCGGTGAGCGACAGCGCGGCGGTCGCCGCCTCCTCGGGCGAAGGCGACATCGCGAGGGCCTCGCGATACGCGTCGCCGTCGTAACAGGTCCGGGAGTCGTCGGTGGCGCGGAAGCCGAGCCCCCAGCTCTGCGCCACCTCCATGTGCTCGATCGATCCTTGCCCCGCGCCCGCCGTCGCCTCGCGCGCGACCCGATCCGCCATCACGCCGATCGCCGTCATGATCCCCGCGTCGGGCTTCGCGACCTTCACGTAGAGCGCGGCGTACGCGATGCCGATCGTCTCCGAGCCGGGCGTGTCGCGCAGGTACTCGACGACCGCGCGCAGCGCGGGCGCGTTCGCCGCGTCGACCTCGATCGTGTGCGCGTTCCGCCCCGCGATCCAACCGGGCCGCTCGTGGCGATGATCGTAGACCTCGAGCCAACCCTTGCGCGCGCCGCGCACCTCGAGCCAGTCGCCCTTCCACAGGACCTGCTGCATCGGCGCGGTGCGCTCGGGGCTCGCCCGCAAGGCGACCTTGTCGCCGCTGACGATCGCGACGGTGGCGGTGATCGCGAGGAGCATCACTCTTCTCCATCACCCGAGGGCGCGGGCGCCGGCGCCGGCGCGTTGGATCCGCCGCCGAGCAACCCTTGCGCGAAGAACCCGCCGACCTGCGGCGGCGCGATGATCACCTGGATCTTGTCCGACAGCTTGTCGGCGAGCGTCTTCTGGATCAAGAGCGGGTTCTTCTGGATCAGCGCGGCCTCGCGCGCCATCTGCTCGGTGGTCGCCTTGCCGGTGACGTCCAAGCGATACGCGTCCGAGTCGGCGAGCGTGCGGCGCGAGTCCGCCTCGCCCGACGCCTCGATGCGGCGCGCGTCGGCGTTCGCCTCGGCCTCTTTCAAGCGCACGACCTTCGACGCCTCCGCTTCGAGGCGCTTCTCTTCGATCTCCTTCTCGCGCAGCGGCAAGACGTGTTGCATCGCCTCCGCCTGCGACTTCGCGGCGATCACCTGCTCCTGTCCCGCGGCCTCCGCCGCCTTCTCGCGCCGAACCTTGTCGGCCTCCGCCTCGAGCTCCGCCTCCTTGATGCGCTTCTCCGACAGCTCGAGCGTGAAACGCATCTTGTCGGCGGCCAATTCCTCCGACAGCAACGATTCGAGCCCGCTCTTGTATTGCGCGGGCAGGTCGATCGATCCGATCGCGACCGTCTTGACGACGATCCCGTCGGCGCCGAGCGCCTGCTTCAGCTCGTCCTCGATCGACTTCTGGATCTGCGCGCGCTGCGTCGCGAAGATCTCGCGCACCGTGTGCTGCGCGAACGTGCGGTGCAGGATGCCGTCGACGGTCGGCGAGACCAGCTCGCTCTCCAGGCGATCCGGCCGCAGGCGCTCCGCCGCGGTCATGCGATCGGGATCGAGCGCCCAGCGCACGGTGACGTCGATCCCGAGCGTGAGCCCCTCGACCGACTGGAACGCGCCGGCGCCGGTGACCTTCGACGCGTCCGCCGGCCGATACACCTGATCGTGCAGCGGATAGGTGCGGAACTCGTGCACGCCCGGGATCACGATCGCCCAGCCCTCGTCGAGGACGGTGACGCCGCCGGTGATCCGATTGACGCGCACCGCGGCCTCGCCCGGCGGGATCGATCGGATCGGCCGTGCGAGCACGAACGCGCCGACGAGCGCGACCAGCGCGAGCACGCCGAGCACGCGTCGACCGCGTGGGTTCTGCACCATCTCGATCACGCCGAGCACCGCGGCGAGCGCGGTCGCTTTCGCGAGATATCCGATCTTCTTCAGCCAGCCGTAGACGGTCTTCATCACGGTCCGCATTCGGGTCCTCCCGACGCGGCCGCGTGTGCATCGCGCGCGCCATGATCGTTTTCGTCGAGGAGAATGTTCGTTGTGTCGCGCGAGCAACGAGATCTGTGTCAGCGCGCTGACGCGGGGCTCGAGTCACCACGGGTGGCGCGAAAATCCCCAGGCAGATCGCATGACCCGATCGATTTCTCGACGGACTCCATCGGGTCATGAGCAACCTGACCCGCATCTTGTCCGCCTGCATCGCGGTGTCGGCCGCCGCGTGCATGAGCCCGAACAGCGCCGATGATCTCGTCGAGCTGACGGCGCAGCAGTGCTCGTCGGCGAGCGCGTGGACCGCCGGCCATCACTACAACGTCGGCGACGTCGTGAGCTTCGGCGGCGCGACGTATCAGTGCGTCCAGGCGCACACGAGCCAGGCCGACTGGACGCCGAGCGCGGTGCCCGCGTTGTGGGCGATGGGGCAGTGCAGCGGAGGCGGCGGAAACGGCGGCGGCGGCGGATCGGGCGGCGGCGGCACGTGTGATGCGAACGCATGGGTCTACATGGGCAGCGATCCGAACGCGTGCGCGGGTCATGTCGGCGAGTCGTGCGGATGGACGACGCAGAACTACGGGCAGGGCTATCACTGCCAGACGGTGAGCTGGGGCGTCGGCTGCGAGCCCGGCGGTGAGACGTGCCCGGGTGGTGGTGGCGGCGGCGGCGGCGGATCGGGATCCGGAAGCGGATCGGGATCTGGATCCGGCTCGGGCGGCGGCGGCGGCGGTAACGCGACCGGCCTCGTCTTCAGCGGCTACAAGGACACCAGCATCAACATGAACTGGAACACGAACGTCGCGTCGACGAGCGTGTCCGGAACCCCGACCGCGATCGGCACCGACGTGAAGGCGAGCGGCGGCAAGACGATCACGCTCGCGTTCGCGACCGGCGAGTGCGGCAGCGAGAGCTGGGGCGGCGTGCAGGGCGCGGCGATGGCGACCGCGAACGCGGGGCTGCTCTCGAACGCGGGCGTCGACTACATCCTGTCGACCGGCGGCGCGGCCGGCTCGTTCACCTGCGGCTCCGACGCCGGGTTCAACACGTTCGTCGGGCGCTGGGCGAATTCACACCTGATCGGGATCGACTTCGACATCGAGGCCGGCCAGTCGCAGCAGGTGATCAGCGATCTGATCGCGCGCATCAAGAGCGGGCACCAGAAGTACCCGGGCCTGCGCTTCTCGCTCACGCTCGCGACGCTCGCCAACAACAACGGCGCGTCGACCGCGCAGTCGCTCGGCGCGGGCGCGCCCGACAGCTTCAACATCTACGGCGACTGGACGATGGCGGCGATGAAGAGCGTGCTCGGCTGGAACGGGCAGGCGTCGTCGTGGCCGAGCTACGTCACCGTCAACCTCATGACGATGGACTACGGCTCGCCGAGCTCCGGCGTGTGCGTCGTGTCGGGCGGGCTCTGCGACATGGGCCAGTCCGCGGTGCAGGCCGCGTACAACCTGCACGATCACTGGAACGTGCCGTACTCTGCCATCGAGCTCACGCCGATGATCGGCGGCAACGACGTGCAGAGCGAGCACTTCACGTTGACCGACACCGACACGGCCGCGCGCTTCGCGATCCAGAAGGGTCTCGCCGGTGTGCACTACTGGTCGTACGACCGCGACGTCGACTGCCCGCAGGGCTCCGCCTCGCCGATCTGCAACTCGCTCGGCGGCGTCGGCACGCGCGGCTTCCTGAAGCGGTTCCTGGCGGACGGCCTCCATTAGTCGTGTATCATTCGGGGCACATGCTCCGCGTCCTCCTGGTCGACGACGACGACGCGATCCTCGAGGCGCTGGTGGATGCGCTCTCCGACCGATACGCGATCACGGTCGCGCGCGACGGCGTCGAGGCGCTCGCGATCCTCGGGACCGACACCTTCGACGTGATCCTCTTGGATCTGATGATGCCGGTGATGGACGGCGAGTCCTTCATGGCCGAAGCGCAGGCCCGCGGCATCAAGGTGCCGGTGGTGATCGTCTCCGCGGCGCGCGACGCCGCGGCCCGCGCGCTCGCCGCGGGCGCGGCCGAGTCGCTGTCGAAGCCGTACCGTCTCGACGATCTGATCAAGGCGATCGACCGGGTCGGCGGCGGCAACGGCGGCGGCGCGGGCACGCAGGCACCGAGCGGCGCGGGCGCGTCGACGACCGGCGGCCCCTCGGGCGGCGCGAGCGCCCGGCGATCGCGTCGCGCGCGCGCCGACGTCGCGTCCTACTTCTAGGCCGGAGCCGGGTGGCGTACCAAGCGGTGCTCACCGATCCGAGCGAGGGCAGGGAGCACCTCGTCCGCTTGTGGCTCGACAACCTGCCGGTGCGCGGCGACGCCCGCGCGAAGCTCGACTGGCTCTACCTCGACGGCCCCGCGGGGCGCGGCGAGGTCTTCTTGCTCCGCGACGAGCGGGGCGCGCCGGTCGGGTGCGCGGGGATCACGCGGCGCGAGCTGTGGCGCGGCGATCAACCGCTCAAGACCGCGCTGCTCGCCGATCTCGCGATCGATCGCGCGCACCGCACCGGCATGCCGGCGCTCGTGCTGCAGCGCGCGACCAAGCGGCACGTCGACGCCGCCTACGATCTCAGCTACGGCTTCCCGAACGCGAACGCGGTCGCGCTGCACCGGCGCATCGGCTATCACGTGCTCGGCGCGATGGAGCGCTACGTGCGCGTCCTGCGCCACAGCCGCTACCTGGAGCGCAAGTACGGGCGGCCGATCGTCGCGCGCGCGGCGGGCGCGGTGATCGACGGCGCCAAGCTCGCGGTGCGCACGGCGCGCGCGTTCGCGCCGTCGCGCGCGGCGGAGCTGGTCTGGCTCGACGACGTCGATCCTCGGTTCGATCGCCTGTGGGAGCAGTCGCGCGGCGCGTGGGGGCTCGCGGGCCGGCGCGACGCGGCGTTCCTGCGCTGGCGGTTCCTGCGCAAGCCCGACGAGAAGGTCGCGGTCGCCGCGCTGTGCGAGAAGAAGGGCGGCGCCTTGCGCGCGTACGCGATCGTCGGCGGCGCGCCCGGCGACTTCGCGCTGATCGCCGACGCCTTCGGATCGATCGAGGCGCAGGGCGATCTGCTCACGCTGCTCGCGCCCGCGCTGACGACCCGCGGCCACACCGCGATCGGCATGCGCTTCTTGGGCGATCCGCGCATGACCGAGATGCTGCGCGCGCACAGCTTCTCGCTGCGCGACGCGCACCGCACGGTGATCGTGAACCCCGGCGCGACCTGCCCGATCGATCCCGCGATCGTGCGCGACACCGCGCGCTGGTACCTGACCGATCTCGACGAGGACACATGAAGCGACGCACGCTGCTGGTCGGCGGAGGCGCGGCCGGCGCGGCAGCGGTCGGCGGCTTCGCGCTCCGTCACCGCCTCGCGCGCATGGTCAAGCGATGGACGCGCTCGTCGGAGTTCACGGCGACGCCGCCGCTCCTGCCGCACGATCCCCACACGGAGCGGCGGACGATCGCGGTCGCGCGCGGGCTCGGATCGATCGACGCGAGGGTCGACGACGTGCTCGCCAAGTCCGCGCTCGACACCACGATCGGCGACGACGACGTCGTGATCATCAAGGTCGCCGCGCAGTGGTGGAACCAGGGGATGACCAACGTCGCCGCGGCCAAGCGCGTGATCGAGCACATCCTCGCGCGGCCCGGGTTCACCGGCGAGATCGTCGTCTTCGAGAACACGCACTTCCGCCTCGCGAACGGCTCGGGCCTCGCGCGCGCGTTCACGCGCCCGTCCGAGCGCAACGTCGACGTCCCCGGCTGGAAGACGCTCGGCGATCTCGCGCTCTCGTACCGAGATCATCCGCGCGTCTCGTTCGTCGGCTTGATCGACGCCGCGCCGAGCGAGCTCGCCGACGATCCGTGGCACGACCCGTCGCACGAGCACGGCGTCTACGGCGGCGACGGCCGCGGCCCGATCGCGGCGGGCGAAGCCGCGCGCGACGGCATGCGCTGGGACTTCGAGCGCGCGTTCGAGCTGAAGCGCGGCTGGTTCGAGACCTCGCGCACGCCGCTGTCGTGGCCGGTCTTCTCGTCGCCGAAGTCGCGCGTGCGGATCGATCTCCGCGACGGCCTGGTCGGCGTTCCGTCGCGCAAGCTGACCTGGATCTCGCTGGTCACGGTCAACGAGCACGGCTCGACCGGGATGACCGCGTGCTGCAAGTCGGCGATGGGCGTCCTCGACATGAGCTGCGGCCGCTTCGGCACCGATCCGCGCACCGACGGCTATCAATCGGTCCACTACTTCGGCAACCCGGAGGCGACGTGGCGCATGGCGGGCCCGCTCGCGCACTTCGCGCGGCAGGTCCGCAAGCCGGATCTGTACGTCGCGATCGCCGAGTGGGTCGCGGTCGCGCCGCCCGGCTTCTCCGACGAGAAAGATGTCCGCCTCGAGGCCGACAGCGCGCACCGCGCGCAGACGATCGTCGCCGGCACCGATCCGGTCGCGATCGACGCGTACTGCGCGAAGCACGTGCTCTTGCCGATCGCGCGATCGATCGGCGCGCCCGCCGCCGACGATCTCGACCTCGATCGCCCCGACGCGAAGACGACCAAGTTCCTGCGCTACTACCGCGAGGTCGGCTTCACCGGCACGCTCGACGAATCGCTCGTCACGATCGTTTGATCGTCGCGATCGAGAACAAGCGCGGCTTCGGCCCGTTGGCCGCGCCGGTCACCGTGATCTTCTCGCCGACCTTCGGCTCGGCGCCGTGCTTCGCGAGATCGCGCTCGGCGATCCGGAACACGAGCTCGACCGGCAAGGTCACGCCCTTCGGCGCGTCGAGCGCCTCCGGCGTGATCACGATCGACAGGTTGAAGCGCGGGTTGCGCCCGCTCTTGTCGATGTTCTCGCGATCGACACGAGCGACCGTGCCCGTGACGGTCAGACTCCAGTCGCCTTGCGCCATGACTAGATCCCGCGGCCGCTCTTGTCGTGCTGCTCGGTGCCGTGCACGACGTGCTCGTTCGAGCCGTCCTGGTTCTTGACCTCGGTGTTGCCGACGCCCTGTTCCTGCCGCTTCTTGATCCCGTTGTAGAGCGCGTTCGGCAGCATGACGCCGGCGGTCCCCGCCGACGGCGGGCTCTTGCCGGCGGCCTTGACCGCTTCGTAGCCGAACGTCGTGCAGTTGAAGAAGAAGACCGAGTACTGCGCGCCGCGCTTCGACTCGGCGTACGCGATCACCGCGTCGACCTCGCGCTGATTGAGCTCCCAGGTCTGCGTCGCCTGCTCCTGTCCTTGGTGCGCGTCGTCGGGGTGGCGCATCCAGCCCTTCACGTACGACTTGAACGGGTTCGGCGAGTAGTAGATGCCCTCGTTGATCGCGGGCCAGAAGCCCATCGGGTCGGAGTACTTGCCGCCCGTCTTGAGCATGTCCTTGTGCGCGGGGTTGACGCTGTCGGGGACCTTCGCGGGATCGATGTACTCGATCGCGATCCACGTGTGTCCGACCTCGCCGGCCTTCAGCTCCTTCAAGCCGACCGCCGGCGCTTCGATGAACGCCATCAGGTGCAGGCGCGCGACCTTCGCCTCCGCGCCTCCGGCCGCCGCGATCGCGCCGCCGGCCGCCGCCGCCGCGGCAGGTGCCGCTTCGCCGCCGCCTTGCGCCGCGGGCGCGGGCGCGTGCGCACCTTGCGCGCCGCCGGTCGCCTCGCCGCCGCTGCCGCCCTTCATCTGCACGATCGGCGCGGCGATCTTGCGCTGCACGCCGCCGCCGAGCCCGCCGCCGCCCACGCCAGCGAGGAGATCCGCCGCCGACTGTCCCGCGACGACGCGATCGGCGACCGCGTCCGCGTGTTGCTCGTGGGTGTCGCCGGCCTGACCGACGCCGCCGTAGAGCTGCACGCCTTGTCGCTGTTGCACGACGTGCGCGGCTTCGTGCGCCGCGGTGTGGAGATCCGGTTGGCTCGCGAACGCGACGTGATCGCCGGTCGCGAACGCGGTCGCGCCCATCGCGCCCGCGCCTTCGGCCGCGGCGCCGCCGACGTGCGCCTTGATCGATCCGACGTCGGCCGCGCTGCCGAACGATCGCTGGATCGTGTCGGCGTGCGGCATCGCGGTCTCCGGACCCTGCACGCCGCGCGCGGCCGCCGCGTGGATGTCGGCGTAGCTCGCGGGCGTGGTGGTCGCCGCCTTGCGCTGCACCAGCCCGAACTGACCCGCGAGGTTGTCGGTCAACGTCTCCTTGCCCGGCACCGGCCCCTCTTGCTGGGCTTGTTCCGCGACGTTGCTGCGATCCCGACCGTAGTCGAAGGCCATGGCCCGCATTGTACGGCAGAGCGCGGCTGGGGATTCCCCCAGTTGGGCCTCGGGCCTCGGGCCTCGGGCCTCGGCCCAGATTCCGGATCCTTGCAGGGCCGAGGCCCGAGGCCTGAGAGCCTGTAAGTCTTTCACGCCGGGAGATCGACAGGATCAGCCCGGCGTGATCTCGTAGGCCATGGGAAACGGCCTGTTGTTCGACGATGACGCGCTCCAGGCTCCTGCGACCGAGGCGACCGAGGAGTGCG
>DATJIA010000009.1:0-15163 GCA_035493675.1 Kofleriaceae bacterium | reverse complement strand
CTGATCGATCTCGCGCTCGACCTGATCGCGCACCTGCGGGTGCCGCGCGAGCGCGTAGAACGTCCACGTGAGGAGGTTCGCGGTCGTCTCGTGCCCGGCGAGCAAGAGCGTCATGACCTCGTCGCGGATCTGGCGATCGGTCATCGCGCCTTGCTCGTCGCGCGCGGCGACCAGCATCGACAAGACGTCGCCGCGATCGCGCGGATCGCGCCGGCGCTCGTCGATGATCCGATAGACGACCTCGTCGAGCTTCGCGACCGCGCGGCGCATGCGGTTGTGGCGCGGCAGCGGCCACTCGTACGGCACCTGCAGCGGCGACGACAAGCCGTCGAGCATCGAGCGCATCGCGTCGGTCAGCGCGTCGCCGACCACGCGCGCGTCGTCGCGGACGTCGGCGTCGAACAGCGTGCGGCCCGCGATCGCGAGCGTCATCGTCATCATCGCTTCGGCCAGATCGGTCTGCTCGCCGTCGCGCCACCCGTCCGCTGCGCGCACCGACTCGGCGACCATCACGTCGGCGTAGCTCGCGATCCGCTTGGCCGCGAACGCCGGCGCGAGCAGCTTGCGCGCGCGCTTGTGATCGAGGCCCTCGCTCGTCAAGAGCCCCTCGCCGAGCAGCGGCTTCGCGAAGACCGACAGGCCGCGCGACTTCATGAAGTCGTCCGCGCGATCGACCAGGACCTCTTGCGCGAGCGCGCCGTCGGTCACGACATGGACCGGCAGCGGTCCGAGGTGGAAGCGCGCGATCGGCCCGAGCGCGCCGGCGCGCTCGAACATGCGGAGACGATCGCGCCGGAACTCGAGCAGGTTGCCGACCACCGGCAGGGCGGGGAGCGCGGGCACCGGCGACGGCGCGCGCCGCGTGCGAAAGAGCTCCGCCAGCGACGGCGACGATGGCGACGACGGCGACGAACTAGTCGTTGCTTCCATGCGCCTAAAATGCGAGCTTTTGCTCGTATTGTCAGCTCGCGTTTCCGCGAGCGCCCGCCCGGAGCCCACGATGTCGCCGAAACTCCGCACCGTCCCTCGGAAACTGCCGCGCCAGGATCGATCGCGCGCGACCGTCGACGCGATCCTCGAGGCCGCGGCTCGCGTTCTCGTCAAGGAAGGCTTCGAGCGCACGACCACCAACCGCGTCGCCGAGGCGGCGGGCGTGAGCGTCGGGTCGCTCTATCAGTACTTCCCGTCGAAGGAGGCGCTGGTCGCCGCGCTCGTCGATCGCCACAACCTGGAGATGCGCGCCGAGGTGCTCGCCGCGCTCGAGCGCGTGAAGGCCTTGCCCCTCGACGAAGCCGCGCGCGCGATGGTCGAGCTGTGCGTGAGCGCGCACGCGGTCGAGCCCGAGCTGCACCGCGTGCTGATGGAGCAGGTGCCGCGCACCGGACGCCTCGCGCGCCTCGGCGAGTTCGAGCTGCAGATGCAGGCGCTGATCGTCGCGTACCTCGAGCAGCACCGCGCGCACCTGCGCGTGACCGACCTGCGGCTCGCCGCGTTCCTCGCCGCCGCCGCGGTCGAGGCGATGTGCCACGGTGCGGTGCTGTACTACCCGCAGCGCCTGCGCGACCCGGCCTTCCTCGACGAGGCGACGGCGATGGTGGTCCGCTACCTCAAGCGATAACATCGCGCGCATGAAGCCGTACGCCGTGCTGATCGTGCTCGCCGCTTGTGGAACCGACGCGGGCATGCAGGCGTCCGACGACGCCTATCAGCTCTGCGTCGACAAGACCAACCAGCTGCGCGCGACCGTCTCGAAGGCCGCGCTCGCGCGATCGACGGCGCTCGAGGACTTCGCGAACGCCGGCGCCGAATACGACTTCACGCGCAGCCCGCACGATCACTTCAAGACGCAGTCGAACAGCAACCTGACCGCGTTCGCCGAGAACGAGTGCCCGCACTGGGACCTCAGCTTCGGCGGCGGCGACGAGGTCATGCTCGTCTCGAAGTGCATCGACGCCTTCTGGGCCGAAGGCCCCGGCGGCGGCCACTACGACAACATGACCGGCAACTACACGATGCTCGGCTGCGGCATCTACCACAGCGGCACCGACTACACGATCGTCCAAGACTATCGGTGAGACGGGCCTCGGGCTTCAGGCCTCGGGCCTCGGCCCAGCACGTCGCTCGAACTCTGGTCTCTATTCTGGCCGAGGCCCGACGCCCGAGGCCTGAGGCCCGAAATCACCAGAAGCTGCACTCGGTCGTGCACGCGTGGTTGCAGCACGCGGGCAGCTCGCCCGGGCAGTCCATCTCGCTGTTGCACGCGATGGTGCCGTTCGCCTGACACTGCGTCGCGGTCTCGCAGCTCGTGCCGCCCGCCGACAAGACGCAGCAGCTCATGCCGGTGCCGCAGTCCTCGGGACCGTCGCACATCATCAATTTGCCGCTGCAGCTCTGCCCCGAGGCGAGGCAGCTCGGTGTGCCACCGGTGACCGAGCAACAGCCGGTCGCGGTCGAGCACACGCTCGACGCGCACATCACGCCGACCGCGGCGTCGAACGCGGGCGCCGCATCGGGGATCGGCGCCGACGACGAGCTCTGACACGCCGCGAAGAGCGCCAGCACGAGACCGAAAACGAACGAACGAACCGCCATGTCGATCGGAGGCGACATCGGGAGCATTGTCGCACGCTCCTAAGGCATCGATTCGGCGTCTCGCGCGATGCCGTCGACCAGCGCGTCGGGCAGATCACGCTCGTCGGGCCACGCCAGCCCGACCACCGCGCGCACGCCCTCGCCGCCGTGGATCGGCAGCGCGACCGCGGCCTTCGCGTCGACCGCCTTCGCGCCCGGCTTCACCGCGCCCGACGCGTCCTCTTTGAGATTGCACGTCGAGATCGCCTTGTCGTGCTCCCACGCGAGGCCGGCCATCCCTTTCCCGAGCGGGATGCGCGCGGTGATCTCCTGGACCTTCGGCGGGATGTTGTGCGCGGCGGCGATCGTGAGGACGTCGTCGCTCACGACGTGCACCGTGCCGGCGACCGCGCCGTGACGCGCGAGGAACGATCGCAACCATTCCGACAGATTCTCGTCGAGCATGCCCAACGGTCGCGAATCTCGACGGGATCCGCAACCGATCGGACGGGAGTCGCCGACCACGGTGTGCGGACGCGCCACGCCGGGCCGACGCGCCACGGAGCCCGATCGGGAAGCGCCGGGGACCACCGGGGTTTTCCGGGCATGCCGCGTGCAATCCCGCATGTCGCCATGTTCACCGAGGTGCGAACGAGCGACACGGGACCGGCGGCGCCGGATCCGGGGCCGCTGCACCGCGGCGCGATGGCCGGGCCGTGGCGCGTCGAGCACGAGCTCGGGCGCGGCGGCATGGGATCCGTGTACGCGGCGACGCACGACGAGATCGGCAAGCGCGCCGCGCTGAAGGTCGTGCACGCGCACGCGCTCACGCCGTGGTTCACGGCCGAGCGCTTCTTGCTCGAGGCGCGCGTCGTCAACCAGGTCTCGCACCCGGGCATCGTCGACATCTTCGAGACCGGCGTGCTCGGCGACGGCCGCCCGTACCTCGTGATGGAGCGCCTCGACGGCATGACCCTCGGCCAGCGCCTCACCGCGGGGCGCATCCTCGCCGACGAGGTCTGCGCGATCCTGCTCGAGGTGTGCGAGGCGATCCGCGCCGCGCACGGCGCGAACATCGTCCATCGCGATCTCAAGCTCGACAACGTCTTCCTGCTCGAGGGATCCGATCCGGCGAAGCCGAAGATCAAGGTGCTCGACTGGGGCATCGCGAAGCTCTTGCTCGAGAGCGGCGGCGCCAACACGTTCGCCGATCGCCTGATCGGCACGCCGCGCTACGTCTCGCCGGAGCAGGCGCGCGGCGGTTCCGTCACGACCAAGGCCGACATCTATTCGCTCGGCATCATGGCGTACGAGCTGTTCCTCGAGGAGCCGCCGTTCGTCGCGGAGTCCGCGGCGGAGCTGCTCGTCATGCACCTGCGCGATCTGCCGCCGATGCCGAGCGAGGCGTGGCCCGACATCCCGAAGGACCTCGAGCAGCTCCTGTGCGACATGCTCGCGAAGGATCCCGACGATCGGCCGACGATCGAAGAGGTCGCGCACACGCTCGCGAGCGTGCGCTCGCAGCTCGCGACCCGTCGGATCGAGTGGGCGCCGGCGGTCATCGAGACCACGCGCCGCCTGCCGGTCGTGCTCGTGACCGAGCGCGTGAAGCGGATCGTGCGCTGGTGGCGTCCGCTCGCGGTCGCCGCGATGGTCGCGGGCGCCGCGATCTCGGCGCGGATCCTGACCGCCGACGCGGCGAGCGAGCCGGCGCCGCGCGCCGCGCCGATCGTGCACGCCGCGCCGCCGGCGCCGGTGACGCCCGCGGTCGCGCCCGCGCCGCAGGAGGTCGTCATGCCCGCGGCCGAGGTCTCGACGACGGCGACGCACCTCGACGGTCATCGCCGCGCGCGCCCGGCGCCTCACCACGCCGAAGGGGCCGCGCCCGCGGCGCCGCTCGCGCCTGCGCCGGTCATCGACACCGCCTCGCACGTCGTCACTCCCTCGGCCCACAGGCCCCGCCGGGTCGCCGCCGCGGTCGATCCCGACGGAACGATCGAGCCCTACCGATGAGGACCTTCATCGTGTGCTGCGTGCTCGCCTCCGCGTCCGCCGGCGCCGCGTCGGCCGACGTCGTACCGCCGCTCGCGCGCCAGCTCTCGGATCGCGGCCGCGCGCTGCACGATCTCGGCGACTACGAGCAGGCGATCGTCGCGTACAAGCAGGCGTACCTGATCGCGCCGTCGCCGGGGCTCTTGTTCAACCTCGCCCAGGCGTATCGCCTCGAAGGCGATTGCAGCGAGGCGGCGTCGTTCTACCGGCGCTTCCTCGACACCGATCCCGAAGCCGCCGCGCGCAAGGTCGCCGAGCTGCACCTCGCCGCGGTGTCGAGCTGCGCCGAGCAGGGCGGCGGCCGCAGCGCGCTCGCGATCGCCGCGAAGGTCGAGCCGCTCGACGACGAGCCGGGTCGCGGCAAGCGGCGCGCGGGCATGGCGTTCGCCGGCGCCGGCGTCTTGCTCGCCGCCGGCGGCGCGTACTTCGCGGTCGACGCGCGCGACGCCAGCGATCAGATCTCGAGCCAGTACATGCACGGCGGCAACTGGAAGCAGATCGCCGATCTCGACGCGCGCGGCCGGCGATCGAGCGAGCTCGCGACCGGCCTCTTCATCGCGGGCGGCGCGGCGATCGCGACCGGCGCCGTCTTGTACATGATCGGTCACCGCGAGGACGAGCGCGCGCCCGCGGTGACGATCGGGCCGACCGCGCGCGGCGGCGCCTCCGTCGGAGTGTCGTGGCGGTTCTAGCGGCGATCGTCGCCGCGATCGCGTGCGTGGGTTGCTATCAACCCGCGCTGCGCGACTGCACGATCACGTGCGCGGGCGCGGGCGATTGCGCGATGGGGCAGGTGTGCGGCGCCGACGGCTTCTGCGCGCGGCCCGAGGTCGCGGGGACCTGCGCCGCCGACGCCGCGATTGCCGGCGAGCCCGACGCGCGGATGATCGACCCTCCCGACGCGCGGATCGTCGCGATGCCCGACGCGCGCCCGCTTCCGCCCGACGCGCACCCGACGGTCACGCTCGCGATCACGATCGACGGCCGCGGCAAGGTGCAGGTCGCGCCGATCGACCAGACCTGCGACGCGCACGACTGGATCGGCACCGCGTGCGCGTACAGCGTCCCGCAGGGCGACGCGCTCGTGCTCACCGCGAAGACGCGCTCGAAGGACGATCGCTTCGCCGGCTGGTCCGGCGCCTGCGCCGGATCGATCGCGAGCTGCGTGGTCACTCCCACCAGCGGCACGACCACCGTCGTCGCCGCGTTCCAACCAAAGGACGACTGATGCGCCCCTCGTCACGGACCACGGACCCGCAGGACGCGTTCGACTGGCTCGGACGCGGCGCCGCCGTCGGTCCGTGGGTGATCGAGCGCGAGCTCGGTAAGGGCGGGATGAGCACGGTCTACGCGGTCACGCACGCGATCGACGAGCGGCGCGCCGCGCTCAAGCTCGCGCGCCTCGATCCGACCGACGGGCCGATCACCGCCGCGTGCTTCCTGCTCGAGGCGCGCTGCGCGATCGCGGTCTCGCACCCGGGCGCGGTCCGCGTGATCGAGGCCGGCGCGATCGCGGATCGCCCGTACCTCGTGATGGAGCGGCTCGCCGGGCGCACGCTGGGCGAGGTCGTCGACGAGGGGCCGGTCCCGCACGCCGACGCGATCGCGATCCTGCTCGAGCTGTGCGAGGTGCTCGGCGCCGCCCACGCCGAGGGCATCGTCCACCGCGACGTGAAGCTCGACAACGTGTTCGTCCTCGGCGCGCCGGCGCCGCGCCGCACGAAGCTGATCGACTGGGGCGTCGCGCGCATCCGCGGCGAGGAGGATCCGTGGGCCGGCATGATGGCGGGCACGCCGCAGTACGTCGCGCCCGAGCAGGCGCGCGGCGAGGAGGTCGGCCCCGCGACCGACGTCTACGCGCTCGGCGTGCTCACGTATCGGCTGTTCCTCGGGCGGCTGCCGTTCGACAGCGACTCGCCGACGCGGCTCATGCGCATGCACTGCAAGGCGCGCCCGCCGCGCGCGCACACGCACGCGTCGATCCCGTGCGCGATCGACGACGTCATGCGCTCGATGCTCGCCAAGCGCGCCGCCGAGCGGCCGTCGCTCAGCGAGGTCTCGCGGGCGCTCGGCGACGCCGCGGCGCGGCTTCCGCGCTGACGCCGCTCGCGCCGCTCACGCCGGTGACGCGCATGTGGACGCCGGTCGCGCGCGTCTCGAGGACCGCGGCGATCTTCTGCCACGCGTTCGCCCACGCGTGCTCCCACGTGCGCTCGGCGAGGAACTGATCGGCGCGCGCCAGCCGCGCGTGCGGATCGTCGGCGAGGACCTCGTCGATCGCGGTCGAGATCGTCCTTGCGCAGGCGGCGAGGCGCACGACGCCGGCCTCCGCGTACGGCTTGGCGAGATCGCGCAGCGGCGTCGCGATCACGGGGAGCCCGGCCGCGATCGCCTCGAGCACCTCGTGCGGCGCGCACGTGCGATGCGCGTCGTCGCGCCGGAACGGCAGGATCGCGGCGTCGAGCGCGGCCAGGTACATCGGGCGGGCGGCGTCGTCGCGATGACCGAGCCAGTGGAGGTTCGGGCGCCGCGGCAGGCGTGCCGGATCGCCGCTGACGCCGCCGAGCATCACGACGTGCACGTCGGGCCGGCGCGCGGCGAGCGCGTCGATCAGCTCGAGATCGATCCGATCGTCGATCGCGCCCGCGAAGCCGATGCGCGGGTGCGGCAGGCGCGCGAGATCGATCGGCGTCGCGCCGCCGCCGCGCGCGGCGACGAACGGATCGGCGTCGATCCCCGCGGTCACCACGTGCACGTGATCCGCGCGCGGCCGCAGCGTCTCGGCGAGCGCGTGGCCGGCGGCGAGCACCACGTCGGCGCGCCGCAGGAGGTGCGCCTCCTTCTCTTGATCCCACGAGGGCCCGAGGCAGTCGTACACGACCGCGCGCGCGCGCACGTGGCGCGTGAACCCGAGCGCGTGCGGCGTCTGGTACCAGAGGACCGGCCGCACCAGGCGCTGGGTCGCGATCAGATCGTCGACGAGCGCGCGCTGCGCCGCCTCGGCGAGCTCGGGGTCGAGCCCGAACGGGAGGTGCGGCGTGGCGATCATCACGCCGTCCTCGCCGGGATCGAGCTCGACCCGCGGCTCGCCTTGCTCGCCGTGGATCGCAGGCTCCCAGTAGAAGACGAAGCGATCGCGCGCGGCGCGACCGAGCAGGTGACGCGTGCGCACGCCGGCGCGGCTCCACGGAACGTCACCGAGGCAGAGGACGTCGTGACGGAACATGGCCCGGTGAAGTGCACGGCGCGTACCGCTCGCCGCCCACCGCTACCCGCGCGGAGGCCGGCCGCACCTGCGCGCCATCGCCACAGCGTGACGTCGGCGCGCGTGGCGAGAAGATCCCCCACGCTGCCGGCGCGAGGCCGCGATTCACTCCTTCGCGACGACGACGTGGAACAGGTGGTGGTTCGAGCTGATGAAGTCGAACTGGATCGGGCCGTAGTCGATCCAGTTCGACGGGATCGGCGCGTGATCGAGCGCGCCGCTGCGCTTGGGCGGGCCCATCTTCGCGACGACCTCCTGCTCGGTCATGTCGAACGTGATGCCTTCGGGCGTGCGCAGATCGAAGTGCGCCCACGGCTCGGTCTCGTAGCCGGCGTTGGTGCCGGAGAACGCGTGGAGCGCGAGCACGAGGCCGCCGTCGTCGTAGGCGACCGACAGGCCGAGCGGGTAGTACTGATCGAAGCTGTCGTCGGGATCGGTCTGCGGCGACGGCTCGCCGAGCAGCTCGCGCACCCGCGCGCGGGTCATGCCGAGCTCGATCTTGCCCATCGACTTGCCGGCGATCACGGTCGCGTTGCCCGCGGACGGCGCCGGCGGGGGCGTCGAGTGGTTCTCCAGCGTCGGCGCGGTCGACGGGTGGCCGCATCCGATCGCGATCGCGGTGACGAGCACGAGGCGCATGGGCTGATTGTGCAACGATCGGACAGCGCGTTGTGATCGGCTGCCGAACAATCGCGTGGCGGGGCGGCGCGCGCCTGTGGTCAGGTCCCGCTCGTGAGAGTCGGGAGGAGCGAGGTGCTCGTCGCGTGCGCGAGCGATTGGACGTCACCGGCGCGCCTGCCGCGCGTGCTCGCCCGCGCGGGCGCGCGCGTGATCGCGCTGTCGCCGCCGGGGCACGCGGTGACGGTCACGCGCTACGTCGATCGCGTGGTGCCCGCGCCGGCGGCGCTCGACGCGTACGTCGACGCGCTCCGCGACCACCTGCGCGCGCATCGCTACGCGTGGGTGATCGTCGCCGACGATCCGCTCTTGGTCGCGCTGCGCGCGCGCGCCGCGGGCGGCGAGGCGTGGGTGCGCGAGCTACTGCCGATCGCGAGCGATCACCCGTGGGCGGCGATCGTCGCGTCGAAGACCGCGTTCGCCGAGCTCGGCGGCGCGGCCGGGCTGCCGGTGCCGCCGTCGCGCACGTGCGCGTCGCTCGAGGACGCGCGCCGCGCGATGGACGCGCTCGGCGCGCCGATCATGCTCAAGCAAGCGACCGGGTTCGCGGGGCTCGGCGTGCGGCTCGTGACGTCCGCGGGCGAGCTCGCGGCGGCGTGGGCCGAGGTCGGCGCGGGGCAGGTCGTCGCGCAGCGGTTCGTCGACGGTCCGGTCGGCAACACGATCTTCCTCATGCAGCGCGGCCGTCCGATCTGCTGGATGTCCGCGTTCAAGGCGCGCACGTTCCAAGGTCGGTTCGGCCCGTCGAGCGCGCGCCGCTTCATGGTGCACGGCGACGTCGCGCCGCTCCTGCGCCGCATCGGCGCGCTGACCGGGTATCACGGCTTCGGCGCGATCGACTGGATCCTCGGCGACGACGATCGCCTGCACACGATCGAGCTCAACGCGCGCCCGGTGCCGACGATCCACATGGGCCCGCGCGCCGGCGTCGACTTCGCGCGCGCGGTCCGCGAGATGCTCGGCGGCGGCGCGACCGTGCAGGTGCCGCCGCCGCCGCCCGCGCGCGTGCACGCGATGTTCCCCGAGGACATCTACCGCGCCGCGACCCAGGGCCGCTTCGATCGCGCGAGCTGGGATACCCGCAGCGACGTGCCGTGGTCCGACCCGGCGCTGCTCGTCTATCACCTGCGCGCGTTCTACCGCGCACTCGCGCACTCGTGAACGTCAACGTCCGTCAGAAGCCAGAGGACAGACGCCAGACGCCAGACGCCAGACGCCAGACGCCTGGCCTCTGACTCTGACCTCTGACCTCTGACCTCTATCCTCTGGCCCTGGGGTCTGGCCCCTGGCGTCTGTCCTCTGGCTTCTGGCTTCCGGCCTCGCCTCGACGCCGCCGCGGGATTGTGAATAGATGCGCGTTCGACAGCGCCCCCAGCCGTACCCGATGCAAACATCGGTGGGCTGTCACAGGTCGCGCGCGGCCCCTCTTCCTGCCCATGAAGAACATCAAGTCCAAGAAGCCCCAGACCACGAAGTCCGCGCCCCTCTCGGTCGATCTGCTCCGGCAGGTCGTCGGCGGCCAGACCGCCGCCGAAGAATCGCGCAAGTGACCGCACGCGTCGCGCTCGCGCCGTGGATGATCCCGGTGCCGCTCAAGGCATCGACCTTCACGCCGCTCGAGCGCGCGCACGCCGCCTGTAACGTCGAGATCGATCTCGCCGGGATCGGGACCTACTTCGCGCCGCGCGCGCGCGCGATCGGCGCGGTCGATTTCCAGCTGCTGCCCGAGGGCGCGGTGCGCGGGCGCCTCGGCAACGGCCGCGGCGTCCACTACCGCGGCTACTACCTGAAGGGCGTCGGCCGCACGCAGCTCGCCGCGAACTGGATGATCGACGGCGACACGCGGCACGCGACCGGGCACATGTTCCCGTCGTCGGCGGCGCGCGAGTACCTGGTCTCGCGCTACGCCGAGGCGCACGGCCTCGCCGACGCGATCGTCGCGTGCGAGGGCGTGCTCGCGCGCCCCTTGCCGCGCGGCGCCCGCGCGCACGTCGCGATCGGGCTGCCCGAGCGCGAGCCGATCGCGGCGATCGATCTGCGCGCGCAGGCGATCTCGATCAAGCGCAGCACGTTCGCGCGCCTGTCGAACTTCACGTGGGCGCTGCACCAGCTCGACAACGCGCACCGCGCGATCGCCGAGATGACGCTCGCGATCGAGCGCGCGCTCGCGCCGGAGGTCGACGCCGCGGCGTGCACCCCGCGATCGATGATCGCCGCGCTCGCGGCCTCGATCGACCGCGGCTGGACGATGCTCGAGCGCTCGTTCGAGGCCGGCGTGTCGTGGGGCTACATCGACAACAACCTGTCCGCGTGCGGGCGCGCGCTGGATCTGGAGGCGCCGACCGTGTTCGGCGGGCCGATCTTCGGCGTGCGCCAGGACGAGCCGGCGCCGGCGCCGATGCGCGCGGCGGATCGCTGGGTCGGGCTCGACGCGCTCGACTACGCGCGCCGCGCCGAGATCTTCGTCGACGATCTGGCGGCGCGCTTCGCGTTCCTCGCGACCTCGACCGCGCTGCAACATCCGCTCGCGCGGCGGTTCGCGCACGAGCTCGGCCGCGAGCTCGCGCGCGCGTTCCCGGCGTCGCACGTCGTGCGGTCGGCGAAGGCGCGCGCCGCGCGCGTCGAGCGTCACCTCGCGCGCGCGCTCGATCTCGGCGCGACCGGCCGCCGCGCGCTGCGCACGATCGTCGCCGCGCGCGATCGCTTCGTCGCCGATCAGACCGACGCGGTGATCGACGGCGCCGTCGCCGACGTGCCGATCCGCTTCGCGCAGCACGCGCCCGCGGTGCGCCGCGCGTTCCGCCGCCCCGCGTGGGCGCCGGCGCCGTCGGCGGCGATGATCGAGCGCGCGACGATCTGGAACGACGCGGTCGAGTCCTGCGATCGCGCGCGGTCGATCGAGGCGTACTTCACCGCGCTCCGCCGCGGCGCCCGCGCGATCGCGGCGTCTCGCGCTTGATCGACGACGCCAGGCTCACCGCCTGGTAGCCGAACCGATCGCGCACGCGATCGACGGCGACCCCGCGGCGGAGGCCGGCGTCGAACAGCGGCAGCTGCACGGCGTCGAGGCGCAGCTTCGCGAGGGCGACGCCGAGCAAGCGGATCGGCAGCGCGCGCGTCCGCGCCTCGCGGTAGAGCTCGGTCGCGACGCGATGGAGCTCGACGTCCACGCTGGTCGGCTCGATCGTGCGCCCGCGCGTGATCGTGTGGAAGTCGGTGTATCGCAGCTTGAGCGTGAGCTGCCCGGCGACGACGCCGCGGCTGCGCGCGCGCGAGCCGACGCGCTCGCACAAGCTCGACAGGATCACGCGCGCGGTGTCGCGGCCGGTCTCGGCGAACGTGCGCTCGTTCGAGATCGTGCCGTGCACGGCGCCGCGCGGATCGTGCTCGCGGAACGCGGGGCGCTCGCGGCCGAGCTCGTCGGTGCCGATGCCGCGCGCGGCGTCGCGGATCCCGGCCGCGTACGATCCGAAGATGCGCGAGAGCGAGGCGTCGGGAGCGGCGACCACCTGCGCGAGCGTCGTGATCCCGATCGCCGCGAGCTTCGCCTCGGCGACCGGGCCGATGCCGGGCAGCTTGCGCACCGGCAGCGGCGCGAGCGTCGCCGCCTCGGCGCCCGCGCGCACGAGCAGCACGCCCTGCGGCTTGGCGAGCCCGCTCGCGACCTTCGCCATCGGCTTCGACGTCGCGATGCCCGCCGACGCCGGCAATCCGAGCTCGCGATCGATCGCCGCGGTCATCGCGCGCACGGTGCGCTCGATCGTCGCGTCGTCGTCGGCATCTTCCGCGATCCGATAGAGCCGCTCGCAGCCGCGGAAATCCAGATAGTGCTCGTCGATCGACGCGGCGATCACGATCGGGCTGTAGCGCTCGACGATCTCCCGCGCGCGCGACGAATAGTCGGAGTACGCGTCCATGTGGCCGTCGACGAACACCGCGTTCGCCGGCGCGCGCTCGGAGGCCTCCTTGATCGACATGCCGGCGCGCACGCCGAACGCGCGCACCTCGTACGACGCGGACGTGACGACGCCGCGCCCGCCGCGCTTCCCGCCGACGACGACCGGCACGCCGCGCAGCGACGGATCGAGCAAGCGCTCGACCGACACGAAGAACGTGTCGAGATCGAGGCAGCACATCCGCGGCTCGCGCACCCCGAGATCTTCCGCCTGCGCGCATGTTCAGTAAAGATGGGTGTCGATCCCGGGCCCGCTCGATCGTCGCCTGATCATGAGGAAGCTACTCGTCCACGAGTTCATCACCATCGACGGCATCATCCAGGCGCCCGGCGGTCCCGACGAGGACACCGACGGCGGCTTCACGCGCGGCGGCTGGACCCGCGCGTACTGGCACGACGACATCGGCGCGAGCTTCGGCGCGCTCATGCAGGAGGTCGACGCGTTCCTGCTCGGTCGCAAGACCTACGTCGGTCACGCGCAGGCGTTCGAGCCGATGCCGCCCGGCGATCCGTTCGGCGATCTCATGAACACGCCCGCGAAGTACGTCGTGTCGCGCACGCTCGAGAAGCCGCTGTGGCGCGACACGACGATCATCCGCGACGACGTCGTGCCCTCGATTCGCGCGCTCAAGGCGAAGCCGGGCAAGACGATCGCGTGCGACGGCTCGAGCCAGCTCGTCCACACGCTCTTCGAGCACGATCTGATCGATGAGCTGTTCTTGCACGTCTATCCGATCGCGCTCGGCCGCGGCAAGCGGGCGTTCCCCGCCGACCGCGGCCTCGATCACAAGTACCAGCTCGTGAGCGCGAAGCCCTATCCGACCGGCGTCGTCGGGCTGCGCTATCTCAGAACGGCGGGAACGGGTTCTTGATGATCGTCCACTGCGACTTCGCGTGGATCACGCGCCCGTTCGACCAGCGGCCCGACGAGCAGCCGTTGTTGCTCACGTAGATCCAGTGATCGCCGACCGAGAGGTTCGGCAGCCACAGGCGGCCCCAGCCGTCGCCGGCGTCGAGGTTGCCGAAGCTGTTCGCGAAGCCGTAGCCGCTGATGTAGAAGCAGGTCGACGCGGGGTCGTTCAGATCCGACGCCGAGAAGTACATCAGGCGCCGCGTGTCGTTCGCGCTGTCGCTCGAGGTGAACGCGATGACGTCGGTGTTGTCGGGCGAGAACAGGTACGGGTTCACGTTCGACCAGTCGCGCACGAAGACCTGGCGGTACGCGCAGCCCTGCGTGCGCACGCACAGGTAGACGTCGAGGTAGCCGCTGCGCGGCAGCCCGATCAGGCTGAACGTGTTGGTCGACGGCGACCAGCTGTACATGCGCGCCCACGGATCGGTGCGCGTCACCGTCGTCCACGTCGAGTCGGTCGAGTACTTCACGTAGACCGTGACGTCGGTGTCGATCGTGTAGCCGTTGGTCGTCGGCAGCGCGAGGTTGTCACCGTAGAGCGTGAGCGTGTGGACCTCGGGGCCCCAGCCCCCGTTGTCGGCGACCTCGGTGTTGGGATCGGTGCCGGTGATGACGGGTGCCGCTGCGTGCGCCGCGGCCGCGGTGGTGAGGACGAAGAGCGAAGTCAGCAAGAACGACATGCGATGTTGCATGCGGTGTTGATGGCGTCAGACGGCGTTGGTGACCTGAGAAAAGGGGGTAGGTGACCTCGCTCGCTTTGTGACGAACGTGACCCGGCAAGGAACGACTGGCGATCGACTAGCGATCGACCTTGCGCAGCGCGGATTGCGCGTCGATCGCGAACGACGCCACTTCACGCGCCGACTCGAACGCTTCGAGCGTCTGCTGGATGTGCGCGTGCGAGTGCAGCGCGCTGACCATGAGCCGGATGCGCGCCTCGCCTTCGGGCACGACCGGGTAGCAGAGGCCGTGGCAGTAGATGCCGCGATCGTAGAGGTGGTTGACGACCTCGCGCAGGATCTCGTACGCGCCGATCTCGACGATGAGGAGCGGGTGCTCGCCCGAGCCGAGCACGCGGAAGCCGAGCGCGACCAGGCCTTCCCACAAGGCGCGCGTGTTGTCGCGCATGTGGCGGAGCGGCGCGTCGCCGGACTCGAGGATCTGCAGCGCGGCCATCGCGGCGCCGCACATCGCGGGCGGCAAGGCCGCGCTGAACATGTACGGCGACGACTTCTGGCGCAGCCAATCGATGATCTCGGTCGGGCCCGCGGCGAAGCCGCCGGTCGCGCCGCCGAGCGCCTTCGAGAACGTCCCGGTGATCACGCCGACGCGATCGATCACCCCCGCGTGCTCGGCGGTGCCGCGGCCGCGATCGCCGAGCACGCCGACGCCGAGCGCGTCGTCGACGACGACCAGCGCGTCGTACTTCTCGGCGAGATCGCAGATCGCGGAGAGATCCGAGATGCGGCCGGTGAACGGGTGCACGCCGTTGGTGACGACCGCGCGGAAGCGCGCCCACCGCGAGCGGCGCAGGATGTCTTCCAGATCGTCGGGGTCATCGCTGCGGAACGTCACGATGCGCGCGCCGGCGAGCCGCGCGCCCTCGGCGAGGCTCGGGTGGACGCCGCCGTCGCAGATGATGCAGTCGCGCGCGCCGAACAGCGGCGCGAACACGCCGATGTTCGCCTGGTAGCCGGAGCCGTAGACGATGACATCCGGGACCTTGAGG
>DATJIA010000008.1:0-38415 GCA_035493675.1 Kofleriaceae bacterium | reverse complement strand
GAGAGATTGCCGAGCGCGAACCCGGCGAAGTTCGGCACCTGGATCGGCTGGATGTTGCCGAGGAGCGGCGTGACGAGGTCGAACACCGACGGCAGCACAATCTCGAGGTGCGTCGGGTCGTCGGTGACGAAGTCGCTGTTGAGCACCTTGACGGTGACGTTGCTCGACGAGATGCCGACGAGCGTCGGCGTGATCATCGCCGGCATGCCGGGCGGCTGCGAGAACGTCAGGTTGACGCCCGCGTTGAGCGTGAGGTCGAGCGTGAACGCGCGGGTGTAGCGCTCGTAGAGGAACGCGTAGAAGTCGACCTCGAGGTGCGAGATGCCGATGGTCAACGCCGGCGAGGTGGTCGTGTTGTCACCGATCGTGAACGTGAGCTCGCGCTGCGGGCGGGTGACGAGCAAGAGCGGCGCCTTGCCGCTGTCGTCGAGGTCGGCGAGCGCCGGGACGAACAGCGAGATCGTGCCGGCGTTGAGCTGCGGGATCAGGCTGGTGCCGATGCCGAGGCACATGCCGCCCGAGGTCACCGCGTGGTGGCCGAGCAGGTCGAGCGTGGTCTGCGAGATGCCCATCGCGATGTCGGTGGTCGGATCCGGCATGCCATCGAACTCGTCGGCCGGGTTCATCGCGAACGTGTTGCGCGGGCTGAACGGCAGGTTGAACGGCGCACCGGCGAAGTTCGGCGCGGACAGCGGCGGCACGCACAGCGCCGGCTCGCTGACGTAGGGCACGCCGTCGGGTCGCGTGCCGGATCGTGTCGATGGATCGATGTCGGAGTTGATGCCGGTGATCATGCCGAGGCTGAGGCCGTTGCCGTTGAGCGCGACGTAGCCGCCGGGCACGAGGCGGGCCTCCATCTCGGCGACGGTGCCGGGCGACACGCCGCCGAGCAGCTTGCCGACGTCGAGCATGCCGGCGAGGCCGAGCGGATGCGGCAACAGGCCCTGGACGATCTGATCGATCACGGGCGTGAGCAGCTGCGCGACGAACTGGCCGACGAACGAATCGAGGATGTCCGTGACCAGCGACGCGACGAACGACAGGATGCTGCAGCCGTTGTAGGTCGCGCCGTTGAGCTGCAGGCCGTTGACCTGCGCGAGGTGGATCGTGAGCTCGCCGGTCGTCGGATCGACGCCGAGCGTGAGGTCCATGTCCGCCGCGACGTCCGCGACGTCGACGGTCATCGTGCAGTCGCTGAAGATCGGCGGGCTGACCCGCACGGCGGTGCTCGCGTGCGCGTCGAACGCGATGTGCAGCGTTTGCGAGCTGGTCACGCTGGTCGACAGCGCGGTCAGCGAGACGTTGACCTGGCAGTTGCCGACGCAGTAGTCGACACCGAGCGCGCTGCCTTGCGGGATCTGGAAGCCGCTCGCGAACGACGAGTTGAGCACCGCGGGCAAGATCTGCGTGAGCTTGGTGAAGCCTTGCGGTGTGACGCGAACCTGCGCGCCGCCTTCGATCGTCTGATTCGCGGGCAAGCCACCTGTCGGCAGTGGCGCGCTCGCGCTGCATGCACCGCAGCCTCCGATGTTGCCGCACGCGCCGAACGCGAGGATGAAGAGCACGGAGAGAACGCGGTCGAGAGCAGTCGAGCGAGCGAACACGGAGGCCTCCCAGCGATCGCACAGGTTCGACCTATCCGATCGAGACGACGTATACATGAGCGTCGTTTCGAAAAGAAAGGAGATTTCTCACGCTCGCCCTGCGATATCACGGGCTTGGTAAGCCCCGATCCAAGGCGTGTCGGGGAGAGGGCTTGACAGCCCGCGGGCACTGCCGCTATTTAGTCCGCCCACTTGGGTCCGTAGCTCAGATGGATAGAGCGCCGGGCTTCGAACCCGTAGGTCGGGCGTTCGAGTCGCCCCGAGCCCACCGAGTGACAACTGAAGACGCAGGTTCCGGAGGCATAGCTCAATGGTAGAGCATCGGACTCTTAATCCGCTGGTTGAAGGTTCGAGTCCTTCTGCCTTCACTTCGTTCAGGCCCTCGCCGCTTCGCGGCGAGCCCGGCGCTTCGCGCCGGTGAAGGACTCTCCGACTCGCGTGTCCTGAGGCTTTCGGATCGGAGAAACAAGAACGGCCCGCTCGATGGAGCGGGCTGTTTCGTTTTCGGGAGCGGGCGATCTCGGGACGGTGAGCGCGAGCGCGCGGTCACCAGGCGACCGGCATCTCTTGCGTCGCTTGCGGGAGCTTGGAGCGGAGTTGTACCCGCAGGTCGGCCCAACGCGTCGCGGCGAGCTCGGGATCCGAGTGACCGAGATGCGAGATCTCGATCAGATTCGTGCGATACGGCTCGGCAAAGCAGAGCGCGAGCAGCTCGGCGACATGGCTCAACGTGGCCGCATCGCCTTCGGCGCAGGCCCAATCTCCACCGACGAGCAGCTCGCCCATCGGGTGCGTGTGCATCGACATGACTCGCGCGTTTTGCATGCGGCATACCGATCCGTGAGTTGCTGATCGGCGGTGCGTCAGTAGCTCGCGAACAGGTTGCAGGTCTTCACGCCGCCGGGCGTCCCGTCGACGAACTGCGCGAGCCGATCGAGCGACGTCGCGCCTTGTTGCTCGGTTCGGAACGCGTAGTCGGTCGCGAGCTGGTGCGGCGGGTTGCCCCATGGCGTGACGGTGACCGAGTAGCGATGGGTCGCGAGGTCGACGTCGAAGGCGAGCTGATAGGTCTGACCCGGCGTGTACGGCAGCGCCTCGTCGGCGCGGTACTGGTCGCCGTCGCGCACGTCGATCACGCCGTCGGGCGAGAAGCGCACGATCGCGGCGAGATCGGTGAAGTCCGACGGCACGCCGTTCGAGAGCCCGACGACCGCGTCGACCAGCGCGGTGTTGTCCCAGGTCGGCGGGATCGGCGTCGCGTCGACCTCGAAGTGGAACGCGCCCTGCTGACTGGCGATCGGCGTCGTCGGCCAACCGCCGGAGTCGGCGTACGAGATCGTGCACGGGCCTTGGCCGTAGTAGTGGCAGATGCCGACGTTCCCCGTCGGTGAATCGACGAAGCGCGCGAGCGTGTCCGCGTGCGACAGCGCGCTCTGCTCGCTGCGGAACGCGTAGTGATCGGCGATCGTGTACTCGGTGCCCGTGAAGTACCACGGGCGGATCCTCGCCGAGTACGTGTGGTAGTCCCAGTCGATCTGCATCGAGATCAGGTAGTGGTTCGATCCGTACGGCGCGTCTTCGACGGCTTCGTAGTGGTCGCCGTTGCGCGCGTCGACGACGCCGTTCGGCGCGAAGCGGATGATCGGACCGAGATCGGAGAAGTCGCTCGCGGGCCCCGACGAGAAGCCCATCACCGCGTCGACGGTGCCCGAGGGATCCGCGATGAAGCTCGCGTTCGCGACGTTCCACTGCAGCGGCACGAAGTCGTTCGACCATCCGCCGCCGGCGTAGGTGGTCGTCTCGCCCGGGGCTTCCTCGCAGTTGTAATTGATGCTCGTCATCGGTGTGCTCACCTGTGACGTCGGTGCCTGAGACGTGCATGCGGCGAGCGAGAGCAAGACGAGCTTCGACGGGGACATGAGGACCTCCGTCGAGCGGCGATTGCACGGCGCGTGCTAGATCGGCGAGGCGCTCTCGGCCGCCGCGGTCAGCGCCGACGCGGTGACGAGCGCGCGCAGGCCGCTCTTGATCGGGCGATATCCGTCGGTGAGAGGGATCGATTCGGCGCGGACGAAGTGGCGGGGCCGCGCGTGCACGGGCAACAGCTGCGCGGCGCGGCGGAGCGCGTCGAGATCGAGCGGCGCGTTCGCGCTCGGCACGACGACGGCGGCGGGGACCTCGTGCTCGCCCTCTTGGATGCCGACGACGCAGCACAGCGCGAGATTGCCCGCGGTGTAGAGCGCGTCCTCGATTCGCTGAGCGGGGACCGCGCCGCCGCTCGTGCGGATCATCTCGTCGCTGCGGCCGACGAACCAGAAGTCGCCGCCGCTGTCGACGCGCAGCACGTCGCCGGTGACGAACCAGGTGTCGCCGGACGCGAACGCGTCGCGCAGGATGCGGCCGGGCGCGATGTGCGCGAGATCGGCGATGCCGCGCGACGAGTCGAGGCGCGCGATCAACATGCCGGGCTCGTCGATGCGCGCGCGGACGAGGCGGCCGCTCGCGTCGCGCGCGAAGTCGTCGGCGTCGAAGTCGTACGCGGCGACCGCGAGCTCGGGAGAGCCGGGGAGCGGGCGACCGACCGCGCCGACCTTCGCGCCGCTCGCGTTGGCGAGCACCGCGCTCGCTTCGGTCGACGCGTAGAACTCGAGCACACCCGCGCGCCCGAAACGATCGAGCAGGCGGCGCCAGACGTCTTGGCGCATGCCGCTGCCCGCGAACAAGCGCACCGGATGGTTCTGCTCGCCGACCACGTGCGGCGCGTCGACGAGGCGGCGGCACATCTCGCCGGCGTAGAAGACGACCGACACGCCGTAGCGACGGACCTCGTCCCAGAACGTCTCGGGATCGAACGTCGACGCGAGCGCGAGGCGCGCGCCGCCGACGAGCGCGGAGCCGGCGGCGACCAGCGTGCCGGCGGGGTGATGGAGCGGGAGGCAGCAGTAGACGGTGTCGCGCGTGGTGAGCGTGCAGGTCGCGGCGGCGCCGAGCGCGGAGAACGCCCAGCGCCGGTTCGTGATGCGCGACGCGCGCGGCGGATCGGTCTTGCCGCTGGTGACGAACACCATCGCGAGATCGCGCGCGCGCCCCGGATCGGGCCGGTACCACGGCGGCAGCGGCACCGCGCCGGGATCGATCGACTCCATGTCGATCACGCCTTGCGGCAACGCGCGGCGCTCGCCGACGCCGCCGAGCACGCACAACTTCCCGCCGAAGCTCGCGCGCGCGCGCGCGGCCGCTTCCGGATCGGTGACGAGCAGCTCGACCTCGCCGGCGTCGAGCGCGCGGGGCAGCGCGGCGTCGGGCGTGTCGGGCGAGAGCAGCACCGCGACGGCGCCGAGCCGCGACAGCGCGGCGACCATCGACATGTGCGACGGGCGCGAGCGCATCATGACGCCGACGCGCTGGCCCGGGCGCGCGCCGACCGCGATCAAGCCGCGCACGACCGCGTCGACGCGGCGGTTCGAGTCGGCGTAGGTGAACGCGCGGCCCTTCCACAGGAAGAAGGTGCGATCGGGGATCGCGGCCGCCTGCTCGCTCAAGACCTGGCCGAGCGAGATCCGCGTGTCGTCGGAGAGGCGGCGCAGCTTGGTGAGGCGCGGCACCTGCCAGCGGAGGTTGTCGAGGTAGTCGGTGAGATCCTGGCCGACGTCGCCGAGGCGATCCCAGATCGCGTGCGCGGTCTTGCCGACGACCTCTTGCGCGAGGCCGAGATCGTACTGGAGCTCGCCGAGGACGTCGTTGAAGTCGTCGTCCTCGACGTCGTCGACGTCTTCGTCTTCGTGCTCGTCTTCTTCTTCGGCTTGTTCCGTGCGATCCGTCTCGTAGACCGCGTGCGCGTGCTTCGGCGGCATCGCGCCTTCGCTCACGTGCCGTAGCCAGTCGACTACCGTCGGCCACGTGATCGTGAGCGCGGTCGATCCGACGACCAGCCCGAAGTGCCCGGCCTCGAGCTTCACCTCGTAGACCTCGGTCGTCGCGGGCACCGCGTCGCGGATGCCGCGCACGGCGGCGGCGCGGCCCATCGTGTCGCGATCGCCGAGCATGTAGAGGATCGGGCAGTGGATGTCGGCGAGCGTGAGCGTCTGGCCGTCGATCACGAAGCCGCCCGACGACATGCGATTGGCGACGATGATCTCGTCGACGAACTTGCGGAGCGCGGGGCCCGGCCACGCGACGAAGCCGCCGCCGCCGAGGAAGAGCCGCTTCGCCTCGCGCTTCTCGAGCGCCTGGCGATCGTGCAGCTTGCCGACGAACTCGACGAGCTGCGCGACCTCCTTGCGCGCCGACAGGAACTTGAAGCCGGTCGACGTGAAGAAGCCGGGCAGACCCTCGATGCGCTGCAGCGGCAGATCGATCGCGCGCTGCAGGCCGCCGACGATGCGCTCGGTGATCTGATCGGAGATGCGCGGCAGGGATCGATGCAGATCGACCGGGCTGCCGAACGTGATCACGCTCGCGAGATCTTTCGAGCGGCGATACGCGGCCGCTTGGTACGCGAACATGCCGCCCTGCGAATAGCCGGCGAGGTGCACGCTCTTGCCGGTCAGCTGCGCGATCTGCGCGATCGAGTCGCTGACGGCGCGCACGTGATCGTCGAGCGTGCGCTTCATGCCGCCTTCTTCGCGCTCGGGCGCGCCGAAGTCGACGACCCAGACATCGACGCCCATGCGGCCGAGCGCCGCGACCGCGCTGACGTCGGGCGCGATGTCGTAGATCTCGGTCGCGACCATCAGCGGCGGCACCAGCAGCAGCGGCGCCTTGATCGGGAGGACGGCGGGATCCGGCGTGCCGTGATAGCGGCGCAGGCGATAGATGTCGCCTTCGTGGAGGACCTCGAACGGCGCGCCGTAGGGCGCGGTCAGCCGGCCCGCGCGCACGATCTCGAGCGCGTTCTGCCACGCCATGCCGACGCGCCGCAGCCGGCGCGCCCACGCGATCTTGCGCCTGCGACGCGCGGTCGCACTCCCCCGACGAGGACGTGGTGCCTCCATCGCCGCGAGTATACGCTGGGCTCATGGACGTCGCGCAGACGGTGAAGGACGCGTATCGAGTCGGGCTCGCGGTGGTGCGCGTGCTCGGCGACTCGACCAAGACGCACGAGATCCACCGCGTCGAGGAGATCACGGGGCGACCGCGCTTCCGGCTCCTGTTCGAGGAGCTGTCCGCGACGGAGGAAGGGCGGCGCTTGCTCGACCTACGCCCCGAGCTGTCGAGCGATCTCGTCGACTACGACCTGCTGCGCGCGCTGCCGCCGACCACGCTCGGCGGCGCGTACGCGCGTCACCTCGACGGCAACGGGATCACCGCGGACTACCAGGCGGCGGCCACGCGCCACGTCGACGATCCGGACATCGCGTACCTCATGCGGCGCTTCCGCCAGACCCACGACGTCTGGCACGCGCTGCTCGGGCTCGGCATCGCGGGGCACGAGGAGGTGGTGATCCACTCGTTCTCGTGGGGACAGCTGCGCCTGCCGGTCTCCGCGATGATCATGTTCTTCGGCACGATGAAGCACATGGTGCTCGAGCGTCGCTGGGGCACGTTGCGCCACTCGATGAGCGAGGCGTATCGCGCGGGCCGCGAGGCGGCGCCGCTCATGGGCGTGATCTGGGAAGACATGTGGGACCGCCCGATCGATCACGTGCGCGCGGCGTACGGCATCCACCCGCTCGAGCGTCGCTGGCTCGACTGAGCATCTCGCTCGCGCGGCGGTACGCTTCTCCATGATCCGCAAGCTGTCGAACGGGAAGTACCGGCTCTACTCGCGCAAGGTCGATCGCAAGACCGGGCGGCGCCGCAACCTCGGGACGTTCGCGAGCAAGGCCGCGGCGCAGAAGCACGAGCGCGCGGTGCAGTTCTTCAAGCGGCGCTAGCGACCTGGTCGCAGGGTCGCGCGCGGCAGTTGGGCGCGCATGTTGTGGATCGCGAGCAGGGTCGACGTCACGTGCAAGAGCACGGCGAGCACGCCGATCCGCACGAAGATCTCGATCGCCTTGGAGTGCCAGAAGTCGAAGTGCAGGCGCCCCAGCTGGAAGTCGGCGAGCCACGCCGTCGTCGCGATCGCCGCCGTCGCCAGTGGCGCGCGCCCGAGGCCGGCGCCGAACGACAGCGAGGCTGCGAGGAGCACGGCGTACGTCTGTGCGCCGCCCTCTCGGTGCGCGTCGATCCCGATCCATGCCATGGCGACCACGATGGCGAAGAGCAGCCGCAACCGGCGGATCGCCCTGTCCCGAGTGCGAAGCGCACGCGCGACCATGGCGTCGTGCACGTCGTCGGTCGGGAGCATCAGCTTCACGCGGTCGGTGCCGGCGTGGTGAGCGTCGCGTCGGGGAGCCCGCGGCGTGCGCGCAGGCGGCGCGCGGTCAAGCCCGCGCGGATCGCGACGACGAACGCGACGAGGATCACCGCGCGGATCGCGTTCGCCCCGCTGATCGAGAGCGAGATCTGATCGTTCGCGAGCTGGTAGACCCAGTTGCCCCCGACGATGGCGAGGCCGGCGAGCGCGGTCGCGAGCGGCATGCGCGGCGCGAAGAACCAGAGCGCCGCCATGATCCCGCACACGATCGCGCCCGTCATCGTGACGGCGTTGGTCGGCTCGCCCCAGCGCGCGAGCTCCTCGCGCATCAGGTACGTCGCGATCGCGTTCACGACCAGCACGACCGCGAAGATCGTGCGCAGCTCGCGGATCGCGGGCGCGAGCTGGATGAACGCCTGGCGCTCGATCGAGAGGTCGCACTTGCACGCGGCGCAGGTGTCGTCGCTGGGCGCGGTCGGCGCCTGACAGCGCGGGCACTTGGTGAGCAGATCGTTGGAGAACATGGCCCGGCGCACAGCACGGCGCGTGCCGACGTGCGTGCGTGTGCGATTGCGGGCTTGCGCGCGCGCGGGTGGACCATTGGTCCACGCGCGGATCAGGCGCGCGATCGATCGGCCGATCAGGTCAGGCCGTGCTCGACCGCGTAGAGCGCCGCCGCCGCGCGCGTCGAGACGCAGATCGACATAGCGCGCGAACGCGAGCGCGAGCGCCGCGAACGCGTCGCCGAGCATCGAGGTCCGCTCATGGGCTTGCCCGCGACCGGCGTGCGCGGCAATCCCGTCGAGGGCGTCACGATCTCGAAGTTCCGCGACGGTAAGATCTGGCAGCAGCGCGCGGTCTGGGACGCGCTCGGCCTGTTGAAGCAACTCGGCGCCATTCCGAGCTGATACCCTCGCGCGGTGAGGAAGATCGTCATCGCGATCCTGTTGGTCGCGACCACCGCGCGCGCGCAGAGCGCCAAGAAGAGCGCCGAGCTCTTGTTCGAGGACGGCAAGCGCTTGCTCGCCGCCGGCAACACCGCCGAGGCGTGCCCGAAGTTCGAACAATCGCAGAAGCTCGATCCCGCGATCGGCACGCTGCTCAACCTCGCGCACTGCTACGAGGTCGCGGGGCGCGTCAGCTCGGCGTGGACGACGTACCTCGACGCCGAGACGCTCGCGAAGGCGAAGAAGGACAAGCGCGCGAAGGCCGCGCACGATCTCGCGGCCGGCCTCGCGGCCAAGGTGCCGAAGCTGATCGTGCGCGCGACCGGCGCGCCCGCGGGCGCGGCGATCACGATCGCCGGCGCGCCGCTCGAGGCGTCGCTCGTCGGCGCACCGGTGCCCGTCGATCCGGGATCGATCACGATCGAAGCGACCGCGGAGGGCTACACGCCGTTCACGCAGACGATCACGCTCGCCGCCGGCGCGACCGCGACCGTCGACGTCGTGCTCGCGAAGGCGAAGGGCGAGGAGCCGAAGCCGCCGCCGAAGATCGAGACGCCGCCGCCGAAGATCGACACGCCGCCGCCCGAGAAGTTCGACGAGCCGTACGTGCCGCCGCAAGAACCGACGGCAAAGGGTCATCGCGTGCTCGGCTGGTCGCTCGGCGCCGGCGGCGTCGTCGCGATCGGCGGCGCGACCGCGTTCGCGCTGGTCGCGCGCTCCGACTACAACGGCGCGTTCGACACCGGCGCGTGCGACAAGGCCACGCGTCGCTGCACGCCGATCGGCTATCGCATCACGAACGACGCGCGGCGCGACGCCAACATCGCGGGCGGCGTCGCCGCGGCCGGCGTGGTCGCGCTCGCCGCCGGCGTGTACTTCCTCGTGACCGCGCCGAGCGACGACGACACGGATTCGTCGAAGGCGAGCGCGTACCTCGTGCCCGCGGTCGGCAGCGACGGCGTCGGTCTCGTCTTCGGAGGATCGCTGTGAAGCGCGCCGCGATCGTCATGGCGTTCACGCTCGCCGGTTGCGCCAAGCTCCTCGGCCTCGATCCGACGACGCAGGTCGAGTGCATGGTCTGCGGCACCGACACCTGCGTCGATCTGCAGACCGACTCGAACCACTGCGGCGACTGCTCGACGATGTGCAACGCCGACGAGACCTGCGTCTCCGGCCAGTGCGCGAGCGCCGCGCCGTGCGAGAGCGGCACGACCGAGGCCTGCTACACCGGCGCCGCCAACACGAAGGGCGTCGGCCCGTGCCACGGCGGCACGCGCACCTGCACGAACAGCCACTGGGGCGCGTGCGAAGGCGAGGTCGTGCCGTCGCTCGACATCTGCGGCGACACGATCGATCAAGACTGCAGCGGCGCCGCCGACGATCCCGTCGACGCCGACGGCGACGGCTACACGACGTGCGAAGGCGACTGCTGCGACGCGCCCGGCCAGGGCTGCGCCGATCCCACGCTGGTCAACCCCGGCGCGTACGACGTCGCCGGCAACAACTACGACGACGACTGCAACGCGAAGATCGACGACGCGACCACCTGCGACATGACGCTCGCGAGCAACACCGCGCTGCCCACCGAGCTCGCGCAGGCGATCGATCTCTGCAAGACGACCACCGATCCGGGCAAGGGCTGGGGCCTGATCAGCGCGACGCTCTCGCTCGCCGACGGCACCGGCGCGCCGAACCCCAACCAGCACTCGGTGCGTCCGATGTTCGGCGCGTACACGCCGCGCGCGGGCTCGCAGCTGCTCGTGTTGTCGAACGGCACCGCCGCGGCGACCGGGCAGATGAACCCGATGTTCATGCCGTTCCAGATGGGCACGCAATTCATGACGATGTCGCCGTACCCGGCCGATTGGTTCACGGCGAACAACAACAAGGTGCCGGTGACCCCGGGCTGCCCCGCGCCGGTGGCGAACACGGCGAACGATCCGGCGATGCTGACGCTCAGGATCCGCGTGCCGGTCAACGCGAAGTCGTTCCGCCTCGGCGTCGACTACATGACGGCGGAGTTCCCCGAGTTCCTGTGCTCGGCCTACAACGACGAAGCGCTGGTGCTGCTCGATTCGACCTGGAAGGGCACGCCCGCCAACCCGCTCGACAAGAACATCGCGACGTACAAGGACGCGAGCGGCACGCACCTGCTCGACTCGAACCTCGGCAAGACGACCGCGCTCTTCCACGATTGCAAGCTGCCGCCGACGCAGTGCCTCGTGATGCCGCAGGGATCGTGCGCGGGCGACGCGATGCTCCTCGGCACCGGCTTCGAGACCGCCGACACCACGAGCTGCTCCGCGACCCCGACCGAGATGGGCGCGAGCACCGGCTGGCTGGTCGCGCGCGGCAACGTCGTCGGCGGCGAGGTGATCACGCTGCGCATCGTGATCTGGGACTCGTCCGATCAGATCTACGACTCGCTCGCGCTGCTCGACGACTTCGAGTGGTCGCCGGATTCGGTCACGCCGGGCACGACGCGCGAGTAACGAGCTACTCGCGGTTGTCGAAGAGATCGTCGCTGCCGTTGTGCGGCGTCGATTGCTTGTGGTGCGGGGGCGGCGGCTTGCGCGGCGGCGCGGCGTCGGGAGGCGCGGGCGCGGCGTCGGGTGCCGGCGCTGCATCGGGCGGCGAAGGCGGCGGAGGCGGCGGGGGCGGATCCGCCGCGGGACGCGCATCGATCGAAGTCGACGACGTCGTCGGCGGCGCGGCCGACGCCTGCCGAGTCTTCGAACCGCCGCCGCTCATCGCGACCGTCGCGGCGATCGCGCCGCCGACGATGAAGAAGCCGGCGACCGCGAACGCGACGCCGCGCTTCGACTTCGGACGCTCGCCCGTGATCACCTGCGCGGCCGCGCCCGTCACGCTCGACGGCGCCGGCGTGCGCGGCGGCGGCGTCAGCGGCGGCGGCGTGCGCAAGGTCGCCATCCCCGGCGCCGCCATCCCGCCGTGCGAAGGCGCGCGCGGGATCGCCGCCAGGCCGAGCGTGCGCGCGCAGCGATCCGCGATCAGCGCCGCCTGCGTCGGATCGCTCGCGTACGGCACCAGCGCGTTCGCGAGCATCGCGATCGTCTGATAGCGGCGCTCGGGATCCTTCTCGAGGCACGCGGCGACGATCGCGTCGAGGCCGGGCGGCAGCGCGACCGTCAGCGGCGCCGGCGGATCCATCGCGACCTTCAAGCAGAGCTCGCTGTACGCCTCGCCCTCGAACGGTCGCCGTCCGCCGAGCGCCTCGTACAAGACGACGCCGATCGACCAGATGTCCGAGCGCGCGTCCGCGCTGCGCGTCGAGCGCATCTGCTCGGGGCTCATGTACGCGGGCGTGCCCATCACGGACTGCGTGCGCGTGAGCCCCGCGTCGACGGTGACCGGCGCCTTCGAGATGCCGAAGTCGAGCACCTTCACCATCAGCGAGCCGTCGCGGCGCCGCGTGAGGAACAGGTTCGACGGCTTGATGTCGCGGTGCACGATGCCGATCGCGTGCGCCTCGGCGAGCGCGTCGCACGCCTGCAAGACGATGTCGACCGCGACGTTCGGCGGCAAGCCGCCGTTCGAGCGCAGCCACGCGGCGAGGTCGTTCCCGTCGAGGAACTCCATCACCATGTACGGCGCGCCGTTCTCGAGCGTGCCGACGTCGATCACGCGCGCGACGTGCTCGCTCTTGAGCTTCACCGCCGCCTGCGCCTCGCGCAAGAACCGCTGCACGACCTCGTGCTTGTCGAGCAGCTCCGGCAAGAGGAACTTGATCGCGACCGGCTCGTCGAGCGTCAGGTGGTGCGCGCGCGCGACGATGCCCATGCCGCCGTCGCCGAGCACGCGCTCGATGCGGTACTTGCCGAGGAGGATCGTGCCCTCGGCCGGCGCACGAGGCATCATCGAGCGAGAGCGTGCCACGAATCGACGTGGCAACGGGCGGCAGTCACGGCTTCAACTTCTTCTTGTCCTCTTTCTCACCGAAGAGGCGCTGCCGCGAGCCGTGCTTGTTGTACTGGTACGAGTACGCGACGCCGATCGCGCCGCTGACGACCGCCGCGACCATGATCGCCGGCATCAGCACGAACATGAACGGCAGCTTGACGAGGATCGTCGCGAGCAAGAGGTACGCGGCCGACGCGGGGACGGCCTCGCGGAACGAGCCGGCGTAGAGCCAGCCGAGCGGTCCGAGCAAGAGCGACAAGCCGCCCGACCACAGCCACGACTTCTCGTTCTCCTCGCGAGGACGCGTCAGCTCCTGCTTCACGCCGCGCGCCTGCCGCATCATCTGCAGCGCGCCTTCGAAGTCGTCGGACGCCGACGGCTTGGGCTGCTGCTTCTTGACGATCGCCGCCTGGCCGGCGACCAGCGCTTGACGCTCGGCGTCCTTCTTCGCCTTCTGCTCGCGCAGGCGCTCGAGCGCCGCCGCTTTCGCCGCGGACTTCGCGTCGGTCTCCGCCTTCACCTCCGCCTCGAGGGCGGCGAGGCGCGCGCGCACCGCGGCTTCGTCGTCGGTCACGTCCCGAACTATGGCATGATCGCCCGCGCGTCACCGCATGAAGCACGCCGTCGCAACGCTCGTCTTCTTGATCGCCGCCTGCGGTGGCAAGACGCACAAGCATCGCGCGACGTCGAGCGGCGGCGCCGACGAGCAGGGCCCGCGCACGCACGACGCCGCGGCGCGCGCGAAGGCCGAAGCCGAAGCGAGCCCCGACGATCCGGTCAGCGGGCAGGGCAAGCACTGGGGCGGATGGCGCTACCAGGGCTCGCGCGACGACTGCTTCTTCGTCGTCGGCCGCCGCTGCTTCGCCGACGAAGCGCGCGCGTGCGCCGCCGCGAAGTGCAAGTCTGGCGAGTGCGAGCTCGAAGGCGGCGGCCCGGCGACGGTAGTCTGTAAAGACTAGTTCGAACGCGCGACGAGCTTCGGGATGCGCACGCGCGGCCCGATCTTGATCGTCACGCGGCGCAGGCCGCGATAGTACTCGCCGTCGATCACGGGCTCGAGGAGCGCGTCGCCCTTCGCCTCGACGATGAGCTCGCGGCACGGACGATCGAGGACGTTGCGGCCCTTCATCTCGGCGCCGCGGACCATGCGCGGCAGGTTCATCGCGATGCCGAGCGGCGACGGCGATCCGATGATCGCGTTCATGAGCCCGCGCTGATCGGCCTGGCCGAAGAAGCGCAGCACGCCGCCGAGGTTGATCGACATCGACGCGACGTGGATGCCGGTGAACTCGTCGCCGGGGAGGATCATGCCGTCGAGCGTGATCTTCGCGCGCGTCGGCTCGAAGATCTCGCGCGCGTACGAGCCGAGCTTGCGCGCGAACGGCAGCTTCGACGCGGGCAGCGAGAGCAGCGCGCGCGTCACGACCTTCACGATCGTCTTCGGGCTCGGATCCGAGTCCTCGTAGTACTTCGAGAAGAAGCGCTGGCCGATGCCGCCGACCGCGACCGCGAAGCCGAAGCTGCGGAACGGGATGTCGCCGGCCGGCGTCGCCTCGACGCCCTCGATCAACATCGAGTCGACCTCGGTCTCCTCGATGCCGCTGCCGGTCTCGATGCGGCGGCGCAGCGCCGCGAGCAGATCTTCGGCGTCGCCCTTGATGCCCACGTTGTTCGCGATGAAGTCGATCGTGCCGCCGTTGGTCGGCATGGTCAGCGGGAGGTTCGCGTTCGCGAACTCCTCCTCCTGCAGGACCTCCATGCCCATGCGCATCATCCAGTGCATCGCGCCGTCGCCGCCGTCGGCGACCCAGTAGCGCGCGCGCTTGCGGAGGAACTCGCGCAGGACCGGCTTGATCGAATCGACCGAATCGGTCTCGTAGACCTCGCCGAGATCGCCGACGATCGTCTGCAGCCGCTGCGCGCGGTCGGGACGATCCTTGTTCTTCCGGCTGTTCGGGTTGGTGATGACGCCGATCTGCATGGCCGGGCGCTGGCAGCTGCAAGATGTGGACGCAGCGCGGCGGTGGCGAACCTGGCGAAATGACTGATGCGATGAACCCGCACCTACCTCGGAAATGCGAAACCGGTTACGCGGCGAGGCGGTCCATTGGGTAAATCTGGTTGCGCCTCGATGACGTTTCGATGGCTTCCGATCGTCGGGCTGGTCGCGTGCGGACGCGCGGCGCACGCACCTGCACGCCCTGCGATTCCGGCCCACGCGGCGATCAAGGTGCCGCCCGCGCTCTACGACGACGCCGAGGATCGCGTCCGCGCGCGCGCCCGCGTCGCGCACGCGGGCGAGGTCCGCTTCGAGCCGAACCTGCCGGCCGAGGAGCTCGAGCTCGACGCGCACGAGCCGATCGATCAAGTGCACCTGGTCGCCGATCAGCTCGGCGGGCGCGTGCAGCTCCGGCTCGACGGCGACGACGCGCGCCTCTTGCTCTGGATCGATCGCGCGGATCTCGAGACCGTCGTCGTGAAGGCGCACGCGCTCGTCGATCGCGCGAGCGGGGTGCGCGGCGCGGTCGCGCGGCCGGGCGCGACCGTGAAGGATCTCGGCGGCGGCGAGATCCAGATCGACGACGGCCTCGTCACCGCGCGCGGATCGATCGCCGGCGACGCGCTCGGCGCGATCTTCGACGAGCGCCCGCCGCGCGCGCCGCAGATCACCGACTGGCTCGCGTCGGGCTCGCGCGTGGTCGCGTCTCCCGATCCGGCTGCTCCGACCGTCGCCGAGGCGCACCAGCTCGTCGGCGTCGTCAGGCTCGCGCCCGCGCAGAACGGGTGGGTCGAGATCGAGATCGATCGCGAGTGGATCTACGCGCGCGGCTTCGTCCCGTCGACGGCGCTGACGCCCGCGAACGGCGGCATCGAGGGCAGCGCGAGCGCGAGCGCGAGCACGTTCGGCCTGAGCGACACGCCGACCTTGATCCTGCCGTCGGGCGCGTGCCTGTACGCGCGACCGGGCGGGCCGATCATCGGCGTGAACACCGCCGAGCGCCTGCGCTACGCGAACGACGCCGACCAGCCCGGCTGGCGCCGCGTCGCGATCGATACATCGTGGGGCCTGCTCTGGCCCGCGGTCCACTTCCCCGAGAAGGAGGGGGTGCCCGCCGGCGACTTCGATCGCTGCAGCACTACGCCGCGGGGCGCAGCGCCGTGAGGATCTGATCCGCGGTCGCGTTGTCGCCGGGCCCGCCCGACGCGTGCGCCCACACGATCTCGCCCGCGCGATCGATCACCAGCACGCCGCCCTGCTGCCACGGATCGCCCTGCGTGCGTCCTTGCTTGATCCCGCGGCGCAAGGTGCCGATCGAGCGGATCCCCGCCGCGAGGTTGAACGTCTTCAGGACGCCGCGCTTCAGGCCGGCGGCCTTGTACACCTCGAGGCTCGGGTCGACGTAGATCGGCCCGCGCCACCCGGTCTCCTCGCGGAAGCCGTCGATGAAGCTCGGCGAGCCGTTGCCGATCACATAGATCTCCGCGCCGGTCGCGTGGAGCTCTTCGATGCGGTGGTGCAACTGCACCACGTGCTCGCGGCAGTGCATTCAACCAAAATGGCGGACGAACACGAGCACGGCGGGCTTGTCGCGCCACAGGCTCCCGAGCGTGATCACCTGCTTGTGCTCGTCGAGGACGGTCATGGCGGCGAGGTCATCAGCCCTGGTCAGCACGGCCCCGAGTCTTATCAGATCGGGGACCAGCCACCCCAGCGGATTGGCCGTGTGGGCTCGGCGCCTACGCAAGATCGCAAAAGGATTGTGTCGCGTGCGGGCACCCGGCTTGCTTAGACTGGTCCGGTGACCTGGGTAGTACCGCTGGCCCTGGTGGGCATCGCCGTCGCCGTGATGGCCGTGTTCACGATGCTCGGTGCCAAGAAGCACAAGCACGGGGTCGGCACCGCCGGCCGCACGGCGACCTCCGCGCCGGCGCCGCGCATCCTGGTCCACGACATCAACGACGATCGCTGCACCGGCTGCGACGCGTGTGTCGCCGTCTGCCCGACCAACGTCCTCGATCTGGTCGACAACAAGTCGCGCGTCCTCCACTTCCAGGACTGCATCCAGTGCGAGGCGTGCATGTTCGCGTGCCCGACCGAAGCGCTGGTGATGTTCCCCGAGGGCGGCACGCCGCCGGCGCTCAAGGTGCCCGAGCTCGACGAGCACTACCAGACCGCGATCAAGGGCCAGTACTTGATCGGCGAGGTCGCGGGCAAGCCGCTCGTCAAGAACGCCGCGAACCTCGGCCGCGCGGTCGTCGAGCACATGCTCGCCGGCGGCTTGCGCTCGAAGCGCGGCGGCGAGAGCGAGGTCGACGTCGCGATCATCGGCAGCGGCCCCGGCGGCTTGTCGGCGGCGCTCACGTGCATCCAGCGCGGGCTCCGCTACGTGATCCTCGAGAAGGAGCAGCTGATCGCGTCGACGATCGCGCGCTATCCCAAGGGCAAGCTCGTGATGGCGGAGCCGTACGACACCGAGAACGTGTCGCTCCTGCCCGTCTTCGATTCGTCGAAGGAGCAGCTGCTCCCGATCTGGAAGGAGCTGATCGAGCGCGTCGGCATGAAGATCAAGCTCGGCGAGGCGGTCGAGAAGATCGAGAAGAAGGGCGAGGGCCACTTCGAGATCCGCACGACCGTCGCCGGTTATCGCGCGCAGCGCGTGGTGCTCGCGACCGGCACGCGCGGCAAGCCGCGCACGCTGCAGGTCCCCGGCGAGAACCTGCCGAAGGTCGCCAACCTCCTCGACGACCCCGACGATCATCGCGGCAAGGCGGTGCTCGTCGTCGGCGGCGGTGACTCCGCGGTCGAGGCGGCGCTCGCGCTCGCCGACGCCGGCGCCCGCGTGCTGATCTCGTATCGCGGGCGCGCGTTCAATCGCGCGCAGCCGAAGAACAAGGCCGCGATCGAGCAGTACGCCGCCGAGAACCGCATCAAGGTGAAGTTCAACTCGCAGATCGTGTCGTTCGACGCCGACGGCGTCGTGCTCGCCCTCGGCGACGGCGCGCAGAAGCGCTACCCGAACGACGCCGCGTTCATCTTGATCGGCGCAGATCCGCCGGTGCAGTGGCTCGGCACGCTCGGCGTGAAGTTCGTCGAGCGCCCGCACCAGTACGCGCTCGGCAAGAGCGACGACCTCGTGCGCCGCATGCTGCCGACGGCGCGCCCGTGCCCCGACGACGCGGCCAACGCGGCGACCGTCGTGCAGGGCGGCGTGCCCGACGTCGATCGCGCGGCGGCGGCGATCTCGCTGCCGCAGGCCGGCGCGCTGCGCGCGCAGGCGAAGGCGAAGAGGGGCGAGGCGCCGGAGCCGGTCAGCGGACCGCGCAAGTGGTTGCGCAGCGCGACCGGCCTCTTCACGGGCGCGGGCAAGAAGCTCGAGCAGCCGATGCCGCTCAGCGAGTTCGCGAAGAAGCAGCGGTTCAAGACGAACCACACCGGGCACGGCCGCCGCGACGCGCTCTCGCCCGGCGAGCGCACGCGCGTCCTGCGCATGCTGCGCGATGAAGGCGCGCGCCTCGCCGACGAAGATTCGCGCGTCGAGCTCGCGCCCGGCGGACGCAACGTGCGCGCGATGATGCACGAGGACTCGCCGCCGCCCGAGCCGCGGCTCGAGAAGACCGGCCGTCCGATGCCGCCGATGCACCTCGAGGACGATCTGCCGCCGAAGCAGGCCGTGATCGTCGGGCTCGCGAAGGCGATGGCGCAGGGCCCGACGACCGCGCGCACGCGCAAGCCGACGCAGCCGCCGACGGCGATGCCTCCCCCGATCCCGGGGGCGACGCCGCCCGGCCAGGTGCGCGAGGTCCGCGCGAAGCGTCCGAGCGGATCGCCGCCGCTACCGCCGATGCCGTCGGCGTCGCCGCCGCCCGCGCCCGCGCCCGCGCGCGCGAAGCGTCCCTCGGATCAGCCGGTGAAGAAGCGCGTGCCGCCGCCGATGGACGCGGAGCCGACGCGCAAGCTCGATCCGTCGTCGCCGCTCGCGCAGATGCTCCGCAGCGCGCAGGGCGCGATGCCCGCGGTGCCGAAAGCCGGCGGCTTCGACGACAACGAGACCGCGTCGCACGCGACGCGCCCGGCCGCGATGCGCTCGCAGCCGATCTCGCACGTGCCGGTCGCGCAGCGCTTCGACGACGAATCGACGCGCGCGATGGAGATGGATCCGCGGCTGCTCGACAAGGCGGTCGCGCACGACACGCACGACGAGCTCATCGACGTCGGCTACCTGACCGGCGCGCAGGCCGACGGCGCGATCGATCTCGGCCACCGCGACGCCTCGCGCCCGTTCCCGCTCGACGACGCGACCGCGGTCGCCGATATCCAGAAGCTCGCGGCGCTCGAGCGGGCGCGCACCGCGCAAGCGCGCGCGCCGCAGCGCGGCGGCTTCCACGACGAGCAGACCCGCACCGCCGACGAGCCGCGCGTGAAGTCGCTCGCCGACGTCGATTGGGACATCGACTGATGCGCGCGTGGGCCGTTCCCCTCATGCTCGCGTGCTCCGGCGCGTTCATGGCCGTCGCGTGGCTCGGTCACCTCGCGTTCCGTTCCGCGCCGATGTGGACCGCGCTGCTCGTGTCGTGGTCGATCGTCCTGCCCGAGTACATCCTCAACGTCGGCGCGACCCGCTGGGGCTTCGGCACGTACTCCGGCGTGCAGATGGCCGGCTTCCACCTCGTCTCCGGCGTCATCTGCATCGCGCTGGTCTCGCGCCTGATCCTGAACGAGCCCTGGAGCTACCGCCACGCCGGCGGCCTGGTGCTCGTCGCCTGCGGGTTCGTCCTCCTGATCGGCCGCAAATAGGCGCCAACCGCGCGCGCTCGTCGGGTGTCTCACCCGTATGAGGCTGCTGATCGCGATTGCCGTCTTGTGTGCGCCGATCACCGCTCGCGCGATGTGCGGTCCGCCTGCGAGCTACGTGCTCCCCGGCGGTGGGCCCGTCGGGCGGAGCCCGGACATCTATGTCTTCGCGCAACCCCAGTTGGATTCGACCGACGGCGCGATCGCGTTGCTCGATGGAGCACCGATCCAATATTCGCGGACCGTGCTCGCCGAGACGGACGCGTGGCGCGTGACGAAGCTGCACTTCGATACCGGTGCGCGGGGGCGCATTCTCCTGATCCCCACGAAGCTGGAGCCATATCGCTTCGGTCTCTTCCCGGTGATGCGCACGTACGAGATCGGTCGGTTCGCCAGTGGTCCGGAAGAATTCGTCGAGTCGTATCCAGACAGCGGCGCGTGGACGTGCTCCTCGTGGCAGCTCGACAAGCTACACGTCACCGGTGGCGCGATCGTGCTTCGCCTCGAATGGAGGGACGATCGCGATCGCACACAGCACGCATGGGTTCCCATCGAGGGTGGTCTCGCGGAAGTCGGTCGCTTGAATTGCACGGGCACGAACGTCCCCCTGGACGACTTCGACAAGCCGCGCGAGGTCCGCGCGACCGCGATCTTCCCCGACGGAATCGAGCAAGAGCTCGGTGTCGATCCGATCGTCATCCCGCCGGTCCCAGACCGCGAGGAGCGGAATTGGGGCGGATATCGCGAGGACCCGACGCCGTGGCTGGCGGTCGGGCTCGGCGCGAGTGCGGCGGTCCTGGTCGCGGGCACGATCCTCATCCGACGTCGGCGCCGCAAGCGCACCTGGGTCCCATAGCCATGTCGGCGCGGCTCGTCGCGATCGCGCTCGTCGCTGCGTGCGGCTCGTCGTCACGACCGCCGGTGGTCGAAGCGCCGCCGCGCGCGATCGTCGTCGTGATCGATCGATGGGCGTCGGCGAGCACGAACCCGAACGCCGCCGGCGATCTGCCGCCGATCGCGACCGCGAAGATCGTCGGAGATGCATTGCTCGCGCAGCTCGGCGATCGCGATCTGTTCTCGATCATCGTCATGCAGCGCGCGGGTGGGTACACGCAGGGCGTGTCGTGCCAGACCCTCGAGCTGCGGATGACGCCCGCGACCGACGCGACCAAGGCCGCCGCGCGCCGCGCGATCGGCGGGCAGAAGGCGTGGGAGGACGATGTCTCGCGGCCGCCGAACAGCCAGATCCGATGCGTGCTGCGCGGGATCGAGCGTGGCGTCCGCGAGCTGGCGCGTGCGCGCGACCACGGACGCATCATCGTGATCTCCGACGACGAACGGCTCGAGGACGATCGCGCGGTGCTCGAGGCCACGGCCGCCGCCGCGCACGCGAAGGGCGTGACGATCTCGACGATCGCGCTGCCCGGCGGCGGCGAGCTCGACCGGGTGGCGGCCGCCGGCCGAGGCCGCGCGTACTTCGCGAAGGACGACGCCGAGGTCGTCACGATGCTCGGGCGCGAGCTCGCGATCCTCCCGTAGCAACCGCGCCGTGCCGCGCGTGTCGATCGATCCATGCGGATCGCGATCGTGTGCGTCGTGTCGATGGGGCCTCGCGCGCGCGGCGAGCGCGGAGTGCGCGGCGGTGCCGACGCGGATCTCGCCGGAGAGCGGCGCGATCGTGCCCGCGGATCCCATCCTCTATGTGTGGCGCTCGCCGTGGAACGGAGGCGCGATCACCGCCGACGTGCCGATCAGCGTCGAGCCGCTGAACGATCAGGTCGTGCGCGTGCACGTCACCGCGCAGCGCGCGTTCACGATCACGATCGGCGACGAGACGTGGAAGTACACGGTCGGTAAGACGCCGCCCGATCGCGCGATGCTGATCGCGGGCGAGGCGATCGCGAGCGCGTGGACCTGCTCGTACACGCGCGTCGTGCAGCTCGACGTGATCGGCAACGCGATCGCGTATCGGCTCGAGCTCGCCGACGACGTGACCGCGCTCCGCAGCGGCGACGCCCAGGTCGCGTACCTGCGCCCACGCCTCGAGGCGCCGTACCTGCGCGACCGCGGCGCCGCCGACACGATCCAGATCGGGCACGTCGACTGCCAAGGCTGGAGCGCGCCGGAAGACACGCTCGCCCGCGGCGCCTACGTGAAGCTCACCGCGATCTTCGCCGACGGCCGCGAGCGCGGCGAAGAGCTCGGCTGGATGCAGCTCAACGACCGCCGGATCCGCGCGCCTGACTGGTACGACTCGCCTCTTGCGCTTGCTCCGTGAGCGTGCGGACGAAGTAGCGCTCCTCGTCGTCGAGGTGGTGCTCGAGCGCGTCGATCGTGTCGCGCAAGGCTCCGATCGTCGTGTCGTCGAGCGTGTGGTGCAGCGCGCGGTGCTCCTGCACGTGCGCGTCGACCGCGGCCTCGCTCATCAGGAGCGGCCGCAGGTGGCGCTCCTCGTAGCGCGTGTGGGTGTCGAACGCGATCCGGAGCTTCATCACCGCGAGCGCGAGCGAGCCGGCGACCGGCGCGCCGTCCTCGAGCCGCTCGATCAGCTTCGTGCAGTTGTCGACCATCACGCGCAGCTCGGCGTGCTGCGCCAAGAGCTCGATCATCAGCGCCTCGGGCATGACCGCAGCGATTGCACGCCACGCGCCACGGGAAACGCCCAGCGAGACGAGCGACCAGCGCGCAAGACCCGCGCGCCGCGAGAAGCGCCGCGCAGGCTATGCAGCCTTGTCGCCGGGCCAGGTGTCCTGCGCCTCGAAGCCGAAGCGTAGGCGTTGCGTCCACTTGGTCTCGCACACCTGCGGCAGGCGCAACGGCAGGTTCATCGCCGGCTGCCGGCGCGCCGCGAGCAGCTCGCGCACGGCGTCCGCGAGCGACGCCGGCCGTCCACGAGGCACGACCGCGGCGCCGCGCGATCGCACCGCGACCGGCGGCAGCATCTCGACGTCGGTGACGATCACGAGCGGCGGCAGCTGCGCCACCGACGCGGCCCACCGCAGCTCGCCGAGCGTCTCTTCGTCCTCGATCTCCGTCACGATCACCGACGCGCGCTCGCGCGGAGCTGCCTTCGGGATCGCGAGGATCGATCGCACCACGACCACGCGCGCGCCGAGCGCGCCGAGCGCCGCTTCCCACGCGCGCCGGGTCTCGGGATCTCGCTGAACGAGGAGGATCGTGTCCACGATCCAGTGGTAGGCGCGCGTCGCGCCGGACGCTCCGGGCGCACGGGGCAAGCACGGGGATTCAGTGAGGTAACGGCGCCCGCCGAGCGTAAGCGAAGCCACGCTTGCCGCGCCGCGGCCGGCCATGGTAGACAGCCGGCTCCCAAAACACACGGCGGACCGAGACCTGCGCCCGTGGCTCGCGAGAGTTTGCGCAGGTCGATGACGACGCCGGCGGACCTCTAACGGAGAAATGACAATGGAGACCATGCAAGAAGCGGCCGGCGGCAACCCGGTCACGATGCGACAGTTGCTCGAAGCCGGCGTCCACTTCGGCCACAACACCGGCCGGTGGAACCCGAAGATGAAGCAGTTCATCTTCGGCGCGCGTAACGGCATCCACATCATCGACCTGCAGCACACGGTCAAGCTGTTCCGCTCGGCCTTCCAGGCGGTCGTCGACACCTGCTCGCGCGGCGATCTGGTGCTCTTCGTCGGCACCAAGAAGCAGGCGCAGGACGTCATCGTCGAGGAGGCCGGCCGCGCCGGTCAGCTCTACGTGACGCAGCGCTGGCTCGGCGGCACGCTGACCAACTTCAAGACGGTCAAGGGCTCGCTCGATCGCCTCCGCTCGATGGAGAAGATGGAGGAGGACGGCACGCTGTTCGCGCTGACCAAGCGCGAGCAGACGATGATCCGCCGCGATCGCGACAAGCTCCTCAAGTCGCTCGGCGGCATCAAGGGCATGTCGAAGCTGCCCGGCATGCTGTTCGTGATCGACCCGCACAAGGAGCACATCGCCGTCGACGAGGCGCGCAAGCTCGAGATCCCGGTCGTCGCGATCACCGATACGAACTGCGATCCGGACGTGATCGACTACGTCATCCCGGGCAACGACGACGCGATCCGCGCGATCAAGCTCTTCACGGGCGCGATCGCCGACGCGTGCATCCTCGGCTCGAAGGTCGCGAAGGAGCGCGCGCACACCCGCGGCGCGCGCGAGGAAGAGGGCGAGCGCGTCATCCACGTCTCGTCGGGCGGCGACGGTCCGCGCGTCGAGATGTCGACCGGCGGCAGCCACTTCGACCCCGAGGCGAGCGCGTCCCCCGACGAGCAGCGTTGAAAGGCACCAGTCATGGCTGAAGTCACCGCAACGATGATCAAGGACCTGCGCGAGCGTACCGGCGCGGGCATGGCGGACTGCAAGAAGGCGCTGCAGGAGTGCGAAGCCGACGCCGAGAAGGCGATCGACTACCTCCGCAAGAAGGGCCTCGCGAAGGCCGCGAAGAAGGCCGGCCGCGAGGCCACCGAGGGCGCGGTCGTCTCGTACATCCACGGCGGCGGCCGCATCGGCGTCCTCGTCGAGATCAACTGCGAGACCGACTTCGTCGCGCGCAACGAGGACTTCGTCGCGTTCACCAAGGACGTCGCGATGCAGATCGCCGCGATGAACCCGCAGTTCGTCCGCAAGGAAGAGGTCGACGAGGGCACGGTCGCGCGCGAGCGCGCGGTCCTCATCGAGAAGGCCAAGGAGAGCGGCAAGCCCGAGGCGATCGCCGCCAAGATGGTCGAGGGTCAGATCTCGAAGTGGATGAAGGAGATCTGCCTGCTCGATCAGACCTTCGTGAAGAACCCGGACAAGACGATCGATCAGATCCAGCAGGAGCTGATCGCGAAGATCGGCGAGAACATCAAGATCCGCCGCTTCGTTCGCTTCGAGCTGGGCGAAGGTCTCGAGAAGAAGAAGGACGACTTCGCGGCCGAGGTCGCGAAGCAGGCCGGCCTCTCCTGATTCGCGTCGACTCCCGCCGCCGCACCCCGATCTCCCGCTCACGAAAGTGAGAGGATGGCCTCGATGAGCGACACGCCCGTCCTGGCCAAGATGAAGATCGACGGCGGCTCCTTCGAGCTGACCGCCACCCACCTGCAGCAATACCGAGAGGGTGGCGCCGTCGGCGAAGCCATCTCCGGCAGCGTCCGGACCTCGGGCTTGGGCCTGATCGGCGGCGCGATCCTCGGCGGTATCGGCGGCGCGGTGAAGGCCCTGTCGAAGGACAAGCCGCACGGCGATCCGATCCCACTGTCCCGGCTCCGGCTCGGTCGCGGGTTCGCCAACGAGAAGAAGAAGGGGTGCACGTTCGTCCTCGCGTTCTTCGACGGCAAGGAGAGCGACGGCATCTACGTCGAAACGCTCGAGCACCTCGAGAAGTTCGTCGCGCAGCTGAACGAGCAGATCAAGAAGGTCAGGTCCGCGCCGCCGTCGACGGTCGCGCCGCCGCTCGCAGGATCACCGGTCGCGCTCGATCCGCGCGTGCCCGCGCTGCCCGGCTGGGAGACGCTGCCGCAGTGGTCGTTGCACAAGGTCCAGGACGACGTGCTGCACCTGCCCATCCCGCCGACGACGACCGAGCAGCTGTTCGTTCGCTCGAAGGCGGAGGTGCAGAACGGCACGGTCCGGTTCGCGTATCGCTCCCTCACCGCGACCGGCGGCTATCTCTCGGTGCGCCTGCGCTCCGACGGAAAGACGTGGGCGGTGATCCGCGTGAACCCGAAGGGCGAGTACCAGGTGAACACGCACGCGCAGCCGGGCAAGTGGATTCGCGACGCGCTCCTCTCCGCCGATCCGCAGCACTGGAACGAGGTCCGCATCGACATGGCCGGCAGCAAGCTGGCCCTCTGGCTCAACGGCGGGCTCGCGGCGGTCGCCGACGGGATGACGCTGCCGACCGGCCGCGTGGTGCTGACCGGCAGCGCCGCTCAAGGAGCGGAGTTCGCGGTGCGGGGCTTCGAGATCTACCCGCCCAGCGCGACCGCGCCGCCGCTGCCGAGCATCCACAAGGAAGGCACGCTCGTCTTCGACATCAAGGACAAGAACCTCACGGGTTGGAACCTGCTGCCGCAGTGGTCGCCCGCGTCGCTCGAGGGCAATCCCGCGGACGTGCGGCTCAAGATCGCGAACGAGGGCAACACCGAGGCGCAGTTCTTCCGCACGCGCGACGAGCTCAAGAACTGCCGCATCACCCTGCGCTACAGCTTCCCGGTCGTGCAGCGCTTCGCGTACCTCGCGGTGCGCGTGCGATCCGACGGCAAGTCGTTCGGTCTCCTGCGCCTCAACAACAAGGGCGAGATGGCGGTCAGCGCGACGCCGGCGATCGGGAACGCCTGGACGAAGGTCACGGCCCTTCACACCGACAAGCCGAACGAGGTCGTGATCGAGATCAGCGACAAGTCGATGAAGGTGATCTTCAACGGCACGCAGTCGATCGTGAAGGAGGGCCTCGAGCTCGCGAGCGGGCGCATCGTGATCCAGGGCGGCGCGGATCCCAAGCCGGCCGAGATCTCGATCGGCGAGCTGGCGGTGACCCCGACCTGAGCTACTTCCCGGTCATCGTCTTCAAGAACGAGTGCACGTCCGGCGGCGGCGCGTCCGCCGCCGGTGGCTTTCCGTCGGGCGTCATGTGGTCGACCGCCTGCGGCAGCAGCTTCGCGAGCGCGCCGCTGACCTGGTCCTCGGAGAGCCCGACCTTCTCCATGATCGACTTGATCGGTCCGGATCCGAGCGCGCTCTTGATCTGATCCGCCGAGACCGGGAGGTTCCCGCCCTTTCCGATCCAGGACTTGACCTGATCGCCGAGCCCGCCGGCGCTGAGCTTGCCCAGCAGCTCCGTGGCCCCGCCGCCGCCGAGCATGTCCTTGAGCGGCCCGGCGACCTTCGTGAGGTGATCGAGATCCAGATCCATGGCGCGACGCTACCACGAGCGCTAATGTCGCGTTCCGTCATGCCCGACGAGAAACCTGCCGCGTACAAGCGCGTGCTGTTGAAGCTCTCCGGCGAGGCCCTGATGGGGTCTGCGGGGTATGGGATCAGCCCCGAGGTGATCACCACGGTCGCCGCCGAGGTCGCGGCCGTCGTGAAGCTCGGCGTCGAGCTCGCGGTCGTCGTCGGCGGCGGCAACATCTTCCGCGGGCTCAGCGAGAGCGCGCGCGGGATGGATCGCGCGACCGCCGATTACGTCGGCATGCTCGCGACCGTGATGAACGCGGTCAGCTTGCAGGACGCGATCGAGAAGCAAGGCCAGGTCACGCGCGTCTTGTCGGCGATCCCGATGCAGCAGCTCGCCGAGCCCTACATCCGGCGCCGCGCGATCCGCCACCTCGAGAAGAAGCGCGTGGTGATCTTCGCCGCCGGCACCGGCAACCCGTTCTTCACGACCGACACCGCGGCCGCGCTGCGCGCCGTCGAGATCGGCGCGGAGATCGTGCTCAAGGCGACCAAGGTCGACGGCGTCTACGACTCCGATCCGCGCAAGAACCCCAACGCGAAGCGTTACGAGCAGGTCACCTTCATCGACGCGCTCAAGCAGGACCTCGGCGTGATGGACGCCGAGGCCTTCGCGCTGTGTCGGTCGAACGACCTGCCCATCCTGGTGTTCGACATGACCAAGCGTGGCAACATCCAACGCGTGATGCGCGGCGACGCGGTCGGCACGCGCATCGTCACCGACGATCAACAGACGCGATTCGCAGGGGATCAACGATGAGCGCGATCAACGACATCCAGAAGGACGCCGAAGAGGGCATGAAGAAGGCGATCGACTCGTTCAAGCGCGAGCTCGCCAAGATCCGCACCGGTCGCGCCACGACGTCGATGCTCGACGGCGTGAAGGTCGACTACTACGGCACGCCGACGCCGGTGAACCAGGTCGCGACCGTGCAGGTCGTCGACGCGCGCCTCATCACGATCAAGCCGTGGGAGAAGAACATGATCCCCGTGATCGACAAGGCGATCCGCGCCAGCGATCTCGGCTTGAACCCGGTGCCCGACTCCGACCTCGTACGTCTCCCGATCCCGCCGCTGACCCAGGAGCGCCGCAAGGAGCTCGCGAAGGTCGTCAAGAAGATGTCCGAGGAGGCGCGCGTCGCGGTGCGCGCCGCGCGGCGCGACGCGATGGACATGGTGAAGGAGTACGAGAAGGACGGCGAGATCACCGAGGACGACAAGAAGAAGGGTGAGAAGTCGATCCAGGACCTCACCGACAAGAACGTCGCGCTCGTGGATTCCGTCGCCGAGGCAAAGGAAAAGGAAATCATGGAGCTGTGAGGGCTACGCCCGTCACCGCTTCGCTGTAGACTGACATCGATGGGAGGAGTTCCCGCCGGCGCGGGTTCGCTGGTCGGCCAGCGGCTGGGTAAGTACCAGCTCCTCGCGCTCCTCGCGTTGGGCGGGACCGCCGAGATCTATCTCGCGCGCATCGAGGGCACGTCGGGCTTCGAGAAGTACGTGGTCGTGAAGTGCCTGCACGACCACCTCGCCGACGATCAAGAGTTCGTCCACATGTTCCTCGACGAGGCGCGCCTCGGCGCGACGCTCGATCACTCGAACATCGTGCAGACGCTCGAGCTCGGCGAACAGAACGGTCGCTACTACATGGCGATGGAGTTCCTCGCGGGCATGTCGCTCGCGATGGTCGCGCGCAAGGCGGTCGAGCGCGTGCCCGGCGGCAAGATCCCCGTGCACCTGACGCTCGGGCTCGCCGCGCAGGCGTGCGCGGGCCTGCACTACGCGCACGAGCGGCAGAGCGGCGGGCGTCCGCTCAACATCGTGCACCGCGACATCTCGCCCCAGAACCTCGTCATCACGTTCGAGGGCGTCGTGAAGATCGTCGACTTCGGCATCGCGCGCGCCGAGCATCGCGAGACGCACACGCGCGCCGGGACGATCAAAGGCAAGTTCGCCTATATGTCGCCGGAGCAGTGCCGCGCGGCGGAGGTCGATCGGCGCACGGACGTCTTCGCGCTCGGCACGATCGTGCACGAGCTGATCACGGGCCGGCGGCTGTTCAAGAAGGGCAGCACGTACGACACGTACCAGGCGATCTTGGAAGGCAAGGTGCCGGTGCCGTCGTCGGTGAACCACGAATTGGATCCGGGCTTGGATCCGGTCGTGATGAAGGCGCTCGCGTACGACCGCGAGGATCGCTATCCGACCGCGGAGGCGTTCGGCGAGGCGCTGATCGGCTACCTGCACCACCGCGGCAAGCACTCCGGGCCGGGCGAGGTGTCGAAGCTGTTCGACCAGTACTACCTGGAAGAGATCGACGAGCACGGCGCGCGCATGCGCGAGCTGCTCGAGGGGCGCGAGCACGCGACGTCGCTGCTCACGTGGGACGCGGAGGCGCTCAGCGACATCGCGTCGCGCATGCCCGACGATCAGGTCGATCCGGTGTCGCTCGATTCGTCGGACGTGATGCTCGAGCAGAGCGTCTCGCGCGTGAAGGAGGTCTCGGAGATCTCGGGCCTCGAGGTCGTGAGCACGATCAGCGACGTGAGCGATCAGCCGACGTACGACGAGGCTCCCGACTCGGACTCGGACGAAGAAGGCGGCGAGAAGACGCGCATCGAGGAGAACCCGTTCGCGCGGGTCGAGGAGCTGCATCGATCGCAACCGGTCAGCGAGGACGGTCCGACGTTCGGCTTGCCGGGGCGGCAGATGCCCGCGGCGTTGCCGGCGATCCCGCGCGCGGCGCCGGCGCCGGCCGGGAAGCACGGCGCCGCGAAGCTCGGGCCGATGGATCGAACGGATCCGGACATGGCGGTCTCGCCGACCGCGGCGCACGGGCCGCAGGGCAAGCGTCGCAACGCGCCCGGCACGTCGCCGCCGCAGACGGGGATGCCGTCGCAGATGGCGATGCCGGCGGTCACCGCGCCGCGCGCGTCGGCGCCGGCGCCGCGTCCGCTCACCGCGCCGCCGGTCTTGCGGCCGCCGGCCGGCTACATGTCGCCCGCCGCCGACGTGCCGACCGTGATCGATCAGCCCGCGGTGCCGGCGGGCGTCGAGGTGCCGACGGTGATCGAGCCGGTGTCGCAAGGACGCGGCTTCGTCGCGGCGCCGAACGTGCGCACGATGATCCACGATCCGAACGCGCCCGCGGTGCAGGCGTCGCTCACGCCGCCGCACGTGCAGTCGGTGGTGCCGCCGCCGTCGGCGAATCCGGCCGGCGCGATGGCGCACGCCGAGCTGCCGTTGCCCGCGCACCTGATCGGGCTGCCGCCGATCGAGCAGGTCTTCAACACCAACGAGCTCGCGGCGATCGAGCAGCGCGCGAAGAAGTTCCCGCCGTGGCTCCTGGTCGTGTTCTTCGTCGCGGCGGTGTCGGTCGCGCTCGGCCTGACGATCGCGATCGGCCGCGCGCTCCGATAATCTGCAACCGGCCGCGCGCGCCGGTGTCGCACTGGCATGAGGCTGGTGCTTGCGTTGCTCGCGTGCGCTTCGGTCGCGCACGCCGATCCACGCGCGCTGTCGTTCTCGCTCGACGGTGTCGACCGCACGCCGCGCGAGGTGAGCGTCCCGATCGAGGTGCCCGCGGGCATGCACGTGGTCGCGATGGCGATCACGATCGACGGCGAGCGCATGCGCGCGCGGCCGATGTCGCCCGACGTCGCGCGCGAGAAGTACGAGCGCATCGTCGAGCACCGCCGCGATCCGGCGCTGCTCGAGGACGCCGGCGGCGGCCGCGTGCGCGTGCGCGTGTTCCCGCTCGTGCGCGGCCACGCCGCGACGATCACGCTCTCGATCGAGAGCGATCACGCGCCGATCTTCGACGATCCGATCCGCGTCGACGACGCGACGTCGCTGCTCGCGTACCTGCCGGGCGAGGACCGCGTGCCGAGCGTCGTGATCGCGGCGCCCGATCCGCCGTATCGCGACGCCGGCCTGTCTCCGTCGGAGATCCGCGGCACGATCCGCCTGCACGAAGCGGAGCTGCGCCATTGCTACGAGCTCGCGACCTTGCGCGATCACGCGCTCGCCGGCACCGCGTCGCTCCATTTCGTGATCGGGCCCGACGGCCGCGTGAACGCGCCGAGCATCGACGGATCGATCTCCGACGAGGCCGCGCTCGCGTGCATGCACGACGCGCTCGCGGCGTGGCAGTTCCGCGCGGGCGCGGGCTACGTGCAGGTCAACTATCCGATCACGTTCCAGCGCGCGACGCGTTAGTTCCGCATCAAGAGCTTGTTCATCGTCTTCTCGTCGGCGGGCGGGAAGTCGTAGTCGAGGAACTCGCGCGACGTGACCCAGCGCAGGTCGTTGACCATCGCGGGGTACGGGTTCGCGCCGTCGGGGAGCTTGCACGAGAACATCGTGAGGTGGACCTCGTAGCTCGCGTACTCGTGCGTGTGCTCGCCGACCTTGGGGCCGACCTCGACGTCGACGCCGATGCGGCCGCGCACCTCGCGGACCAGCGCGTCCTCGTCGGTCTCGTCGGGCTCGACGCGCCCGCCCGGGAACTCCCACAGGAGCGGCAGGGTCGCCGAGGCGTTCCGCTGGGTGATCAGATAGCGGCCGTCGCGCTCGATGACGGCTGCCACCACCCGGATCACCTCTTTGCTCATCGGGCGGATTATCGATGCTTTCGGTCGGATTGCAACGACGGCGCGCTCCGCATACATTGCGCGCCGCCATGGCGATCCGCTTCGTCGAGATCCACGCCGCCACCGACGGCGAGAAGTTGAACACCGAGTGGGTCGTGCTCGAGAACGACGGCAAGGCGCCGTTCCAGACGCGCGGCTGCGGCATGACCGTCGGCCAGCGCGGCTCGGCGAAGAAGTCGATGCTCGGCATCATCGATCCCGGCTTCCTGCTCGGGCCCGGCGAGAAGGTCCGCATGCTGACCGGTCATCCTGGGAAGGACACCGATCCGCCGCCGCCGGAAGAGGGCGTGAAGAACTACTACCTGCTCCTGCCCAAGACGTACCTGAAGGGCGCGGGCACGGTGCTGACCTTGACCTTGCGCGGGATGCCGATCTGCAAGGGCGAGCACGACCCCGCGGGGAGCGCGGGCGTCAAAGCGTGACGCGCAGCGCGCCGGCGGCGTGGATGTCCCACGTCTCCGCCGCGTGCTCGGGCCACCGCCCGAGATCGTCCGTGTCGGGATAGATCGCGCCGTCGAACGCGCACTCGAGATCGTACGTCCCCGCGGCCTCGATCCATTCACGCAGGTCGCACTCGAGCTCGACGTGCGCGCCGGGCGCGAGCCGCTCGATCCCGCGCAGCTCGTCGAGCACGGGCGCGTGCTCGATCGCCGCGCCGCGCGTGCGGAACGTGAAGCGCGAGTCGCGCGCGCCGCTCGCGCCCGGGATGCGGAGCGCGGACGCGCCCTGGTTCTCGATGCGGAGCGCGATGCGCGAGCCCTTGCCGTTGCGCCACGCGTACGACAGGCCGCCGTCGAGCGGCAGGCGCAGCGCGACGCCGGCGCCGGCGCCGCGCGCGATCCGCGGCGCGACCGACGCGTCGAGCTCGAACGTCGCGGTGTGCAGCTCGCCGTCGTCGCCGATCGACGACGCCTTGCGCGCGGTCCCCTCGAACACGAGGTACGGCCACTCGTCGGGGCCGGTCGGCGAGATCATCACCCACGCGACGAAGCGGCGGTTCGCGTTGTCGATCGAGAAGACGTGCGGCGCGTGCGCGCCGAGATCGCGGCCGAGCTTCACGTAGTCGCGCGTGCCGTCGGGGCGCAGATCGATCGTCGCGCCCGGCATCTGCGCGCCGCCGGTCGAGGTGCCCGCGCGCACGTTCATCCGCGGCGGTCGCGGACGCACCGCGCGCGCGTACGTACGGCCCGCGATCGCGAGCAGCGCCGCGCCCCGCAGGAAGTCGCGGCGGCCGACCTTCACGGCACGATCACGCGCAGCGCGCCGGCCGCGTGGATGTCCCAGGTCTCGGCGGCGTGCTCGGGCCACGCGCCCATCGAAACGTTGTCGGGGAAGAGCTGGCCGTCGAACGCGCAGTCGACGTCGTAGACGCCGGGCTTGTCGATCCACGCGCGCAGATCGACCTCGAGGTCGACGTGGTCCTTCGCCTTCAGCGCGATGATCGCCGCGCTCTCGTCGATCACCATCACTTCCTTGATCGCGATCTCGCGGCCGTCCTTGCGCACGCGGAACGAGAAGCGGTGATCGCGATCGCCGGCGCTGCCGAGCGTGCGCAGCGCGCCGTTGCCCTTGTTGTCGATGCGCAAGCGGATGCGCGTCTTGGTCGGATTCGACCACGCGTACGTGACGCCGCCGTCGAGCGGCATGCGCACCGCCGGCACGACGCCGAAACCCGAGGCGATCGTCTTCGCGAGCGCGGCGTCGAGCTCGAAGGTCGCGCTGTGCTGCTTGTCGTCCTCGCCGACCGACGACGCCGCGCGCACGACGTCGCCGAACACGAGGTACGGCCACTGGCCCTTGCGGAACGGGAGGATCATCGCCCACGCGACGAAGCGCTGGTTCGCGTTGTCGATCGAGAAGACGTGCGCGGCGTGCGCGCCGAGATCCGCCTCGAGCTTGACGAAGTCGCGCGAGCCGTCGGGCCGCAGGTCGAGCACCGAGCCCGGCACCTGCGCGCCGCCGGCGGAGACGCCGGAGAAGATCTGCGCCATCGGGCGCTCCGGCGCGGCCATGTCGGCGCGCGCGCGCCGCGCGATCGCGAGCGCGGCGGCGCCGGCGCCGAAGCGCAGGAGGTCACGACGATGCATCCCGCGATCCAACGCACCATCGAACGCAACGGTCTAGAAGCTTCGTGACTGCGCGCCGTCGACGACGACGCACGCGCCGCTGACCCAGCGCGCGCGCGCGGAGCAGAGGAAGACCACGACGTCGGCGACTTCTTCCGGCGTGCCGAAGCGGCCGAACGGCAGGTCGCGCGCGACGAACGCGGCGATGCCTTCCGGATCGGCCTGCTGCCGCCGATCCCAGCCGCCGCCGGGGAACAAGATCGATCCCGGCGCGACGCAGTTCACGCGGATGCCGTCCTTCGCGTGATCGCGCGCGAGCGCCTTCGCGAGCGCCATGACGCCGGCCTTCGCGACGTTGTAGCCGGGCGCGCCGCCGGCTTCGCGTCCCCAGATCGATCCGATCATCGCGATCGCGCCGCCGCCGCGCGCGCGCAGGTGCGGGATCGCCCGCTTGGCGACGCGCGACGCGGTCCAGAGGTTGGTGTCGAGCGACTTCGCGAAGTCGTCGTCGTCCATGTCGTCGGCCTTGCGCGCGAACGACTTGCCGACGTTCGTGATCACGACGTCGAGCCCGCCGAGCGCCGTCACCGCGCCTTCGACCGCGCGGGTCGCGCCGTCGGCGGTGGAGACATCCGCAGTGATCGTCGACTCGACCGCCAACGAAGCGAGATCCGCTTCACCGCGCGCGACGCCGCACACGCGCGCGCCTTCGCGCGCGAACGCGAGCGCGATCGCGCGACCGATGCCGCGGCTCGCGCCGCTGACGAGCACGCACTTGTTCTCGAGCTCGAGGTTCAATCGGGGATCTCCCAGATGTCGCCCCACAGGGCCTGGCCACCGTCGACGCGCAAGGTCGCGCCGGTGATGAACTGCGCCGCGGGCGAGACGAGGAAGATGATCGACGCGGCGACCTCGTCGACGGTGCCGCCGCGCTTCAAGGGCGTCTGCTTGATGCCGCGCGCGAGCACCTCGGGCGGATAGCGCTTGGTGCCGCTCGAGAGGATCACGCCGGGCGCGACCGCGTTGACCAGGATCCCGTGCTGCGCCCACTCGACCGAGAGCGACATCGTGAGGTTCTCGACGCCGGCGCGCGCGGCGCCGGTGTGCGCCATGCCGGGGAAGCCGCGATAGATGTTCGCGATCACGTTGACCACGCGCCCGCGACGCCGCGCGATCATCGACTTGTTCGCCACCTCGCGCGTCATGTTGAACGTGCCGAGCAAGTTGTTGCGCACGACCGCGGCGAAGCCGTTCGGCGAGATGTGCTGCGCCGGCGACGGGAACTGCCCGCCCGCGTTGTTGATCAAGATGTCGACGAAGCCGAAGCGCGCGACCACCGCGTCGACGAACGCGGCGACCTGCTCGGGCTCGCGCACGTCGCAGGTCTCGGCCAACACGTGGGCGGCGTCGTGGCCCGCGCTCGCCGCGGCCGCCGCGATCTCGGCGCGCGCGGCCTCGAGCTTCTCCGCGGTGCGCCCGCAGATCGCGATCGCCGCGCCCGCCCGCGCGAGCTCGCACGCGGTCGCGAGGCCGATGCCGCTGCCGCCTCCGGTGACGATCGCGACTTGTCCGTCGAGGATTCCGGACGCGAAGACGCGCTGCGATTCGGGGGTCGGTGCTTCCACGCGCCGACCTTATCCGAATTCGCAGCGCGCCCACGACACTGTGTGGCGCGATGGTGCGAGATCAGAAGTGACCCATCACCGCGAAGCCGGGCGACGCTTGACCGTAGCTCACCGGCGCGACGTGGACCTTCTTGTAATCGCGGATCGCTTCCTGAGTCGTGACGTGGTGATGGACCGGCACGAACAGGCCGTCGATCATCGCGAGCACGCCCGCGGCCTGGAAGACGCCGTCGGCGACGAGCAGGACCTTGGCGGTCGTCTCGTGATCGCACGACTGCTGTTCGACCGGGCACGAGCCGCGGTCGGCGAGATCGAGCCACGGGCCGACCACCGGCACGTAGAGGCGGTCATCGCCCTGACGATCCGACGAGCTTGCGACGATCACCGACGCGCCGTAGCTGCCCGCGAAGACGAGCGCGCCGGTCGTGAACATCGGCGCGTTCCATTCGTCCTCGGTCTCTTCCGTCACCGGAACGCGATTCGCCATCGGCACCACGACGGGCGGCGGCGGCTGCGGCGGCGTCTCGACGACGGGCGGCGGCTGGGCCGGCGGGGTGGTCGGCTGCACGACGACGGTGGTCGACGACGTCGGCTGCGCGGGCTGCGCCGGCTGCGTCGTCGTCGTCGTGGTGGTCGTGGTCGTGTTGGGATCGTCCGTGCTCTGTGCAAGAGCGGTCGCGCTCGCGAACAACGTCGCGATCAAAGCGAGACCAAGCTGGCCGCGAATCTTCATAAATCCTCGCTTGTGATGGTTCCTGTCAGCCATCACTGCAAGGCCATGGCCAGGCGGATCGATCTCACTCCTCGTCGCGGAACAGACCGAGTTGCGGCGCCACACTGTCGCCGGTTGCCTCGCTGTCGTCGAAGCGGAGGCCGCCGGCTTCGTCGCGATAGTCGGCGGCGAGGCGGTTCGCGCTGATCGCGTCGACGGGCGCGAGCACGCGCAGCGTCTCTTCGACGATCTCGCTCCACTTCACGATCTTGCGGCCGCTGTCGACCAGCTTCGCGGAGACCGTGCGCACGATCTCCTTCATCGTGTCCTCGCGCACGGGCCGGTGCGCACACACGCGCTCCAGCGCGCGGTGCAGCTTGTGACCGTCGAACGCCTCGGTCGCGCCGTCGCGCTTCTCGACCTTCAAGCCGGGCTCGAGCGCGCGCTCGTACGTCGTGAAGCGACGCTTGCAGCTCGCGCACGTGCGGCGCCGGCGTAAGCCGTCGGGACTGTCGCGCGTCTCGGTGACGCTCGAGTCAGTCGAGCCGCAGAACGGGCACTGCACCCCGAAATGCTAGCGCGCGCCGGGCGGGCAGCGGAACTTTCCGGCGAGGCTGGGGGCGGTGTTGAGATCGCTGAAGCGGTACACGACGTTGTCCGGCGCGGCGACGACGACCTCGCCGTTGCCGGGGCCGAGCTTGGCGAGCTCTTCGGTCTTTCCGGTGGCGGGGTCGACGCGCCAGACCTGATCGGCGGTGAAGACGTTGCCGCCCGCGAGCAGGATCGTGCCGGTCGGATCGAAGCCGCAGTCGGCGAGCGAGTCGGGCCGCGTGATCTCGATCGTGTGCGTCGGATCGATCGTGCCGTTGCGGAGGCAGTAGAGACGACCGTCGGTCTTCGAGGCGGCGAAGCCCTCGCACGCGCCGGCCTTCGGGTGCGGATCGAGGCACAGGCCCTCGAAGTCGAGCTTGCGATCGTCGGTGATGCGCGACGTGCGATCGAGCGCGAGATGCGTCCAGTGGAGGAGCGTACCGTCGCTCGTGAGGCCGGTGAGCGTCTTGCCGTCGGGCGACGACAGGCCCTCGAGATCGTCCGAGATGTGATCGGGGAGCGGCAGGTTTCCGCGCGCGCGCACGTCGCCGGTGTCGGGATCGACGATCACGTACGCGCCGTGGTTGCCGCTGTCCGCGACGACGATCAAGCCTTCCTCGATCAGCGCGGCGCCGCTCGCCTCGGGCAGCGGGATCGACTTCGCGAACGGCAGCGGCTCGCACGCGGGGCGTGGCTCGGGCGCGGCCTTCGACGATCCGCAGGCGGCGAGCACGACGAACGCTAACCACGCGCGCATCTCGCGCTACCCTACCCGCGCTGATGTACTTGGTGAAGGAGATCTTCGGCCCGACGATCCAGGGCGAAGGCGCGCACGCCGGTCGCGCGTGCGTCTTCTTGCGCTTCGCGGTCTGCAACCTCGCCTGCACGTGGTGCGATACCGATTTTCGTCCCGAGGGCGCGCGCAAGCTCTCGGCGGAGCAGATCGTCGCCGAGCTCGTCGATCGCGACGTGCACCGCTCGCGCTTGGTGATCGTCACCGGCGGCGAGCCGACGCTGCAATGGGATGCGCCGCTCGCGTCGGCGCTCCGCGACGCCGGCTTCCGCGTACACATGGAATCGAACGGCACGCGCGCGCCCGCGGCGCCGGTCGACTGGCTGACGGTCTCGCCGAAGCCGCAATTCCACGACGGCCGCTTCCACCTCGCGACCGTGCCTGCGTCCGAGTGCAAGGTCGTCGTCGACGACTCGGTCGACGAAGCCGTGCTCGCCGCGTACGAGCAGCGCTACGCCTGCGAGACGCTGATCGTGCAGCCGTGCATGGACGCGCGCTACGACGCTCACCTCGCGCGCGCGATCGCGCTCACCCACGCGCGCCCGCGCTGGCGCCTCGGCCTGCAGCTGCACAAGATCATCCACGTGCCGTAGCGGGGGCTCCTCCGCTCGTCCTGAGCGGAGGGCTCGCGCAGCGAGCCCGCAGTCGAAGGACCCCCGCTACGGAACCGGATCCGGCCCCGGGATCTCGTCGGGCCGGATCGCCCCGGCGAACCTGTAGCCTTCGCGCAGCAGCCACGTCGTCGGGCTCACGACCGGTAGCTGATCCGGGTGCGGTTCGATGCGCCACTCCGCGATCGCGTGCGCGGACGAGAACGGATCGGTGCGGCGCACGCTGTAGCGATCGCAGCGGTGGTGGCGCCAGTTGTTAACGATGTAGCTGATCGCGTTGCGCACCTGCGTCGGGTTGGTGAGCGCGGTCGCGTGATAGCGGAACGCGAAGACGTCGCCGCGTGCGCGACACAGCTCGCGGTTGAGCCGCTTCGCCGCGCTGACCGCGAAGCCCTGCATGCCGCGCGAGAGCGCCAGCTTGTCGTCGGCCTCGACGAGCAAGTGCACGTGATTCGACTGGATGCTCACGTGCGCGATCCGGAAGTCCGCGCGCGCGCGGCAGCGATCGACCGCGCGACGAATCGCACGATACGCGTAACGCGTGCGCAAGTTCGAGACCTCGCGGGTGACGCGCAGGACGATGTGCACGGGATGCTTCGGATCGAGCACGGGCCGGGTGCGATGCCGCGGATCCATGCGGCGCCCTGTGACGGGGCGGCCCCGCTTCTTCAGGAGCGCGCCGCGCTTCGTGCGTCGACGCAGATCGATCTCGAGCTGCCCTTTGCGGCGCTTGTTCCAAGCCGACCTGCGTCGCTGCCTTTTCACGATTAGGGCAATGATACTCGAAGAACGCGAAGCCACCAGGCAGAGCCAGGGCAATTCGTGGCACATCGGTCTCGGTCGGCGATCTGCGAGCG
>DATJIA010000007.1:0-19358 GCA_035493675.1 Kofleriaceae bacterium | reverse complement strand
CCCGGCTGGGTGCAAGCGAAGCTCGACGCGATCGCGATCGTCACGCACGACGCGCTCGCGACCTACGAGATCAAGACGCCGGCGCCGTAGTCACAGCGGCCTTCATCTCGGCGAGGCCGCGCTCGCGCGTCATCGCGGCGGTGTAGCCGAGCTCGCGGCGCGCCTTGCCGTCGTCGACGGTGACCTCGTGCCCGACCAGCGCGATCGCGGTGCGCGTGACCATCGGATGCTTCATCCATCCGGTCAGCGCCGCCGCGGTGCGCGCGACCCACTTCGGCACGTTGCGCGTGCCGGCGTCGACGCCCTGGGTCGCGAGCATCTCGGTCATGAAGGTCCGGAACTCGACCGGCTCGCCGTCGGTGAGGAAGTAGATCTCGCCGGGCTTGCCCTTCTCGGCCGCGAGCAGCGCGCCTTCGACGACGTTCTTCACGTGGCAGGTCGACGTGAGGTAGTGACCGCCGCCGATCCATCCGAAGCGGCCGCGCTTCACGCTGTCGATCAATTCCGGAAGCACCGACGTGTCGCCCTTGCCCCAGATGAAGCGCGGGCGCACGACGACGGTCTCGAGGCCCTGCCCGTTCGCCGCGATCACCGCCGCCTCGGCGAGGCCCTTGGTCAGCGGATAGAGCCCGGCCGGCTTCGCGGCGCGCGGCACGGTCTCGTCGGCGCGCACGATCGGGTTGCCGTCGGCGAGCACCGCCTCGGTGCCGATGTGGACGACGCGCTTCACGCCCGCCGCCTTCGCCGCGGCGAGCACGTTCTCGGTGCCGCCGACGTTGATCCGCATGAACTCGTCCTTCGGGCCGTGCTGCTTCACGTACGCGCCCGCGTGGAAGACGACGTCGGCGCCGCGCATGCCCGCCTCCATCGCGAGGCGATCCTCGAGATCGCCGCGCACCGGGACCGCGCCGGCCTCGGTGACCGCCGCCGCGGCCGCGTCGCTGCGCGCGAGCGCCTTGACCGACACGCCGCGCCGGCGCAGCTCGTTGATGAGCTCGCGCCCGACGAAGCCCGATCCCCCGGTGACGAATGCTTGTTTCATGGCTGATCTCCCGGGCGATGCTACCTTCCGCGGCTCGTGTCTGCACCGAAGCCTTCGCTTCGAGCGCTGCTCACCCTCGCGTTGCCGATGGTGCTGGCCCGCGCGACCCAAGCTGTCCTCACGGCGTGCGACGCCGCGTTCACCGCGCCGCTCGGCAGCGACTCGCTGACCGCGGTCACCACCGGCGGGCTCAACACGTTCTTCTTCATCGTGCTTCCGATGGGCGCGGTCTTCATCGTGCAGAGCTTCACCGCGCAGCTCAAAGGCAAGGGCGACGTCGGCGGCGCGCGTCGCTACGGCTTCTACGGCCTCGCGATCGCGGTGGTCGCCGGGCTCGCGTCGATCGCGATGATCCCGCTGATCGGCCCCGCGCTCGCAATTCCGTATGACGGAATATTACATGATCATATGACCGATTACATGATCATCCGGCTGTTGTCGGTCACCGCCGTCGTCGGGACCGAGGCGTTGGGTGCGTGGTACGGCGGGCTCGGCAACACGTGGATGCAGATGATCGCGGGCGTCGTCACGATGCTCACGAACGTGTTGCTCGCCTGGATGCTGATCTTCGGCAAGCTCGGCGCGCCCGCGATGGGCGTGCCAGGCGCCGCGCTCGCGACCGTGATCGCATGCTGGATTGGCTTCGCGGTGATCGCGATCGCCTTCTTCCGCGGCTGGGGCGTCCCCGGCGGCAAGCCGACCGGCCCGCTCGAGCTCAAGAAGAGCGAGCTCGCGCGCGTCGCGCGCTTCGGCCTGCCCAACGGCGTCAACTGGTTCCTCGAGTTCGCCGCGTTCCAGCTGTTCTTGAACGGCGTCATGCCCGGGCTCGGCAAGATCGCGCTCGGCGGCCTCATGGTCGTCATGGCGATCAACTCCGTCGCGTTCATGCCCGCGTTCGGGCTCGCGACGTCGGGCGCGGTCCTCGCCGGCCAGGCGATCGGCGCGGGCGACAAGGACGCGGTGTGGCCGCACGTGCGGCTCACCTTGATCGTCACCGCGACGTGGATGCTCACGGTCGCCGCGGTCTACCTCGCGTTCCCGCGCACGATCCTCGGCTGGTTCGCGCCGCCCGATCACCACGACGAGCTGATCGCCGTCGGGCTGACGATGCTGATGGTCAGCGCCTGCTGGCAGGTCTTCGACGCGATCGGCCTGACCTTGACCGAGGTCTTGCGCGCGGCCGGCGACACGACGTGGAGCGCGGGCGCGCGGCTCGTCCTCGCGTGGGCGGTCTTCACGCCGAGCGCGTTCATCGCCGTGCGCGTCTACGGCGGCGGACCGGGCGCCGCGATGGGCTGCCTCGTGCTCTATCTCGCGCTCTTGTCCGCCGCGCTCGGCTGGCGCTTCAAGCGCGGCGCGTGGCGCAAGATCGAGCTGATCGAGCCGCAGCTGGTGTGAACGTGGTATCGATTTCGGCGATGCAGCAGCGCCGGATCGCCGAAGTCTTCAAGCAGGAGCCGGGCAGTCACGCCGTCGTCGAGGGTTGGGTGCGCACGCGCCGCGACTCGAAGGCGGGCCTCTCGTTCATCCACGTCCACGACGGCTCGTGCTTCGAGGCGATGCAGGTGGTCGCGCCGCAAGAGCTCGCGAACTACCAGACCGACGTCTTGAAGATCACGACCGGCTGCGCCGTGCGCGTCGAGGGCGAGGTCGTCGCGTCGCAGGGCAAGGGCCAGACCGTCGAGCTGCGCGCGACCAAGCTCGACGTCGTCGGCTGGGTCGACGATCCCGAGACCTATCCGATGCAGCCGAAGCGCCACACGATGGAGTACCTGCGCGAGGTCGCGCACCTCCGCGTGCGCACCAACGTGATCGGCGCGGTCACGCGCGTGCGTCACACGCTCGCGATGGCGGTGCACCGCTTCTTCCACGATCGCGGCTTCTTCTGGATCCACACGCCGATCATCACCGCGTCCGACGCGGAGGGCGCCGGTCAGATGTTCCGCGTCTCCACGCTCGACGCCGCGAACCCGCCGCGCACGCCCGACGGCAAGGTCGACTGGAGCCAGGACTTCTTCGGCAAGGAGGCCCACCTCACCGTGTCGGGGCAGCTGAACGTCGAGACCTACTGCCTCGCGATGAGCAAGGTCTACACGTTCGGGCCCACCTTCCGCGCCGAGAACTCGAACACGCGGCGCCACCTCTCCGAGTTCTGGATGATCGAGCCGGAGATCGCGTTCGCCGATCTCGGCGACGACGCGCAGCTCGCCGAGGACTTCTTGAAGTCGATCTTCGGCGCGGTGCTCGCCGAGCGGCAGGACGACGTCGCGTTCTTCGAGAAGTTCGTCGATCCGACCGTGCGCAAGCGCCTCGAGCTGCTCGTCTCGTCGAAGTTCGAGCGCATGGACTACACCGACGCGGTGAAGACGCTCGAGCGCAGCGGCAAGACCTTCGAGTTCCCCGTCTCGTGGGGCATGGATCTGCAGAGCGAGCACGAGCGCTACCTCACCGAGGAGGTCGTGAAGGCGCCGGTCGCCGTCATGAACTATCCGAAATCGATCAAGGCGTTCTACATGCGCCTGAACGACGACGACAAGACGGTCGCCGCGATGGACGTGCTCGCGCCCGGCATCGGCGAGATCATCGGCGGCTCGCAGCGCGAGGAGCGCCTCGACGTCCTCGACGCGCGCATCGCCGAGATGAAGCTCGACGCGCACCAGTACGGTTGGTATCGCGATCTCCGTCGCTACGGCACCGTGCCGCACGCGGGCTTCGGCCTCGGCTTCGAGCGCGCGATCCAGTACGCGACCGGCGTCGAGAACATCCGCGACGTGATCCCGTTCCCGCGCGCGCCGCGCCAGGCCGAGTTTTGAGAGCGACGGTCGAGCGCATCGAGCGCGCGTGGGCGGCCGCGGGCCTGAAACAGGGCCCGTTGCCGGATCTCGCGGATCCGATCGCGCTCGCCGCGACCACCGCGATCGCCTCGCGCTTCTTGGCGGTCGGCACGCCGCGCACGATCGGCTTGGTCGGACCGAGCGAGCTCGCCGAGCTCTGCCTCGACGCGCACCGCGTGTACTTCTCGCCGACCGAAGTTCGCCGCGATGATCTTCGTGCCACGTGCGCTGCAGATATCGTCTGTATCGTCGGTGACGTCACGATCGAAGCGAGCTGGCTGCGCGCGGGCACGCACGTGAACCTGATGCGCGGCCGGCTCGACGGCGCGCCGCGCGCGATCTTCGTCGGCAACGACGACCTCGCCGCGATCGTGTGCGGCCTGCGCGACGGCCGTCAGCTCGACGAGCTCACGATCTATAGATACGCGTAGCTCTCACCCGGCCAGCGCGTGTTGTCCGCTGCGAGTAGCCGCGCGCGCGTGGGGCCGGCGACGCTCGGCGCATGAAGCGTCGCACGTTCTTGCGATGGAGCGCCGCCGCGAGCGCGCTCACCGTGCTCGCGCGTGATCGCGGGATGAGCTGGGCCGATCCGTTCGGCGAGCCGCCCGCGTCCGCGAACGGCGTCATGCTCCCCGCGAATCGCCGCGCCAAGCGCGTGCTCGAGATCTTCCTCTACGGCGGCGTCTCGCAGTGGGAGACGCTCTACCTGGTCCGCGCGTACGGCAAGCCGAACGATCCGAAGTACGCCAACCAGCAGTACTACACGTTCGACTACGACGGCACCGGCTCGACGCGCGCGGCGAACACCGCGTGCGGGATGCCCAGCGGCAGCGAGATCGGTCAGTTCTTCGCGAAGGACGAGCTCGGCGCCGACGTCGAGCTCGGACCGTTCGCGCGCCGCTTGTGGCCGCGCAACGACGTCCTCGATCGCACGCGTCTGATCGTGCAGCGCCACAAGCTCGAGCCGCACGAGGCCGCGGTGCCGCAGGCGCTCACCGGCAAGCCCGTCGGGCAACCGTCGGCGGCCGGCCTCGGCAGCCACGTCCAGCGCTACTTCTTCGATCGCGACGACGGGTCGCGCAGCGCGCCGTGGTCGTACGTGTTCGCGACCGGCGGGCTCGCCGGCGACAACGTCTCCGCCGCGGCGGCGACCGGCGCGCATCCGGGCGCGGCGCGACCGCTGATGATCAAGATCGACAACGCGCAGTCGTTCTCGCGCTTGCTCTCGCGCGCCGAGGTCAACGCCGCCGGCCCCGAGGCGCAGTACGACGCGCTGATGAAGGCGTACGTCGATCAATACGGCGCGCGCCTGCGCTGGAACGGCGGCGACCAGGTGCGCTCCGCGCGCTACGCGGATCTCTCGGTCGCCGCGTCGACGGTCGCGAAGAACGGCGCGATCGCCGGCGTGCTCGATCCGAAGCTGTTCGTCGATCAAGCGGGCGCCGCGTGCGGCCACAACGAGACGCGCGACATCCCGACGATGAGCTTGCAGGCGGCGCGCGCGCTGCTCACCCATCCGACCCAGCCGGCGCGCTACGTGTGCGTCAGCGACACCGGCCTCTACGAAGCGTCGGGCGGCGGCGGCTACGACACGCACACGCGCAACGCGATCGACACCGCGCGCAACTTCGACAACATGCTGCAGGCGCTCTTGTCGATCATCAACGCGCCGGGCGAAACCGACCCGACCAAGCTCTCCCTCGACGACACGCTGATCATCCTGAACACCGAGTTCGGGCGCACGCCGACGGCGCAGAACCACGGCGACGGACGCAACCACCATCCGTACGGCTACGTCACCGCGATGATCGGCGCGACGATCACGGCGGCCGAGAAGGGCGTGTACGGCGCGATCGGCCCCGACGCGCTCGCGACCACGACCGCCGCGACGCCGGCGGAGAATCGGATCGCGGCCCTGCTCGCGCTCGGCATCTGGCCCTTCTCACCGGAGGCGTTCGCGGTCTCCGACGTCAGCGGCGCGTCGTCGGAGGACGGCGCCGCGGCGTCGGTCACCAAGCGCCTGTTGGGGGTGACGCTGTGAAGCGCGTCTTCATCTTCGTTCTTCTCTCGCTGGCGAGCGGTTGCTCGCCGGGGTGCAACGTCCCGCCCGCCGGCGACGACGGCGAGCCCGACGCGCAGCCGCAACCCGCCGACTGCGCCGCCGACGCGCCCGCGTTCGTGCGCGAGGCGTCGCTCGCGATCCTCGGGCATCGCCCGAGCTCGCAGCACGAGGTCGACGCGTACGTCGCGCTGTACCAGCAGGTCGAGGCGGCGAAGGCGGCCGGCACCAGCACCGCGAACCCGCGCGAGGTCGTCGCGCGCGCGATGCTCGCGCGCCCCGAGAAGATCGATCGCTGGACGATCCACTTCATGGACGCGCTGCGCGTGACGCGCATCGACGATCAATCGCAGGCGGCGTGCTGGAAGGACGCGCTCCGCTCGGGCGCGGATCCGGCGCTCGCGACCTACGTGCGCGACAACGCGCCGACCGCGACCGGCACCGGCGCGTTCTCGATGCTCGATCTCGCGAGGAGCGCGATCGCGCTCGACGATCCGACGCCGATCTATCGCGCGCACCTGTTCCCGCTGGTGTCGGCGCCGATCATCGCGGCGAACGTGCCGCCCGTCGAGGCGGAGCTCGCGCGCCGCGAAGACTTCGGCAACGCGTTCGACGCGGCGTACCTGAACCGCGACGTCGTCTGCCTCGGCTGCCACAACAGCGAGACGTCGGTGACGTACTCGATCGATCCCAAGATGAACCGGCACTGGCCGATCGCGGGCCACGTCGACGCCGCGGTGTTCGGCATGTCGATGGGCGAGGATCCGGCGAAGGCGCACGCGGTCTTCCGCGTCGACGGCTTCGCCGCGGATCAGCGCGGGTCGCGGCGCCCGTGGGGCATGAGCGGCGACTGCGGCATGTTCATCGATCCGTCGTCGGTGCCGGCGGATCCGGCCGGCGTCGACGGCGCGCTCGCGACGCTGCGCGGGCAACGCTTGACCGTCTACGATCTCGATCGCGTCTTGAAGAAGGGCTTCGACGCGCTCCGCGGCGGATCGATCGCGGTCGGGCCCGACGGATCGATCGCGGATCCCGATCAGGCGCTCGCCTACATGGTCGCGACCAACATCGTCGAGGGCGTGTGGCGCGAGGCGGTCGGCACGCGGCTCACGATCGCGAACTACTTCCCGCGCAACCAGGCGGCGCGCGACGTGCTGCAGCAGCTGACCGACGACTTCGTGAAGAACGGCTACTCGCTCGACGATCTGCTCGTCGACGTCGTGACGAGCGACTACTTCGCGCGCAAGCCGCCCGAGGCGGGCTGCGGCGCGACCCCGTACGACTACCCCGCGATCTACGATCCGTGGACGTACGGCGACGCCGACGCGGCCAAGCGCGGCAACGGACCGGGCGACGCGATCGCGCCGGTGTCGGCGCGCACGCTGTTGTCGTCCGCGTACGCGGGCCTCGAGTGGTCGGCGCCGCCCGACGAGCAGTTCCCGAGCGACGAGACCGGCTGCGAGCAACTCTCGTGCAACGAGCTCGCGCAGGCGTGCGCGTTCGGCGAGTGCTGCGACACGTACGACGTGAAGTGCAAGGGTCAGCCGCCGGCGTCGTCGCCCGACGAGCTGCCGTTCCTGCGATCGGTCGGCGTGTACTTGAAGAGCGGCGAGCGCGGGTTCCGCGGCCTGGACTTCCAGGCGCGGCTCGGGTGGGAAGATCGTTTCGGCGCGTGCAAGAAGCCCGCGCGCGTGAAGGGCATGGACTTCATCGATCGCGCGCGCGCGGCGGGCGCGGCAGCGTCGGGCGCGACGGTCGGCGATGTCGTGTCGGTGATCAAGGATCGCTTGATCGGCGAGCCGTCGGTGTCGGCGGGCGCGGAGCAGAACGCGCTCGAGGCGCTGGTCGGCACGTCGATGTCGTCGCCCGCGTCGATGTTGAGTGACGCCGGTGCGCGCCGCTTGTGCGGCGTGCTGTTGTCGTCGCCGCAGTTCGTGCTGCAGGGCATGGCGGGGCGCGGCGGCACGGCGTCGATCGTGTCGGTGCCCGGCGACGGCTTCGACGACGCGTGCGCGAAGATCGCGAACGCGAAGCTCGCGGGATGGACGGTGACGTGCGCGAGCGGCGCATTGACCGCAGTGCCGCAGTGAAGCGCGCGCTTCTCGTTCTGCCCTTGTCGATGATCTTGATGGGCGCCGGTCCGATCTGGGACGACGCGACGCCGTCGACGATCGGCACCACCGCGCAGTGGACGAGCAAGGTCGAGCTCGCCGACCTCGACGGCGACGGCTGGGTCGACATCTTCTTCCCGAACGGCGGCGACTACGCGACCGCCGGCACGCCCGAGCCGCAGCGCGTGTTCCAGAACCTCGGCAACTGGGCGAGCGCCGGGCCGCACTTCATGGAGATCTCCGCGTCGGTCTTCGGCAACGCGGGCACGCGCTTGTCGCGCGTGATCAAGGTCCGCGACGTCGACGGCGACGGCGACATGGACGTCTTCGTCGGCGGCGCGCACGGGACCGACAGCGCGCTGTTCGTGCAAGGACCGGCCGGGGTCTTCACCGACGCGAGCGCGCACCTGCCGCCGGGCAAGGTCTATCTCGGCGACGCCGAGCTCGGCGATGTCGACGGCGACGGCGATCTCGATCTCGTGCTCGCCGACTGGGGCGGCGCGCCGCAACAAGTGACCGGCGGCTTGACGAAGCTGTGGCTCAACGACGGGCACGGCGTCTTCACCGACGCGACGTCTCAGCTTCCGCAGGTGAAGCTCGGCATGTCGTGGGACCTCGAGGTGATCGACTTCGACGACGACGGCGATCTCGACGTGCTCGTCTCGAGCAAGCTGTCGGCGGGCGGGCGCGCGTACGTGAACGACGGCAGCGGCCACTTCACCGACGAGACGACTGCTCGTCTCCCGCAGCGCAAGAACAACTACGAGTACGAGCCGATGGATCTCGACGGCGACGGCGATCTCGATCTCGTCACGATCAACGACGGACCGCAGCTGACCGAGACGGTCTTGATCAACGACGGCGCCGGCGTCTTCGAAGACGAGACCTCTTCGCGGATCACCGGCACGAACAACCTCGCGAACGCCGACGACAACGTCGACACCTGGCTCGACGTCGACGACGACGGCGACGCCGACTTCCTCATCGGCTCGCTCTCCGATGCCGATCGCCTGATGCGCAACGACGGCACCGGGCACTTCACGCGCGACGACGGCGTGCTCACCACGCCCGCCACGCCCGGGACGCTCGGCCTCGCCGTCGCGGATCTGAACCACGACGGCCGGCTCGACGTCGTGATGTCGCAGGGCGAGGTCGCGTCGCCGGACTTCGTGTTCCTCGCGAACGCGGGCGTCGCGGTCGACACGCAGCCGCCGGTCGCGCGCGTGATCGTCGCGCGCCCCGACGGCACCGTGATCGCGCGCGTGCACGATCACCAGAGCCCGTCGCGCGCCGGCGACTGGAAGCAGGTCGTGATCACCGACGGCGCGTCGTCGATCGACATGACCTGGCGCGGCGAGTACGAGTGGGCCGCGACCGTGCCGACCACGCCCGGCGTGACTTATCGCGTGTGCGCGACCGACGCCGCGGGCAACCAGGGCTGCTCCGATCCGTTCTCGGTCGGCGGCGATCTGCACGACGACGTGATCGCGCCCGACGCGCCGCCGGGCGATCACCCGACGACGCCGGGCGGCTGCTGCGACGCGAGCGGCGCGCCCGCGTCATCGATGTCGTCGTTCTTCGGCGCGGTGCTGGTCGTCGTGCTGCGCCGCCGGCGGTAGCCTGCGCACATGAAGATCGGTGTGATCGGGATGGGCCGGGTCGGCACCAGCATCGCGGTGTCGATCCTGCATCAGGGCGTCGCGCGCGAGCTGATCGTGACCGACGTGCAGGCGCGGGTCGCCGAGGGCGAGGCGCTCGATCTCGCGCACGGCGCGTCGTTCTATCCGGCGGCGACCGTGCGCACCGGATCGATCGAGGAGATGAGCGCGTGCGACGCGGTCGTGATCGCGGCGGGCCGCAACGGCCGCGCCGACGAGCCGCGCCTCGCGCTCTTGCGCGACAACGCGCGGACGATCGCGTCGCTCGCCGAGCGGCTGCGCGACCTGCGCGGCGTGCTCGTGATCGTGTCGAACCCGGTCGACGTGCTCGCGCAGCTCGCGCACGAGGCGTCGGGGCTGCCCGCCGAGCGCGTGCTCGGCACCGGCACGATGCTCGACACCGCGCGCCTGCGCCACGCGCTCGGCCGCGAGCTCGGCATCGATCCGCGATCGGTGCACGCGCAGGTCGTCGGTGAGCACGGCGACTCGGAGGTCGTGTCGTGGTCGAGCGCGCACGTCGCCGGCGTGCCGTTGCGATCGTGGCCGGGCTGGACCGCGGCGCGCGAGGCGGCGATCGCGACCGAGGTCCGTCGCGCGGCGTACGAGATCATCGCGCGCAAGGGCGCGACCAATCACGCGATCGGGTTGGTCACGGCGGCGCTGCTGCGCTGCGCGCTGCGCGACGAGCGGCGCGTGCTCACGGTGTCGCGCGTGCAGGACGGCTGCGCGGGCGTCCGCGCGGTCGCGCTGTCGCTGCCGGCGATCGTCGGCGCCGCGGGCGCCGCGCCGATCGCGCCCGCGCTCGACGACGCCGAGCAGGCCGCCCTCGCCCGCTCCGCCGAGACGCTGCGGGCCGCGCGCGCGTCGATCTGATCACGGCGTGTCGTGATCGCTCGGGTGGCGTCGCCTTTCAGGTGAACCACCCGAGGATCTCCATGCACGCGCATCGCATCGCTACCATCACCGCCTTCGCGCTCGCCGCGCACGCGTCCACCGCCGCCGCGCAACCGCGCGACGCCTCCGACGATCACGCGAGGTTCTCCGGCGGACGGCTCGTCGCCGAGATCCTCGCCGGCGCGGTGGTCGGCTCCGCCGTCGCCTACGGCACGTACGAGTCGCTCTGCGACGGCCACGACTGCCTCGGCGCCGGGCTCGCCGGTTTCGGCGCGAACTTCGCGGTCACGCCGCTCGCGGTGTGGGGCGTCGGCCGCTGGATGGGCGGCGACGGCACGCTCGGCATGACGTACCTCGGCGCGTCGACGGCGCTCGCGCCCTTCAGCGCGCCCGGCTCACCCGACGAATCGCCGAGCGACACGATCGATCGCATCAACGTCGAGTTCGCGATCTCGACCTTGCTCCTGCCGGTGACGTCGTCCTTGTTCTTCGAGCTCAGCTCGCACGTGCGCTGGAAGGAGGCGCACCCCGACGCGGCGTTCGCGATCGCGCCGGTCCGCGATCGTCACGGCGCGACCACCGGCGCGATCGCCGAGCTGTCGTTCAGCTTCTGATCGCGAGCTCGGTTTTCGTCACCACGCCGGCTGCACGCGCGCGATGAAGTCGTAGGGGTAGCCGAGGTCCGGGGCGCTGGCGTCATCGAGGCGTTTCTTCAGCTCGGGCGGCAACACGAGGTCGGCGGCGCGCAGGTTGTCGTCGAGCTGCTCGAGGGTGCGCGCGCCGAAGATCACGCTCGTGACGTGCGGGCGGGCGAGGAGCCAGGCGAGCGCGACCGCAGCCGGCGTGGTGGCGAGCTCTTTCGCGACGGCGACGACCGCATCGAGGATGCGCCAGTTGCGGTCGGTGTCGTAGCGCGCGAACCGTTCGTTCATGCCGAGGCGCGCGTCGCTGGGCGGCGCCTCGCCGCGGCGGAACTTGCCCGACAAGAAGCCGCCGGCGAGCGGCGACCACGGCAGGATGCCGAGCCCGTGCGTGCGGCACAGCGGCACGTGCTCGCGCTCGAGATCGCGGACGGTCAGGCTGTACTGCGCCTGCAGCGTCACGTACGAGGTGAGGTGCTCGGTGCGCGAGGTCCACAGCGCGTCGGTCAGGCGATACGCCGCGTAGTTCGAGCAGCCGGCGTAGAGGATCTTGCCGGCGCGCACGAGATCGTCGAGCGCGCGCAGCGTCTCCTCCTCGGGCACCGTGATGTCCTGCATGTGGATCTGATAGAGGTCGAGGCGATCGGTCTTGAGCCGGCGCAGCGAGTCCTCGCAGCAGCGGACGATCCGGTAGCGCGACGCGCCGCTCTTGTTCGGGCCGCCGCCCATCGTGAAGCGGAACTTGGTCGCCAGCACGATCTGATCGCGCGCGCCGCTCTTGGCGAGCCAGTTGCCGATCACGCGCTCGCTCAGGCCGTCCTGCCCGTAGACGTCGGCGGTGTCGACGAAGTTCACGCCGCGCTCGAGCGCGCGATCGAGGATCGCGTGCGACGCGCTCTCGCTCGCGCCCGCCTTGTGCATGAACGACTTCTCGTCGGCCTCGCCGAAGGTCATCGCACCGAGGCACATGGACGACACGCGCACACCCGCGGCACCGAGGTTGCGATATTCCATCCCGCGACCTTAACCCCAGGCCTCCCCTCGATCGACCCACCGTCGCTCGTTCTCGTGGCCGATTGCGCGCGTTGCGCCCTCCGGTGCTCGGGTCACGTGCGGGAGCACGCTCCCCTCCGCTCCTCGGTCGCGCCTTCGCCTCGGCCACGATCCCGTCGCGACATGGGATCGTTCGAGGAGAGACCTGGGGTTATGCACCCGTGTGCGCGCGTCACTGTCGCTCCCGATGTCGATCTCGTACCGTCGACGGATGCAGATCCGCGCAGTCGTGTTCGATCTCGACGGCACGCTGGTCGATTCGCTCGACGACATCGCGAACGCGCTCGCGGCCGCGCTCGCCGATCACCAGCTGCCCGCGCCGTCGCGCGAGGCGGTGCGCGATCTGATCGGCGGAGGCGCGCGCAACCTGATCGTGCGCACCGCGCCGGCCGATCGCGTGGACGACGTGCTCGCGCGCTTCAACGTGCACTACGCCGCCGCGCCGATTTCTTGTACTATTTTATATGACGGAATATCACCAGTGCTCGATCGGCTCGCCGCCTCGCACCGCACGCTCGCGGTCTTGACCAACAAGCCGCACGAGATCGCCGTGAAGATCTGCGACGAGCTGCTCGCGCCGTGGCCGTTCGCGGTGGTCGCGGGGCACCGGCGCGGCGCGCCGCTCAAGCCGAGCCCCGAGGGCGCCTGGATGGTCGCCGCCGAGCTCGGCGTGCCGCCCGAGGCGTGCGCGCTGGTCGGTGACGCCGGCACCGACATCGACACCGCGCGCGCCGCCGGCATGATGCCGGTCGCGGTGACCTGGGGCTATCGCCCGCGTGAGGAGCTGGTCGCGAAGCACCCCGCCCTGCTCGTCGACGACCCGGCCGAGCTACAGTCGCTCGCGTTCTGATGCCCGACCTCGAAGACCTCGAAGACCTCCGCGCCTGTCTGCCCGCGCAGCTCCGCGCGCCCTCCACCACGATCACCAAGATCGCCGTCGGCCTGTCCGGCGCCGGCGTCTACAAGGTCGACGCCGCCGGCGAGATCTACGTGCTCAAGGTCGCCGCGGACGAACAGCCGCGCGCGCAGTGGTCGCAGACGATCGCGATCCAGCGCGCTGCGGCGGACGCGGGGGTCGCCCCGCGCGTGATCCACGTCGACGAGACGCGGCGCGCGGTCGTGAGCGAATTCGTCGCCGATCGCTCGTTCATGATGTGGTTCGGCAATCCACAGACGCGCGCCGCCGCGCTCGCCGAGCTCGGCCGCACGCTGCGCCGCATCCACGACGTCCCGATTCCGCGCGGCGCGACGGCGCAGGATCCGCTCGCGCTGCTCGGCACGATCGCGATCCGGCTCGAGAAGATGTCGGCGCCGCGCTTCGCGCTGGACGCGATCCACCACATGCTCGAGGAGGCGCCGCCGCCGAGCGATCGCGCGCCGGTGCTCAGCCACAACGACGTCAACCCGACCAACCTCGTGTACGACGGCGAGCGCATCGTGATGCTCGACTGGGACGTCGCGGCGCCGAACGACCCGCTCTACGATCTCGCCGCGATCGCGATGTTCCTGCGCATGGACGACGCGACCGCGCGCGCGCTCCTCGGCGCGCACGACGGCGTCGAGATCGACGCGTTGCCGCCGCGCTTCGCGTACCTGCGCCGGTTGATCGGCGTCCTGTGCGGCGCGCTGGGCTTGGCGCTCGCCCGCGCGAGCGGCTACGCCGGCGCCGGCGACGAGACGATCGACCGCGCGCTCGCGCTCGGCGACTTCTACGCGCAGCTCCGCACCGGCGCGATCAGCCTCGCCGGCGCCGGCGGCCGCTGGGCGTTCGGCCTGGCGCTGATCAAAGAGGCGCTGACGGCGCGCTAACGGCCGGCGCGACGCCCGCGAACATGTAGCGCTCGAACCAGCGCGGGAACTGCGCGACCAACGCGCGGGGCCCCTCGACGACGAGCCCCGCGTGCCGCGCCTGCGCGAACGACAGATCGCCGCGCCACCACGCGACCAGCGTGCGCCGATCGGTGCGCACGATCAGCTCCTCGGGGAAGCCGGGGTTGTGCGCGCACAGCGAGACCTCGCTCTTCTTCAAGAGCAGGTAGCGCCGCGCGCCGCGCACCTCGATCCGGACCACGGTCGGCTTCGACGGCAACGCGTCGCGATCGACGCGCCGCCGCATGTCCCAGACCAGCGCGTCGAGATCGAGCTCGTCGTTCGGCAGATCGCGCGGCAACCATCGTTGCCCCCACGTGCCGAGCGCCTCGACCACCGCGCCGAGCTCGCGGCCCGCGTCGGTGAGCTGGTAGTCGTCGCCGTCGCGCGTGATCACGCCGGCGTCGGCGAGCTCGCGCAAGCGCGCCGACAGCATCGTCTTCGAGATGCGCGGGATCCCGCGCTGCACGTCGCCGAACCGGCGGCTGCCGCACAAGAGCTCGCGCACGATCAGCAAGCTCCACCGCTCGCCCAGGACGTCCAACGCGCGCGCGATCGAGCAGAACTGGCCGTAGGTCTTCACGACCGGAACGGTACCGCGACCGACGAGCCGCGGTGGTACGGATTCCGTACCACCGGGACGAACCGGCGCGAGCTAGAGAAGATCCATGACCGGCCTCGAGCACCTCCGCGCGATCCTCGACGGGCGCGTCCCGCGCGCTCCGATCCAAGCCACCCTCGACTTCGATCTCACCGAAGCGGATGAAGGCCGCGCGCGCTTCACCGGACGACCGAGCGCGCAGCACGCCAACCCGATGGGCACCGTCCACGGCGGCTACGCCGCGACGCTCCTCGACTCGGCGATGGGCAGCGCGGTGATGACGACCCTCGCCGCCGGCGAGAGCTACGGCACGGTCGATCTGATCGTGCACCTGGTCCGGCCGATCACGCCGGCGTCCGGCCCGCTCGTCGCCGACGCGACGATCGTGCACCGCGGCAAGACGATCGCCACCGCCGAGGGCCGCCTCACCGACGGCAACGGCAAGCTCGTCGCGCACGCGACCACGACCTGCGTCATCACGCGCGCCTGACACATTCGTGACAGAACGCCTACCGACTCCGAGCGCGACGCACGCTACCCAAGATCCATGAACGATGTCGCGCTCGCGCAGGCCCGAGGTTGGCGCGCGACGTACCTGAACCGGATCACGATCGGCTTCTGGGGCATCCACGCCGCCGCGATCGCCGGCGTGATCGTCGTCGGGTTCTCGTGGACCGGGCTCGCGCTCGCGCTCGCGCTCTACTTCCCGCGCCTCTTCTTCGTCACCGCCGGCTACCACCGCTACTTCTCGCACCGCAGCTACAAGACCTCGCGCGCGATGCAGCTCGTGCTCGCGATCGGCGCCGAGACGACGATCCAGAAGGGCGTCTTGTGGTGGGCCGCGCATCATCGCCGCCATCACAAGCTCTCCGACGAGCCGGGCGATCTGCACTCGGTCAAGCAGAGCGGCTTCTGGTGGGCGCACATGGGTTGGCTCATGGCGCGCGACTTCGAGGCGACCGACGAGCACGCGATCAAGGACTTCGCGAGGTACCCCGAGCTGCGCTGGCTCGATCGCAACTGGTGGGTGCCGCCGGTCGCGCTCGCGCTGATCACGCTGGCCGCGGGCGGCGTCTTCGCGCTCGTGTGGGGCTTCTTCGTATCGAGCGTGCTGTCGTGGCACGGCACCTTCACGATCAACTCGCTCTCGCACCTGTTCGGCACTCGCCCGTACGAGACCACCGACGACTCGCGCAACAACGCCGTGCTCGCGCTGATCACGATGGGCGAGGGCTGGCACAACAACCATCATCATTATCAAGTCGCCGCGCGGCAGGGCTTCCGCTGGTACCAGGTCGACGCGACCTACTACATCTTGCGCGGCCTCGCCGCCGTCGGGCTCGTGAAGGATCTCCACGGGGTGCCGCAGCACATCTTGGAAGGCCGCCGGAAGAGGCCCGAAGAAGTCGCGTCGGCGGCGACCCCCGACGTGGCATAGTCGCTTCGTGCGGTTCCCGCCCGCCAACGTCGAGCTCCGGCGCGCCCAGCTGATCTTCATGCTGGTCGTGTTGATCCCGACGATCCTCACGACCTTGATCGCGATCATGCTGCTCGTCCTCGGCGGCAGCTATCCGATCGTCGCGGGCATCCTGGTCCTCACGCTCTGCACGACCGGCATCACCGGCTACATCCTCGGCACGATCTTCGTCGGCAAGGGCGCGTCGCTCGTGCGTGTGCAGAACGACTTCCTGTCGTCGGTCTCGCACGAGCTGCGCACGCCGCTGACCTCGATGCGCTTGTTCATGGAGTCGCTGCGCGACGGCCGGCTCGATCCGAAACAGCAGGCCGAGGTCGTCGTCTTGCTCGGCGGCGAGATCGATCGCCTCGAGACGCTGGTCAATCGTCTCCTCGAGCTGAGCAGGATGGAGACCGGGCGCCACCCGTTCGCGCGCGACCGCATCGAGGTCAGCGCGATGATCGACGACGCGATCAAGTCGTTCGACGCCGCGACCTTGTCGCGCCCGACGAAGATCGAGCAGCAGCTCGAGCCCGGCCTCACGATGATCGGCGATCGCGCGACGCTCGCGCGCGCGATCGCGAACCTGCTCGTCAACTCGTGGAAGTACAGCGACGACGACAAGCACATCGGCCTGATCGCCAAGGGCGCGGGCCGCTACGTCGAGATCACCGTGCGCGACAACGGCATCGGCATCGCGCCCGGCGAGCACCGCGACATCTTCGAGGAGTTCCACCGCGCGCCCGAAGCGCGCGATCGCGGCGCGCCGGGCGTGGGGCTCGGGCTCGCGTTCGTCCGCGCGATCGCGCGCGCGCACAAGGGCAAGGTGCTGGTCGCGTCGCGGCCGGGAGCCGGCTCCGCGTTCACGCTCCGCCTGAAGCGCGGCCGTCTACCCACGTCGGAGACCGCGCCGCACGCGCACGCGCACGCCTCTTGAGCCTGATGAGCGCCCGAACCATCTTGATCGTCGAGGACGACGAGCCGATCGCCACCGGCCTGTCGCTGAACCTGCGCCTCGCGGGCAACGAGCCCGAGGTCGCGCGCGACGGCGAGGTCGCGCTCGAGATGCTCGCCGACAAGGCGTTCGACCTCGTGCTCCTCGATCTCAACCTGCCGCGCAAGAACGGCCTCGAGGTGCTGTCGTCGCTGCGCGAGGCCGACAACCTCGTGCCGGTGATCGTGCTCAGCGCGCGCGACGGCGAGTTCGACAAGGTCGCGGCGCTCCGGCTCGGCGCCGACGACTACGTGACCAAGCCGTTCGCGCTCGCCGAGCTGCTCGCGCGCATCGACGCGGTGCTGCGCCGATCGAGCGCGGCCACCGTCGAGCCCGAGCCGCCGGCGGCGGCCGAGACGGAGGTCTCGAAGTTCGGCGAGGTCGTGATCGACGCGCAGCAACGCACGGTGACGCGCAAGGGCGCGCCCGTGAAGCTGAAGCACCTCGAGTTCGAGCTGCTCCTGTTCTTCGCGCGACACCCGTATCACGTCTTCAATCGCAATCGCCTGCTCGGGCTCGTGTGGGGGCAGACCGCGGGATCGCCGCGCACCGTCGACAACTTCGTCGGGCAATTGCGCAAGCGCCTCGAGGACGACCCGGAGCACCCGCGACACTTCATCACCGTGCGTGGCTCGGGATATCGCTTCGATCCGTGAGCCGTCGTCCGTCTTCCGTCTCCCGTCGTCCGGATCTGCGACAATCGTGTCGTGGGGCACGTGCATTCGTTCACGGACCAGGCACGGAAGTCCGCGTCGTGCCGAAGGCTGCCCGATGGCACGACCACTGCTTTCCGGAGGTCTCATATGCGCCGACTCGCTTGCTCGCTGATCGTCTTCGCCGCGTGTGAGACCGCAGGCGACCGCTCCTTCAACGGACAGTGCCCGCAGGGCGAGACCTGCTCGACCAAGACGCCCAAGGGCCTGCACTTCCGCGGGCCCGACTTCGCCGACGACTGGATCGCCGACGCGACGATCAAGCGCACCGCGGTCGGCGGCACGCAGACGATCACGATCTTGAACGCGCAGGACGAGCAGCAGCTCGCGTTCCCGTACACGACGTCGATCGACTCGGCGTCGCTCACCGCGGACGCGCCGAACGGCGCGCTCCTCACGCTGCACGGCGCGAGCGCGGGCACCGGCATGCTGCGCATCAACGACGCCGCCGACGGCAAGCTGTTCGATCGCGTCACGGTCGAGGCGACCGAGATCGGGCACGCCGACGTCGTCGCGTTCCACGACGAGGCGCTGCTCGCGAGCGACGCCGCGCCGGCGATCATGGTGAACACCGACGTGCAGCTGATGGCGCGCTTGTACGACTCGAGCGGCCTGCACCGCCTCGTCGATCAATCGACGCTGATCGCGGTCACCGGGCAGTCGACCGCGCAGACGACGTGGGACACGGTCGCGCTGACGCCGAACGCGATCGGCACGATCGGCGTGACGTTGCGCGCCGGCGGACAGCAGCGCGCGACCGGATCGATCACGGTCGTCGATTCGATCGACGCGGTCGTGCCGGGCTACACGTCGTTCGACGCGACCTTCCCTCCGAAGGCGAACCAGTCGCTGGTCGCGTGCATCGAGGCGATCAAGGGCGCGCAGCCGGTGGTCGGGCTCGACTGGACGTTGTCGATCTCGGGCGCCGACACGAGCACGTCGTGGGTCGCGTCGAACTGCATGACCTTCACGCGCACGACCGCGGGCGCGGTGACGCTGCACGGCAGCGCGGGCGGCAAGAGCGCCGACTTCGTGATCGACGTCGGCGCGGCGGCCGCGGCTCCTTATGTGCCGCACGCCGACGTCACGCCGGGCGAGTACGCCGCGTCGTTCGATTGAGATACCGTCGCGGGCATGAAGCTCGCGACGATCGTGGTGGTGGTGGCCGTTGGTTGTGGACCGAAGCACGCGCCGGTTCCGGATCACCCGGAGCCGCCGCCGGTGCGCGTGCACGACATGACGCCGCCGCCGCCCGCGGCGCCGCCGGTCCTGACGATCGACGACCTCGCGAAGGGCGCGTCGATCCTCGCGTCGCTCGGCGACTACCACCGCACGATCACGACGACGAACCCCGACGCGCAGGCGTACTTCGATCAAGGCCTGCGCTTGATCTACGCGTTCAACCACGACGAGGCGGCGCGCTCGTTCGCGCG
>DATJIA010000006.1:0-4481 GCA_035493675.1 Kofleriaceae bacterium | reverse complement strand
GCGTCGCCGACGCGATCGTGATGATCGACGAGGCGCGCGCGCTCGCCGATCGCGGCGATCACGAAGCCGCGCTCGCCCGCATGGACGCGGTCTACGCGTGGATCGCGCCGCTGTTCGCCGACGACAACATCCGCCGCCGGTTCGCGCGCGCGCCCGGCATGCAGCACCAGGTCCGCGGGCTGGCGTGGCCGATCGTCGGCGCGGTCGGGCGCGTGCGCGATCCGCTGCGCTGGGGCGCGACGCCGCGCGGCCTGTGGGGCGCGGCGATCGACGCGGTGCGCGGCGCGCGCGAGATCCTCGAGCTGCTCGCGGGCCTGCGCGATCCGGATCGATCACCGTTGGTCGGCGACGTCGAGCGCGCGCACGACACCGCGGTCGCGTTCGCCGGCGTGGTGACGATCGCGATCGCCGCGCCGATCGCGATCGAGGCGGCGCCGCTCTTGGTCAGCGAGGCGCAGCTGATCGGCTGGGGCGCGAAGCAGGCCGCGTGGACCGCGCTCGCGCTCGTGCTCGAGAACCCGATCGCGACGGTGACGATCGGCGAGCTCGCGATGGACACGATCCTCACGGTCGGGCTCGCCGGCGGGCTCACCGCGTACGCGCGCGATCTGCTCACGCCGCGCGGCGCGCTCGGGCTCGTGCTCGACATCTTCCACGCGCGCGCGGCGATCGCCTCCACGCGGCCGACCCGCGCGGTGATCACGCGGATCGACGACGCCCACGTCGAGGCGCGCGTGATCGCGCCGGCCCGCCCGCGCGGCGCCAAGCGCTTCGGCCCGCGCACGCGCGCGCGGCTCGAGACCATGCCGCCCGCCCAGGCCGAACGCCTGCGCCGCCGGCTCGCCCGCGCCGGCGACGACATCGTCGAGGCGGCCGAGCGCTTCGACGGCGTCGATGGGTTCGACGAGGTGCTGGCGTCGTACAACGCCGGCGGCAACCCGCAGAAGGGCGCGCGCTTCGTCCTGCGCTGGGCGCTCGCGAACATCCCCGATCCGCGCGGCCGCGCGCTCTCGTTCGAGATGCCGTCGATGGACGGCATGCGCCGCGTCGACGTCTTCCTCGACGGGATCCGCTACGAGCTGAAGTCCGTGCGTGAGGTCCGCGCCTCGCTCGTGCGCGGCTCGGGCGGCAAGCTCGGCCAGCTCACGAAGGACTTCGCCTTCACCGAGGGAGATCCCGAGCGCCTGCGCTGGGTCTTCGACAGCGCCGAGGGAATGTCGCACTCCGAGATCGTCGCGGCCTTCCGCCAACACCTCCAGGACGGCTTCCTCGCCGGCCATCCGCTCCTCACGCGCTTCTCCCATGCGTTGGAGCGGATCGTGGTCACGTGGCCGTGACGCGATTGCGCTAAGCTCTCCCCATGGGACGGGTCCTCGTCGTCGACGACGAGCAGTCGATGCGCGAGTTCCTCGCGATCTGCTTGAAGCGCGCGGGCCACGAGGTCTCGGTCGCCGACTCCGGCGCCGCCGCGCTCGCGCAGCTCGAGAAGAAGCCCGCCGACGTCGTCGTCACCGATCTGCGCATGCCAGGCGAGCTCGACGGGCTGGGCCTGCTCACCGCGATCAAGCGGCCGGGCTCCGCGATCGACGCCGAGGTCGTGCTCGTCACCGCGTTCGCGACCGCCGACACCGCGATCGCCGCGATGAAGCAAGGCGCGTACGACTACCTGACCAAGCCGTTCAAGGTCGACGAGATCAACGCGGTGATCGGCCGCGTGATGGAGAAGCGCGCGCTGGTCGCCGAGAACGCCGCGCTGCGCGAGATGGTCGCGGGCCGCGTGCGGCTCGCCCAGCTGCTCGGCAAGTCGAAGGCGATGCAGCGCGTCTTCGAGCTGATCCAGAAGATCCACTCGACCAAGACCTCGGTCTTGATCACCGGCGAGAGCGGGACCGGCAAGGAGCTGGTCGCGCGCGCGCTGCACACCGAGGGCGCGCGCGCGAGCGGGCCGTTCGTCGCGGTCAACTGCGGCGCGATCCCCGACGAGCTGATGGAGTCGGAGCTGTTCGGCCACGTGAAGGGCAGCTTCACGGGCGCGGTCGCCGACAAGCCAGGCCTGTTCAAGCTCGCCTCCGGCGGCACCCTCTTCCTCGACGAGATCGGCGAGCTGTCGCTCGGCCTGCAGGTGAAGCTCTTGCGCGCGCTGCAGGAGCGTCGCATCAAGCCGGTCGGCGCGACCGACGAGCTCGAGATCGACGTGCGCGTGTGCGCCGCGACCAACCGCGAGCTCGAGGAAGAGGTCGCGCGCGGCGCGTTCCGCGCGGATCTCTACTATCGCCTGAACGTGATCGAGCTGCGCCTGCCGCCCCTGCGCCAGCGCCGCGAGGACATCCCGCTGCTCGCCGAGCACTTCATGCGCCGCTTCGCGCACGATCAAGAGAAGGCGATCACCGGCATCTCGGCGGCGGCGATGAAGCGCCTGGAGGAGTACGACTTCCCCGGCAACGTGCGCGAGCTCGAGAACGTCATGGAGCGCGCGGTCGCGCTGTCGTCGGAGGGCGTGATCGACGTCGACGTCCTGCCCGCGTTCCGCGCGACGGCCCGCCCGGCGAACGATCCGACCATCGACTTCCCGCCCGACGGCGTCGATCTCGATCGCCTGGTCTCCGACTACGAGCGCGCGATCGTCACCAAGGCGCTCGAGCGCTCGGGCGGCGTGCGCAAGCGCGCCGCGGCGCTCCTCGGCGTCACCTTTCGCTCGCTGCGCTATCGGCTCGACAAGCTCGGCTTCGACAAAGGCACCGACGTCTCCGACGAGGAATAGCGCCGCTCCTCGACTGACCGAAAACCGGACGCTGACGTTTTTGGTCACCGACTGCGCCGTTCTTCGTCGGAAATCCTCGGGATCCGGCGGGTTAGCGCGTCGGGTAGCGTGGGAGATTCTCGTCGGTTGAAGGCGTGGGGTAACCGCGTCTGCGGCGGCATGCGCGCTGCACATCGATGCGCCGATGCGCAAACCCGCCCAGGCCGGCTTCACCTTGATCGAGATCGCGATCGTCGTCGCGGTGATCGCCGTCCTGGCGTCGGTCGCGATCCCGCAGTTCATGAGCGACGAGCGCGAGGCGACCGCGGACGCCGAGGTCAGCGCGATGTTCTCCGCGCTCGCGATCGCCGAGCAGGAGTACAAGCTCGAGAACGGCGTCTACCTGTCGACCGGCGCGAACGAAGGCGCGACCTGGCCGGCGGTCCCGGGCACCAAGCCGCTCGCGCTCGCGCCCTACCCCGCGACCTGGAATTCGCTGAAGGTCGCGCCGCCGTCCGACAAGGCGCGCTGCGGCTACGTCGTGATCGCGGGCGCCGCGAACGCCGCGCCGGGCGCGACCGCGTCGGGCACGTTCGGCTTCACCGCCCCCTCGCAGGCCTACTTCTACATCCTCGCGCACTGCAACCTCGACGGCAGCGGCTCGAAGGACGGCTACTACTTCCAGTCGTCGATCAACGCGACGATCAAGAGCGTGAACCCCGGCTACTGATCATCCGCGCCGCGAGCGCGTGGAGGGCCCGCCGACCGGCGGGCCCTTCGCATTTTCGGGCGCATCTTCCGCGCGTGTTTCGGCCGAAACTCCTGGATGCTCAGTGACAATTTTCGGCGCGAGGACGCCGTAGAACGTCGCTTCCGGGGTCGGGTAATTGTGGGGTTTCGTGTTTTATCTCCAGGGCTTATGATCAGGCAATGCGCGGCACACCGACTGCAATGTCTCTGGCTCAGAAGCGAGGGAACGGAGGCTTCACCCTGATCGAGACGGCGATCGTCGTCGTCATCATCGCGGTGCTGGCAGCGATCGCGATCCCCGTCTTCACCAGCGAAGCACGATCCAGCAAGAGCGACGCCGAGACCACCGCCATGATCACCGCCCTCTCCCTCGCCGAAGAATCGTACAAGCTGGAAAACGGCTCGTACCTCTCGACCGGCGCGAGCGAGACGGACACGTGGCCGACGGCGCCCGGCCCGACGCCGCAGCCGCTCGCTCCCCACCCCGCCACCTGGGACGCGCTCAAGCTCGTGTCGCCGAGCGACACCGCGCGCTGCGCGTACGTCGTGGTCGCGGGCAACCCGGGCGACCCGGCCGGCGCGATCGCGACCGCCGACTTCGGCTACACCGCGCCCGCGACGGCGCCCTGGTTCTACGTGCTCGCGCGCTGCGACCAGGACAACGACTCGGCGAAGGACGGCTACTTCTTCAAGAGCAACGCCGACACGACCATCAAGTCGATCAACGCCGACAACTGATCGGTATATCGCCGCAGCCAGGGCATGGTGCCCGCGCTCGGCTCAGAGGACGCAGAGAGACAACGGAGAGCACGCACCATGGCCAAGAACAAGAAGCAACGCGGTTTCACCCTCATCGAGCTCATGATCGTCGTCGCGATCATCGGCATCCTCGCGGCGGTCGCGCTGCCGCTGCTCATGGACTACCTGAACAGCTCGAAGGGCTCGGAAGGTGACCTGCAGATCGACGCGATCGAGGGCAAGGCGAAGAAGT
>DATJIA010000005.1:0-12287 GCA_035493675.1 Kofleriaceae bacterium | reverse complement strand
TGGTCGGCTCCATCGGCCTCGCGGTCTGGCTCGACGCCAAGATGCCCAAGACCCCCGAGCTCGTCGGCGCCGCCCTCATGGTCGGCGCGATCCTCGCCCTCACGATCCCGCCGGCGCTCGCTCGTCGTCGCGCCCGGAAAGGTTGAGCCCCACGCGCCGTTCCTCCGGCGCTGGATTTCGTGCGATCGCGAGGCTCCGCGTTGCTCGATCGCGAAACCGAAAAATCATCAAAAGGCGGCGGCGCGGAGCCTCGTGATCGCACGAAGGCTGGCGCCCGCGCCGAGGTTGGCGCTCGGGAAGTAGACCCCGACGGCGCGCTCCGCTCACACGTGCGCCGACTGCGAGCAGCGCAGCTCGGGCGGCGTTCCAGACCCTCGGCGTCAGGGGTCTGGATCGACGCCGGAGCGCGATGACTGCGCTCCGAAACCGAAAAAGATCTGAAAAGCCGGCGGCGCGGAGCCTCGTGATCTCACGAACGTGGGCGGCCGCGCCGATGTGGGGCTCGGGAAATGAAATTCGACAGCGCGCCTCGCTCGATCAGGCGCCGATCGGAAGGCAGCGCAGCTCAGGCGGCGTTCCAGACCCGGTGTCAGTGGAGCGAGTGCCGCGAATTGCCATGCCACTCGGGTAACAAGCTCGCCGTGTGATAGTAAAGTGCCCGAAGTATGACAAAGGGCAGGCGGCGGTCGGCGTGGAACAAGCGGCGCAAAGGGCAGCTCGAGATCGATCTGCGCCCGCGGACCAAGCGCGGCACACTCCGCAAGAAGCTCGGCCGCCCGATCAGCGGGAAGCGCAAGGATCCGCGCCATCGCACGCGCCCCAAGCACGACGCGCGGTATCCGGTGCACGTCGTGCTGCGCGTGACACGCGACGTGAGCAACCTGCGCACGCGCCACGCGTATCGAGCGCTTCGTCGCGCGGTCGATCACTGCCGGGCCCGTGGCGACTTTCGCATCGCGCACGTGAGCATCCAGTCGAATCACATCCATCTACTCGTCGAGGCCGACGACAAGCGCGCGCTCCGCAGCGGGATACAGGGCTTCGCGATCTGCGCGGCACGCCGCCTCAACCGCGAGCTCCGCCGTCCGCGCGGCGACGTCTTCGCGTTTCGCTATCACGCGACCGCGATCACCAACCCGACCCAGGCGCGCAACGCGATCTGCTACATCGTCAACAACTGGCGGCACCATCGCTGCGATCGCTACGACATACGCCGCTTCGATCCGTACTCGAGCGCGCACGCGGTCGCCGACTGGCGCATCGAGCCGCATCCCGATCAGCTGCCGGTTGTTCGTCCAACGACCTGGCTCCTCACCGACGGCTACAAGCGCGGCGATCCGATCAGCCCCGACGAAGTCCCCGGACCCGATCCCGCGCCGTGACGGGTCAGTTGACGCGTTCTTCGCCGTAGATGCGCAGCGCGAACGCGCCCGCGGGCGTGCGGCGCATCGCGTCGATGTACGTCGCGTAGTCGGACGGCCACGTCGCGCGCGGCGGCAACGGGCCGCCGTATTGCTCGGGCGCGATCACCGGCGCGGCCAGGGTCGCGAAGGTCAGATCGGCCGCGGTGAAGCGATCGCCGGCGAGGAAGCGGCGGCCGTCGGCGAGGCGCGCGGCGACCGCCGCGAAGGTGTCGTCGACGATCGTGCGCGAGCGCGCGATCGCGGCGGGCGTGATCTTCAGCTTCTTCATCATGAGGCCGCGCACCAGCGGGAAGGTCGCCTTGACCGTGCGCGCCTCCCACGCGGGCACCGCGGTGAACAGCGAGCGCGACGCGGCGCGCGACGGCAGGACCGCCGCGTACGCGAGCCGGCGCGCGTGCGGGCCGAGGCGCTCGTCGAAGTCGTGCTCGAGCGCGCGCACTTCGTCACCGACCGCCCCGTCGGGGAAGAGCGGCGACACGCCGTTCCGCCCGTCGCACCAGCGCAGGATCTCCGTCGAGTCTGCGATCGTGCGCTCCGCCGTGACCAAGACCGGCACCGTGCGCGTGCCGCCCGCGCGCCGCGCCGCCACCGACGAGATGATCGGCAAGTGCGGCTCCTCCACGTACGCGACGTGCGCGCGATCGAGCGCCCAGCGCGCCTTCTCGCAGTAGTGGCTGAAGGGGATCGTGATGAGCCGGTTCACCCGCCGGTTATCGCACGTGCCGCGGCCGGCGTTCGGTCGGCGTTCGCGGTTCCGTCGGCTGCGGCTTCTCGTCGTGGGCGGGCGCCGCCGGCAGATCGGAGACCGCGGGCGGGTTCAGGACGCGCCCGAGCGGATCGAAGCGCGAGCCGTGACACGGGCAGTCCCACGTCTTCTCCGCGGCGTTCCACGACACCACGCCCGACAGGTGCGGGCAGCGCGCGCTGCACTCGTGCAGGACGCCGTGCGGATCGCGATACGCCGCGATCAGGTGCACGCCGCGGCGGATCACCGCGCCTTCGCCGCGCGCGATGTCGACGGGATCGGTGACGTCGCCGCGCCCGATCCAGTCGAGGTACGGATAGTTCGAGCTGAGCGCCTCGCGCACGATCGTCGAGACCGAGCGCAGCGTGCTGCGTCCGGGATCGTAGAGCGCGGCGTACGGATGATCGCGACCCTCGATCAAGGCCGGGATGATCATCGAGCCGATCGTCGCGTGCGTGAGCCCGTTGCCGGAGTCGCCGGTGACGACGTAGACGCCCTCGAGATCGGGGTTCTTGCCGATGAAGGCGAGGCCGTCGGCGGGCTCCATGCACTGGCCGCTCCAGCGCGCGACGACCTCGCCGGTCTCGGGGTAGCGCTGGCGCGTCCACTCCTCGAGCGCGTTCCAGTGATACGACGGATCGGAGCCGTGCCCGGTGCGATGATCTTCGCCGCCGACGATCAAGCGATCGCCCGCGAGCCGCACGTAGTGATAGGGGTCGGCGGTGTCCCACAGCAGCGCGTCGAGCGTGCTGCCCGGCGCGATCTCGATCGCGATCACGTACGTGCGATACGGCGCCTGGCGGATCGGGAAGCGCACCATGCTCGTGATCGTCGCGTTGGTCGCGTCGACGACGTGCTTGGCCCAGATCACGCCGCCGCCGCGCAAGCGCACGCCGAGCGGGCGCCCGGGCTCGATCGCGTCGACGTGCAGGCCGCAGTGGATCTGACCGCCCTGCGCGATGATCGCCGCGGCGAGCCCGCGCACGTACGCGACCGGCTGGAAGCGCGCCTGATCGCGGAAGCGGAGCGCGGCGCCGCGGTGGAACGGGAACGGCGAGTCGAGCTTCTCGACGGCGACGCCGCAGCGGATCGCCGCGGCCAGCTCGCGCTCGAGCTCGCCGTGATCGCGATCGGAGGCGGGCACCAACCAGCCGTCGATGCGCGCGAACTCGCAGTCGAGCCCGATCATCGCGGCGTTGTCCTCGATGAGATCGATCGCCGCGGCGTGGCTCTGTGCCGCGATCCGCGCCGCCTCGGTGCCGTGCCGACTCTCGAGCCAGTGGAAGCGATCGTCGAGCGCGTTCGAGACGTGGGCGCTCGTGCGTGCGGTCTCGCCGCCCGCGATCGGCCCGTCGTCGACGACGATCACGTCGGCGCCGCGGCGCACGAGCTCGTGCGCGATCGAGACGCCCGCGATGCCCGCGCCGATCACGCACACTTCCGTGTGCGATCCGGAAACCACCGGGGTGTCGAAGGAGGGGACCTCGACGTCCATCCAGACCGAGGTCCTCGCACCGGAGTCGTTCGCAATTCTCCGCATGCGCGGAGAGGTTGCAAACGTCAGGCCTTGCTGCTCGGTCGGCTTCGGACGGCGTCGTACCAGCGCTTCAGGTTGGGGTGCGTCTCGGGTTGGATACGGATATCCGAGATCTTGCCGAAATCGATCGCGCACAACGCGGTGATGTCCGCGACGGTGAAGCGTTCGCCCGCGAGATACGCACGCGTGCCGAGCTCGTGATCGAGCCAACCGAAACGATCGAGCGCGACCTCCTTCATGATCGCGCCGAAGTCGGGCGCCTGCTTGATGCGGCCCTGCCAGAACGCGTGCGTGTTGCGGAACGTCTGCGCGATCGGGAACAGCAGCTCGAATTCGGCGTGGCGGTTCCACATCTCGACCTGCGCGCGCTCCCACGCGTCCTGTCCGAACAGGTTCGGCTCGGGCACCTGCTCCTCGAGGTAGCGACAGATCGCCATCGACTCGCGCAGGACGCGGCCGTCGTCGAGCTCGAGCACGGGCAAGAGGCGCAGCGGGTTCTTGGCCCGGAACTCCGCCTTCAAGTTCGCGCCCGCCGCGATCGAGACCTCGATCGTCTCGAGCGGGATGCCCTTCTCGGCGGCGAAGATGCGGACGCGGCGCGGGTTCGGCGCCGACGGGTCGTGATAGAGGAGCATCCGCGCAGCGTAACGGATCAGACGCGATAGTGATCGGCCATCTTGTACCTCTTCGCGTACGCGCCGAACGCGGTCGCGGCGACCAGCGCGAAGCCGGCGAAGAAGAACATCTGGAACGCGGTGACGCTGAGCCCGGTGTCGGTGACGCGCGTCGCGACCCACGTCGTCTTCACGCTCGCGTCGGAGAGCAGCACCCACAGGCTGCCGATCGTCACGACCAGGTTCCAGAAGCTCATGATCACGCCCTTCATCGACGGCGGCGCCTGGCTGTACGCGAACTCGAGGCCGGTCGCGGACACCAGCACCTCGCCGAGCGTCAGGAAGACGTACGGGATGATCTGCCACGTGATCGCGAGATCGGTGCCGCCGTCGAGCGCGAGCTGCATCGCGCCGACGATGATCCACGCGATGCCGGCGCACGCGATGCCCGTCGTCATGCGGCGGAGCGGCGTCGGCTCCCACCCGCGCGCGCGCAGCCACGGGAACAGCACGAGGTTGTTGAGCGGGATGAGCAGCATGACGAGCGCGGGGTTGAGCGCCTGCATCATCTCGGGCGCGAACCACGACGGCTTCGACAGCTCGCCGCCTTGGATCACCCAGGTCGTCGCCTTCTGATCGAAGAGCGAGAAGAACGGCGTGCACAGCGCGAACGCGATCAGGATGCGCAAGACCGCGCGCACGCCCTCGATCGCCTCGTCGGGATGCTTGCCGCGGATGTGATCGAGGCCGAGGCTCGCCGCGATGCCGCCGGCGGCGAGCAGGATCACCAGGGCGAGGCAGATCACCGCGACGAGATCGGCGTGACCGACGAGCAGGAACGCGCACGCGGCGGCGGCGACGCCGAGCAGCGCGACCAACATGCTCGTCCCCGTCGACGTGATCGCGGTGCGCGCGACGCGCACGAACGAGTGCGCGTCGGGCTTCGCCGGCGGGATCATGACGTAGCGCGGCCGGCCGGCGACGAACACGATCGTCGCGATCAGCATCAAGACACCGGGGATGCCGAACGCGACGCGCGGGCCGTAGTGATGGAGCGTGAACGACGCGAACAAGGTCGCGAAGAACGATCCGAAGTTGATGATCCAGTAGAAGGCGTCGAAGACGATCTTCGCGAGCGGCTTGGTCTCGGCGTCGAACTGATCGCCGACGAAGCTCGCGACCAGCGGCTTGATGCCGCCGGAGCCGAGGGCGATCAGCCCGAGCCCGACCGAGAAGCCGGTCAGATCATCGACGAAGAACGTGAGGCACGCCTGACCCGCGCAGTAGATCAGGCTGAACCAGAAGATCGTGTTGAACTTGCCGAAGAAGCGATCCGACAACCACCCGCCGAGCAGCGGGAAGAAGTACACGCCCATCACGAAGGTGTGGAACGTGTCCTTCGCCGCGATCTTCGGATCGGCGGCGGTCGCGAGCAGCGTCGCCGCGAGGAACGGCTGCAGGATGTTGCGCATCCCGTAGAACGAGTAGCGCTCGCACCCCTCGTTCGCGATGATGAACGGGATCTGTCGAGGCAGCTTGCTCACGGCTTCACGCGCCCATGTAGACGGTCGCGATCGCGAGCTCGAGCTTGTCGCCGTTCCAGCGGAAGAGGAAGTACTCCGTGTCGGGGCCCTGCACGGGCAGCGTGCACGCGGGTCGGGTCGCGTCGCAGTCGAGCGCGCAGTCGCCGACCGACTCGCGGAGCAGAGTCATCGCGTTGCCCGTGACATCCGAGTAGCTGATCTCGGGCTCGTTCGGCTCGTCGAACGCGATCACGCGCGCGTTCATCTTCTTGAGCGCGCTCTTGCCCTTGATCGACTTGAGCAGCTTGCACGCTTGATCGACGGTGACCGGCTTGGTCGGCGCGATGGCGCGCGCGACCGCGTCGTCGAGATCGGTCGCGCCGATCGCGGCCATGCCCGCGTAGGTGTCGCGGTACTGCGCGATCCCGTCGAAGACGTAGCGGACGTCGCCGTTCTCCATCTTGGCGGCGACCGCGAGCTCGGGCACGCCGTCGCCGTCGGTGTCGGCGAAGCGCATCTGATCGACGGTGGTGCTCTCGTCGAGCGGCGCGCTGCTGGTGCGCACGACGTCGCCGTCGCGCAGGATCATGCCGCTCGCGTTCTCCGCGTAATAGACGCCGAGCGTGCCGCGCGGCGTGGTGGTCTCGGCGAGCACCTTGGCGTCGACCATGCCGAGCTCGTGCAAGGTCTTCTGCGTCGCCGCGGTGCTCTTGCTCATCTCGTAGGTCTTGCGCGCGTCCGCGGTCGGTTTCGGCTCGTCGGCGGCGACGAGCACGTCGCGGATCAGGATCTGCTGTTGATCGGAGCCGAGCGTGACGACCATGCCGCCGCCCTGGCACGAGACGTAGTCGCAGTGCCAGTCGTGGCCGGCGAAGAGCGCGTGCAGCTCGGCGGCGGTCTTGATCGCGGGCTTGTCCTGGACGAACAGCTTCTGCCAGATCGTGTGCACGCCGACGCCGGCCGCGGGGATCATCGCGGTGAGCTGCGCGTCGTCGGGCTTCGCGAACATCGCGCCGAGCGCCTCGGCGGCCTCGTCGGACTGCAGCTTCATGGTGCGGTTGACCTCGAGCGAGACCGCGTCGACCTTCTTCGCGATGTCGTCGGTCTTGGTGACGCCGGCGAGCGGGGCGCGCAGCTCTTCGTCGTCGGAGACTTCGTTGCCGAAGCCGATGCCTTCGATCTCGAGGCGCATGACCGAGTGCAGGCCGGCCGGTTGGCCCATGCCCGCGCGGCTGGCCACGAGGACCCACACGACCGACGCGTTGCCGAGCGTGGGCAGGCCGCGATCGATCTGCTCCGCCATGCCGCCGTCGACGGACAGCCCGCTCGGCCACTCGGTGATCGCGGTGACGAGGTGGGCGGGATCCGTCGACAGCAGCCACGCCGACATCGCGGCGTCGCCGCCGACGAACGCGATCCAGAACTCCGGCTGCTTGCCGTTCGGCGGGACGTAGATGGTCTTGCCGTGCAGCGCGCCGAACGCGGCGAGCTTGTCGAGCGCGGCCTTCGGCGCGGGGTGCTTGTCGGCGACGGGCGGCGCCGCCGATGCCGATGCCGAGCCCGATGCCGATGCGGAGCCCGATGACGATGCGGAGCCCGATGACGATGCGGATCCGGATCCGCTCGTCTTCTCCTTCGATCCACACCCGAACCCGATGATCACGGCGGCGATTGCGATCCAGCGCATCGCTACCAGATACACCCTCCGCGCCAGCGGTTGCCAGGTCGCGCGCGTGCCGTCGCGCCGGCACCCACGTACGATGCGCCCGATGCGCACCTGGATCGCGATCTCGCTCGTCGCCGCGTGCGGCCACGCCGCCGCGCCCACGCCGCCGTCCCCGCACGTGCCCGCGGCCACGCCGCCGCCCGCGTCGACGACGGCCCCGCCCGCGAACGCGCCCGTCGCTCGCACCGCCGACGTCGTCGAGACGCTCTTCGGCGTCGAGGTCCACGATCCGTATCGCTGGATGGAAGGCGACCCCAACGCCGAGCGCGATGCGTGGTTGCGGGGGCAGGGGGCGCGGGCGCGCGCGTACCTCGACGCGCTGCCGGGGCGCGCGGCGCTCTTCGATCGCATCCGCGAGCTCGGGCTCGGCACCGGCGCGATCACGTCGGTGCAGCTCGCCGGCGGCCGGACGTTCTACGAGCTCACCGCGCCGGGCGCGCAGCTGCCGGTCCTGCGCGTCCGCGACGACCGCGGTGATCGCACGCTGATCGATCCGTCGACGCTCGGCTCCGCGGAGCACCACGCGTCGCTCAACAGCTACAGCGTCTCGCCCGACGGCGCGTACGTCGCCGTCGACATCGCGATGGGCGGCGGCGAGATCTCGGCGATCCACGTCGTCGACGTCGCGAGCGGCAAGGAGCTCCCCGACGTGATCGAGCACGTGTGGGGCGAGTTCTCCGCGTCGTGGCTGCCCGACACCAAGGGCTTCTTCTACACGCAGATGGCGCCCGCCGCCGAAGGCAAGGATCCGCTCCTCGACATGACGGCGCGGCTGCACGTGCTCGGCACGCCCGTCGATCAGGACGTCACGATCCTCGGGCGCGACGGCGCGTCGGCGTTCGCGCTCGCGCCGGAGGAGTTCCCGTCGGTGCTCGTGCGGCCCGGGACGACCTGGGTCGTCGCGACGGCGTCCGGCGCGCACAGCGAGACGCGGATCGCGATCGCGCCCCTCGCGAAGCTCGATCGCCGGGGGACCGGGAAGACGCCGTGGAAGACCGTCGCCGAGTACGCGGATCAGGTCGACGACGTGGTCGTGCAGGGCGATCGCATCTACCTCGAGACCTTCAAGGACGCGTCGAACCGCAAGATCGTCTCGGTCCCGGTCTCCGATCCGTCGCTGGCCAAGGCGCGCACCGAGATCGCGGAGACGCCCGACGTGGTCCTGCGCGGCATGGCGGCGGCGCACGACGCCCTCTTCGTGCGTCAGATGGTCGAAGGTCGCGGTCGGCTCGTGCGGCTGCCGTGGAGCAAGCGCGCGCCGTCGGCGATCGCGCTGCCCTACGAAGGCTGGATCGACGAGGTCGTCGTCGACCCGCTGCGCGCCGGCGCGATGATCGGGATCGAGGGCTGGACGCGCGCGCCGGCGTACGTCGTGGTGGACGCGAAGGGCGCGGTGACCGACGCGGGGCTCGCGACGACGACGAACGCCGACTTCTCCCACGTGGTCGTCGAGGACGTCACCGCGCGCAGCGCCGACGGCACCGACGTGCCGATGACGATCATCCGCGCGAGCGACGCCGTCGCCGACGGATCGCACCCCGCGCTGGTCTACGGCTACGGCGGGTACGGCATCTCGATCACGCCCAGCTTCTCGCCGACGGTCCTGCCCTGGCTCGAGCACGGCGGCGTGTACGCCGTGTGCCACGTGCGCGGCGGCGGCGAGAAGGGATATCGCTGGCAGGCCGACGGCACGCACGAGCACAAGATGAACGGCGTGCACGACTTCGAGGCGTGCGGTCAGGCGCTCCTCGATCGCAAGCTCACGTCACCGGGCAAGCTGTTCGGGCGCGCCGGGTCGATGGGCGGGATCCTGATCGGCCGCGCGGTCACCGATCGTCCGGATCTGTTCGCCGCGGCGAACATCGCGGTCGGCGAGTGCAATCCGATCCGTCTGCTCGCCGCGGAGAACGGCGCCAACCAGAAGTTCGAGCTCGGCGATCCCGAGACGGAGGCCGGCTTCCGATCGATCCTCGCGATGGATCCGTATCAGCACGTCGCGCCGGGCACGGCGTACCCGGCGGTGATCTTCACGATCGGCCTCAACGACAAGCGGGTCGCGCCGTGGATGACGTCGAAGATGGCCGCGAAGATGCTCGCGTCGACTACCAGCGCCGCGCCCGTCCTCGTGCGCATCGACGAGGACGCCGGCCACGGCGTCGGCTCGACGCGCGACCAGGCGTACGCCGAGCGCGCCGACGTCTTCGCCTTCTTCCTGTCGGTCGCCGGCGAAGCGCAGTTCCGCGCGCGCTGAGCCGATCAGCGGCCGCCGAACGGCAGGTCTTGCCCGCGCGCCGGCAGCCACGACGGCGCGCCGCGCAGGTACGCGTCGACGTTGCGCGCGGTCTCGCGGCCCTCGGCGATCGCCCACACGATCAGCGACGCGCCGCGCTTGGCGTCGCCGCACGCGTAAACGCCGCCGACGTTCGTCGCATACGAGCGATCGACCGCGACATTGCCGCGCGCGTCGAGCGCGACGCCGAGCTGCTCCTTCAAGGGAGAAGCATCCGGCCCGGTGAAGCCGAGCGCGAGGATGAGCGAATCGACCGGGATGACGACCGGATCACCCGGCATCGCGACGAGCTCGCCGGGGTGCCGCGGCGCGCGACCCGCGGGACCGCCGACCTTCTCGGCGATGATCGCGGTCAAGCGACCGGCCGCGCCCTCGAGCCGCGTCGTGCGCAGCGCGAAGCCGCGATCGCCGCCTTCTTCTTGCGACGACGACGTCCGGAAGATCATCGGCCACTCCGGCCACGGGTTCGCGCGATCGCGCACCTCGGGCGGCGCCGGCATCAGCTCGATCTGCGCGACGTGCGCGGCGCCCTGGCGCAGCGACGTGCCCAGGCAGTCCGATCCGGTGTCGCCGCCGCCGAGGATCACGACGCGCTTGCCCTTCACGTCCATGCGCGCCGAAGTCTTCTCGCCCCCGACGACCTCGTTCTGCTCGGTCAAGAAGTCCATCGCCATCACGACGCCCTCGAGCTCGCGCCCGGGCACGTCGAGATCGCGGCCGCGCCGCGCGCCGATCGCGACGACCACCGCGTCGTGCTCCGCGCGCAGGCGATCCCAGGTCGGCTCGCGCCCGACGTCGACGCCGCACCGGATCTCCACGCCCTCCGCTTCGAGCAGCGCAAGGCGCCGATCGATCACCCACTTCTCCATCTTGAAGTCGGGGATGCCGTAGCGGAGCAGCCCGCCGGCGCGCGCCGCCTGCTCGAACACGATCACGGTGTGACCCGCGCGGTTGAGCTGCGCCGCGGCGGCGAGGCCCGCGGGGCCGCTGCCGACGACGGCGACCTTGCGGCCGGTGCGCGCGCGCGGCGGCTCCGGCGTGATCCAGCCGTGCGCGAACGCGTGCTCGATGATCTCCTTCTCCATCTCCTCGATCGTCACCGGGTTGTTGTCGATGTTCAGCACGCAGGCCGCTTCGCACGGCGCCGGGCACAACCGACCGGTGAACTCGGGGAAGTTGTTCGTCGACGCGAGGCGCCGGTGCGCGTCGTGCCAGCGATCCTTGAAGACCAGATCGTTGAAGTCGGGGATCGGGTTGCCGAGCGGGCAGCCCTGTTGGCAGAACGGGATGCCGCAGTCCATGCAGCGACCCGCTTGCTGGCGCGACTGCGCCTCGTCGACGGGGAGGTAGAGCTCCTTGTAGTCGGCGAGGCGCTCAGCGACGCCGCGCTTCTTCGGCAGGACGCGCTGCCACTCGATGAATCCGGTCGGCTTGCCCATGACTAGCGGCCTCCATCGACGACGGTGAGGCGTCCGGTCGGCCGGCGCGCCGCCGCGCGCCGCGCCTGCAGCACGCGCTTGTAGTCGGTCGGCATCACCTTCACGAACTTCGCGACCATCAGCTCCCAGTTGTCGAGGAGCCGGCGGCCGAGCGGCGATCCGGTGAAGCGGACGTGATCCTCGATCATGCCGTACACGAGCCAGAGGTCGCTCTCGTCGACGAGCGACTCGAGCTCGACCATCTCGAGGTTGCACTTCGATCGGAACGTCTGCTGCTGATCGAAGACGTACGCGGTGCCGCCCGACATGCCGGCCGCGAAGTTGCGGCCGACCTGGCCGAGCACGACCACGACGCCGCCGGTCATGTACTCGCAGCCGTGATCGCCGACGCCCTCGACGACCGCGCGCGCGCCGGAGTTGCGCACCGCGAAGCGTTCGCCGGCGAGGCCGCACGCGTAGAGCGAGCCGCCGGTCGCGCCGTAGAGCGCGACGTTGCCGATGATCACGTTCTCCTCGGGGACGAAGCGCGAGGTCGCGGGCGGGTAGACCGCGATGCGCCCGCCCGACAGGCCCTTGCCGATGTAGTCGTTCGAGTCGCCGCACAGCTCGAGCGAGACGCCCGCGGACAGGAACGCGCCGAAGCTCTGTCCGGCGGATCCCGTGAAGCGGACCTTGATCGTCCCGTCGGGCAGGCCCTTGCCGCCGTGCGCGCGCGCGATCGCGCCCGACAGCATCGTGCCGACCGCGCGCCGCGTGTTGTCGATCGGCAGCGCGAGCTCGATCGGCCGTCCGCCGGCGAGCGCGCTCTCCGCGCGGCGCAGCAAGTCTTGATCGATGTGATCGTCGACGGGCCACGGCTGCGACTTCAAGAAACGCCGCGGGATGTCGGCCGGCGCGATCGGCGCGGTGATCACCGGCGCGAGATCGATCTTCTTCGCCTTCCAGTGGGTCGTCTTCTTCGGCTTCAGGAACTCGACGCGGCCGATCAG
>DATJIA010000004.1:0-41005 GCA_035493675.1 Kofleriaceae bacterium | reverse complement strand
CACGACGCCGCATGGCCGTGGTGGCGTGATCACTATCCGCCGAGTGCGCTGCTGCGGGCACAGTTCCGGATCGTCCCGTTCTTCGGCCGGGAGCGAGTCCTCGACGACCTCGTTGGCGGACTCCCGGACGGGCCGATGACGACCCTCAGGACGTACACCGGCCCGGGTGGTATGGGCAAGACGCGTCTCCTGATCGAGGCGTGCGCCCGCGCGCGGGAGGTCTTCTGGCGGGCTGGCTTTCTTCATCCGTCGGTTGAGCGGGTCACCGCCCGGCAGCTCGACCTGCTCGTCGCTGGGACGGCTGGTGCCCTGGTCGTGGTCGATTACGCCGAGACCCGCCGAGTTGCGACGGCCAGCCTCGTCGAGGCCGCGCTCGCCGCGCGCGACGGCAGCCGCGCGGCGACGGTCGCCGCCGCCGTCCACATCGCGTTCCTCGCCGGCGCCGCGGCCGCGCACGCGCTGCTCCTGCGCGGGTTGGTCGCGCGCCACCGCGCGCGGCGCGCCAAGAAGCTCCTCCGCGAGATCGAGGCGCAGCGGCAAGGCGCGCGCGACTATCGCTTGATCGCGGCGGCGCTCGGACCGTCGAGTCGCGCGCCGCGCCCGCGCGACGAAGAAGCGCACCTGCTCGCCGCCGGCGGCGCGCAGGTGATCAGCGACGCCGCCGCGTGGGTGCTCGCGACGGTCAAGCGATCGCTCGGCGCGCGCACGGTCGCGCTGCTCTGGCTCGACGAAGACGGATCGTCGCTGCGCTTGAAAGAGGTCGCGTCCGACGCCGACGAGGTCACCGAGCGCCACAAGCTCGGCGGCGCCGGCATCGTCGGCGCGATCGTGCGCGATCGGCAGGCGCTGCTCGTCTCCGCGACCAAGGCCGGCCAGCTGCCGTATTACGAGGGCGGCGCGCACGCGGGCAGCGCGTTCGTCGGCGTCCCCGTCCTCGAGGGCATCCACCTGCGCGGCGTCTTGTGCGCGGATCGCGCGGCGCCGTTCGACGAGCACGATCGCGATCTGCTCACCGAGGCGTGCTCGCAGATCCTCCGCACCGTGCAGGCCGAGCAGGTCTTCCGCGCCGTCGAGCGCGCCAAGTACGAGCACGAGCGGTTCTACGTCGCGGCGGCGATGCTCGGCCGCGCGCTCACGCCCGAGCAGGTGATGGACGGCGCGTTCGACGCCGCCGCGATGATCGTCGAGTACGACGCCGCGGTGATCGCGCTCTACGACAAGGACAAGTCGCGCCATCGCGTCTCCGCCGTGCGCATCCGCCCGGGCGGCGACGGCATCGTCGACGAGAAGACGCTGAGCGGCCTCGACTTCAAGGACAACGCCGGCCTCGCGTCGATGGTCGTCAAGAACCGTCACTACCTCCCCGCCGGCGGCGAGCCGCGCGAGGTGTCGGCGCCGATCTACACGAAGAAGGTGAAGATCGACGAGGCGCGCTCGCTGCTCGTGCTCCCCTTGCTCGCCGCCGACGAGCCGGTCGGCACCTTCACGCTGTGCGCGCGCGCCGAGAAGCGCTTCGGCAAGGACGTGCGCGAGATGCTCAGCGTGATCGCGACCCAGGTCGCGGTCTCGCTCGCCAACGGGCTCCTCTACAAGAAGATGGAGACGATGGCGACGACCGACGGCCTCACCGGGCTCACCAACCATCGCGCGTTCCAGGAGCGCTTCGGCGAGCTGCTCGATCGCGCCGAGCGCCACGGCCTGCGCGCCGCGGTGCTGCTCTGCGACGTCGATCACTTCAAGAAGGTCAACGACACCTACGGCCACCCCGTCGGCGACGAGGTGCTCCGCCGGGTCGCGCGCGTGCTGCAAGAGGTCGCGCGCAAGATCGACATCACGGCGCGCTACGGCGGCGAGGAGTTCGCCGTGATCCTCGACAACGCGGATCTCGTGCAGGCGCGCGCGGTCGGCGAGCGCGTCCGCAAGGAGGTCGGCAACCTCGTGATCGAATCCGACAAGGGTCCGTTCAAGGTCACGATGTCGATCGGCGTCGCCGCGTTCCCCGGCGACGGCAAGGACCGCGCGACCCTCATCGAGCACGCCGACCACGCGCTCTACCACGCGAAGCACTCGGGCCGGAACCAGGTCGTCACCTACCCCGAGTTCACCGCCGCGCGCGAGAAGTCGAAGAAGGCGAGCTAGCGCCTCAACCCACGGGGCACAGGATCTGCGTCGGGCACTGGTTGGCCGCGCTGAGGCACGGCGGGTAGTCAGTCAGGCAGTTGTCGGTGCAGGGGCACGACAGGTGGCAGGTGATCGCGGGGTCGAGCGACCCCGTCCGGGGCCTTATCGCGCCGACCACGCCGACGAGCTCGGCGCCGTTCAGCCGTCGCACGGTGTCCATGGAGAGTCGCAGCTTCGGCGTCTTCGTGGTTCGCTTCACCGGCGCGCCGATGTGCAGCCGGCATGCCCGCGCGACCGATCGCGACTTCGTGCACTTGCGTACTCACCGCTGGACCACGCGGCGTATCGCCGGTCCAGGTCCGGTCCGAACGCGCGTTCACTTCCACAAGTTGAACAGCACGTCGGCGATCAGCGAGCCGTAGTCGTTGCCGGTCTGGACCGTCGTGATCCGCTCGGCCTGCTGCTGCGCGTAGATCGCGTCGGCGCGCATCTTCTTGATGCGCTCCTTCTCGTCGGCGAGATCCTCCTGCGCGGCGCGCTCGAGGCCGCCCGACATCACGAAGCGGATCACGCGCGACAGCTCGTGCGCGTCGAACCAGGTGCCGTGGTCGCGGCAGACGTCGACGATCACCTTGGCGCCGGTCGCGAACTGCTTGCGGTTCATCAGGTTCGCGCAGTCGGGGCACTTGACGTACATCGGCCCGGCGGGCGAGGGCAGGGGCGCGTCGCCGCCGTCGCCGTAGATGCCGACGATCGCGTCGGCGCGCGCCTGCTGCCGCTCGAGGAGGACGCGCTCGATCGTCGCCCGATCGAGGAACGTACCGCCGCAGCTCGTGCAGTCGTCGATCGCCGCGTCGCCGATCAGCTTGGTCGCGAGCGCGACGCGGCAGCGCGGGCACTCGCGCTTGCTGACGCCGACCGCGGCGGCGACATCGAGCGCGCCGCCGCACTCCGGGCAGTGCTTGTGCCCGTGGAACACGCGCGCCATGCACCGCGGGCACGCCTTCACCAACAGCGCCGCGTGGCAATACGCGCACGACGCGCTCGACTCCGGCACGTTCGCGCCGCACCGCGGGCACGCCAACATCGCCGCCTGCTCCTTCGGCGCCTCGATCGTGAACACCGTCCCGCATCGACACCGCGCGCGACTACCGACCGGGCTCCCCGCCAGGTCGTACCGCGCGTCGCACGCCGGACAGGCGACGATCACGATCCGAGGATAGCATCCCGCCGCCGGGCCTCGCTCCGATCAAGGCTCCCTGGACCTGCCGGATCTCCAGCTGCAACCAAGGAGGTGCGAGCGGAACGGTCACGATCGGCGCGAACCGCAACGCAGGCAGCCAGCGGAGCAGCAGCGGCGTCGGCCCAGGATGCCCATGATTGTCGTCGGGGACGGCCTGCGTCGTATCGGCGCGGTCGCCGGGGAGTTGCAGACGTTCTCGACAGTGAGAACATCACCTAGCCCCGCGAATCTTGGTACCGTCGGTGCCGCGATGGGGAGGACGGGGCTCTGCGCGCTCGTCGCGCTGTCCGCCGCGTGCGGTACCGCGGCGAGCGCGAGCGACTCGTGCTCGGCGGCGATCGACCGTGATCAGGATGACGCGAAGGAGACGTGCGTCGCCTTGTTCGGCTTGACCGCACAACCTGCCATCGGCGCGCGCGCGGCCCGTGTGCTTGCTGAACGTGGAGAAGATGAAGGGCTCGTCGCGGGAATCGCATCGACGATCGGTGACGATCCAGGCGGAGCCGACGCGTGGAATGCGCTCGGAGACATCTACAGCGCAGCCGGTGACGATCGAGCGATCGCCGCGTACCAGCGTGCTCTCGTCCACCGTGATCCTTCCGATCTGCGCGGACGTACCCTCGACGCGCGCGGTCTGTATCGACGATACGGAGCCATCAACGACTTCACATCGGCGATGAGGTACGCGGGCCTTGCATACGAGCTGAGCGCACGCCTCGGTGATTCGGAGCTCCGAGGTCGGGTGCTCGTGGGGATCTCCGCGATCCTCTACGACATGGGCGATCTTCCCGCGGCCCAGAGTGTCATGACCGAGGCGGATCGGATCGTCGATCGACAGAGTCCGTTCTGGGCGACCTTGCACGAGCTGCACGGCGTCGTCGATCTGGCGCACGGCCGCTATCGAATCGCCGAGCAGGAGCTCGCCGAGGTGATCGCGTTCGCGCGCGAGCGCCAACTCGTCGACGTGCTGCACGACGCGACGATGAACCTCGCCGACGCGCAGATCGCCGCGGGTGATCTCGACGCGGCGGCAACGACGATCAACGGCGACCCCGATCGCGATCACGGACCTGTTTCTCGCGCCTGGCACGCCTCCGTTGCGGCGCGGTTGGCGCTCGCGCGCGGTCGACCGAACGAGGCGATCGACATCATCCAGCCCGCGCTGCGAGACGCGCCGCCCGAGTTGGTTCCCGAGCTCGAAGGTACGCTCGGCCGCGCTCTCGATCGCGACGGTCATCGAGCCGAGGCAGAGATCGCACTGAAGCACGCGGTCGATCTCCTCCTCGAGCAACGTCGCGTCGTCGACATCGATGCGCTGAAGCCGTGGGTGATCGAACAACAGAGACAGTGGATAGAAGACCTCCTCCGCATCTATGCCGAGGAGAGCCGCGCAGACGACGCGCTCGCGCTCGTCCAAGCTGCGACCGCGCGCTCGATCGTCGACGGCCTCGCCTCGCTCGGTAGCAACGAAGTCGGCGACGTAAAAACGGAGCTTGGCACCGCAGGCGAGCGCGCCGCGGGCGTTCGAGCACTCGCGCACTCGTTGCGCTCGTCGGCGCTCGCAGATCCGCTCGCGCCCAAGACGCTACGCGAGCGGCTGAGCGATCAGTATGTGCTGACGTACGCGCGTGCTGGGGACGACCTGTGGTTGATCGCGAGTACGCCGCAGGCAAGGCGGATCGTTCGACTCGGTTCGGTCGGCGCCATTCGTGAGCTGATCGAGCAATGGTTGTCGAAGCCCGACGACCGCGGGCTCGGCGCACGGGTCGGCAACGCTCTCTTGCCGGCGCTCGTGATGCCCCCACGCGAGGTGCCCATCTACGTGGCGACCGACGATCCGATCCGTGAGGTTCCGTTCGCGGCCTTGCTCGTCGACGGTGGATACCTCGTGCAACGCAACGCGGTTGCGTACGTCCCCAGTGCGAACGTCCTCGCTGTGCTCGAGGACCTGCCGGCCCAGAACGGACCTGTTGTGGTCATCGGCGATGCAGCCGGCGACCTTCCGTCCGCGCATCACGAAGTTGTCGATGTCGCGAAGACATTGGGCGTGTCTGCGCACGTGGGAAACGACGCAAGAAGCGATGCGCTCTCCAGCGGAGCGTCGTTGGTGCACATCGCGGTGCACGCGGCACGCACCGGTCGAGGTCCCGCATTGCTGCTCGCTGATGGCCCGCTCGACTCGGGGCAGATCGTCGATCGGCGCGTGAACGCGGCAGTCGTCGTGCTGACGAGCTGTGCGGTCGCCGATCCACGCGATCGCGACGAACTAGGGCCGCTGGCAAATGCATTCCTCGCTGGTGGCGCGACTGCCGTCGTAGCGGCACGCTGGAGCGTCGACGACGACGTTGCTTACCGATTCGCGCGCCACTTCTACGAAGCGGGTGGCGCGTATGCGCCCGTCGAAGCAACGCGCGCCGCACAGCGCGCGTTGATCGCAGAAGGTGTCGACAGCACGACATGGGCGACGTTTGTCGTGCTCGGACCAGGACCGTCGCCAAAAAACGAGAAGGAGCGCTAGTGATGCCACAACTGATCGAGCCACTGTCGTTCGGGATCAACGGCGATGAGATCCAGTACGGAGGTGGGGCAGTGCGCGCGTATTTCACGCCGAAGAACTCCGACCCCGACTACTTCGTGATGCCCACGCGGCCTGCGCAACGCGGAGGACAGGAGTTCGGGCTGATCACGTGCATCTGCGACAACGGTTGCACGACGTGCCTGAAGACTCCATGCGTCACCATTCCGGGCGTGCCCAATCCGCCGCCCGTTGGTCATCGGCGCCCGTTCGGATGGATCGCACTGCGCCGAGACTTCGATTACACATCGCTGCTGAGTCCGGTGCGGGTGATCCAGAACGCGCTGGACGAGACGGCGGTGTTCACTCAGGTGGGGGCGTGGCTCAACTCGCTGACGAAGGTACCCGTGCACGTCTACGAGCTGGATTTGCCGCCGACGGTGGGCGCCGGTCAGCGTCACGTCGTGATCCGCGTCGAAGAGGTGACGGCAGACGTCGACTACGGCAGCCTCTTCACCTGACCTCGACGGGCTCGATCGTGTAGGTCGCGCCGGACTTTGCCGCCGCGGAGACGTCGTCGTCGAGAGTCCCGTGCGGCGTGGGGAGCGGCGCGTCGGAGGAGAGTGCGACGATCGAGTAGTCGCCGCGCGCGGTGAGCGTGACGCGGCACGGGGACGACGTGCACGACATCACGAGCTCGTGATCGTCGCGGTAGATCCAGATCGCGGTGTGCGCGGCGCCGCCGGTGGTCGAGGCGACGAGCGTGTCGCCGGGGTGCGCGGTGGTGCCGCGGACGATCGGGCCGCCGTGCTCGACGGACACGGCGAGCGCGAGCTGCTGCACGGGGAGTGTCGAGCGCGGCCACCAGAGATAGACCGCGGCCGCGGCGGCGCACGCGAGCGCGGGCGCGGCGAACATCCACCAGCGCGCGCGGCGCGGCGCGGGCGCAGCGACATGCGCAGGCCCGACCGTCGCGGCCAAGACGCGATCTTCCCAACCGGCGGGCGGCGCGAGCTCCGATCCGATCGATCGGAGCGCCTCTTCGAGACGAGCGTCGGACGTCACAGCGCACCTCCCGTCTTCTTCTCGATGCACGCGCGCAAGACCGGCAGCGCGCGCGAGACGCGCGCCTGCAACGTGCCGGCTTTTTCGCGACAGACCGACGACATGTCCTCGAAAGAGAAACCTTGCTGATAGCGGAGCAGCACGGCCGTGCGGACGTGCTCGCCGAGCTCGTCGAGGCAGGTTTCGAGCGACGAACGCAGGCGCGCGTCGTCGATGCGCTCGCCGGCGGTGGGGTGCGGATCGCTGAGCTCGTCGCCGGCTTCGTTCTTGAACCGCGAGGTCCAACGCGTGCGCCCCTTCGCGGCGTCGAGGCAGCGGTGGCGCGCGATCGCGAACAGCCACGTACGTAAGGTGGAGCGGCCGCCGTAGCGATCGAAGTCGCGGTACGCCTCGATGAAGACCTGCTGGTGGACGTCGTCGGCGAGCGTCGCGTCGCGGAGCGCCTCGCGGCAGAAGCGATAGAGCGCCGCGCCGTGGCGCTGCATCAAGAGACGCAGCGCGCGCGTGTGCTCGCGCACCGCGATCAGATCGCGCACGTCTTGATCGGGATCGTCGGCGCGCTCGGGCGCGATCGCTTCGTCGAGCTGCATGGCGGCAACGCGAGGGAGACCCATGCACGGTAGGCGACGGACCCCTCGCAGATCCGACACCGGTCGCGCCGAAATCGTGCAACCGCCCGCGATCACAGCACGCGCGGGGCTTGGATTCAACGCGCGTCGCGCCGCGGCGAGCGGCGGCGCCGATCTCGCGACCGCCGATTGGGGCGGGAGGAGGGACTCATGCAATCGATCTCGATCTCGTGTGCACGGCTCGCGGCCGTGCTGGTGATGGCGATGGCGGCGTGCGCGCCGGCCGACGACGGCGGCGGCGGCGGTCCGATCAAGGACTCGCCCGACGCGATGCCCGCGCATCCGCCGCGGAGCAGCTGCGCGGCCGGGCAGCCGCCGTGCGCGAGCGGCTCGGAGTGCGTCGACTTCGGCATCTTCGGCGATCAGGTGTGCGCGCAGCTCTGCACGCAGTCGTCGGACTGCGGCGGTGATCTCGTGTGCGTGCCCGATCAGGACGGGAAGGGCGTGTGCGCGACCTCGGAGTGGGCGCCCCCGGCCGGCATCTACCCCGAGCTGCTCTGCCGCGACGAGAACATCTGCAACACGCGCTGGGACGACAACGAGAACGGCTGCCGCGCCTACTACAACGCGTGCCTGAACGGCCTGACCGCGCAGCAGCTGTCGACGTGGACCAACGACGTCGCCGCGTGCCTGAACAACAACACGAGCTGCGGCGGTGCGTTCGACTGCATCTCCGCGACGGTGCCGTGGTGCTGAGGGGCGTCGCGATCGCGATCGCGCTGTCGCTCGGCGCGTGCGCGCAGCCCGACACCGTGCAGTCGCTGTGCGACCGCGCCCAGGAGTGCAACGACTACCCCGACGGCGTCTCGCATCAGGACTGCATCGACCTCTTCGACAAGTGCGTCGACAAGCTCACGACGTCGCAGCGCAACGACTGGGAGCGGCTCGTCAACCAGTGCTTGTCGAACGACAGCTGCCAGCTGTTCGACAACTGCTACGGCACGGTGCCGTGGTGCTAGGACGCGCGATCGCGGCGTGCGTGATCGCGTCGTCGGCGATCGCGGCGGCGGATCCCTCACCCGAGGCGAGCCGGCGGGAGGCCGACGAGCACGCGCGGCGCGGCGTCGCGCTGTACAAGCTGGGTCGCTACCTGGAGGCGATCGACGAGTTCGAGCAGGCGTACGTGCTGTATCCGAGCGACGCGCTGCTCTACAACCTCGGGCAGTCGCACCGCCAGCTCGATCACTGCCGCGAGGCGCTCGACTACTACAAGCGCTTCCTCGACGGCAGCCCCGACGCGCCGCTCGCGCCGAAGGTGCGCGAGCTCTTGCCGCCGCTCGAGCGCGCGTGCGCGGTGAAGCTCGAGAAGCCGGTCGAGGTCACCGGAGCGATCGCGATGGGGACCTCGTCTTCGGATCCACCAGCGCCCGCGCCGGCGCCCGCGGTGGCGATCACGACGACGGCGACGGCCGCACCCCCGATCGCGCCGACCGAATGGACCGTGCGCGGCGGGCTCGGCGCGGGCGTCCTCTCGAGCGGCGGCGCCGCGGCCGCGCCGGTCGGGCCCGTGCTCGCGGTGACGCACGCGTTCGGCGACGGACGCTTCGACGCCGGCGCGCACGTCGGCGCCGGCGTGTTCGCGGGCGATCCGGGCGCGACCGCGTCGGCGTTCGAGCTGCTCGCGATCGGCGGGCGATCGATCGCGCGCGACGAGCTCACGTTCTCCGCGTACGGCGGCGCCGGCGTGCTCGTCTTGTCCGAGCTGCCGCACACGCTCGGCGCGGGCGGGCGCACGGTGCGCGGATCGATCGCGGTGCCCGAGGTCGCCGCGCTCGCGTCGATCGATCGCTCGCTCGATCAAGAGTGGACGATCGGCGCGGGCGCGGAGGTCGCGGTCGGGGGCGCGTCGGGGCTGCGCGGCGGCGTGTCGATCGCGGCGGCGCTGACGATCAACCTGGGGTATCGGCGATGAGCGGCGGGGCGCGGCGCACGTCGCGGTTCGGGCTCTCGGTGGGACAGACCGCCGGCAGCTACCGGATCGTCGACGAGCTCGGCGGCGGCGGGATGGGGATGGTGTATGTCGCCGAGCACGTCTTGATCGGACGCCGCGCCGCCGTGAAGGTGCTGCGCCCCGAGTACGGTCATGTTCCGGAAGTCGTCGAGCGCTTCTTCAACGAGGCGCGCGCGACGACGTCGATCCGCCATCCCGGGATCGTCGAGGTCTTCGACTTCGGCTACACCGAGGACGGCCACGCGTTCATCGTGATGGAGCTGCTCGACGGCGTGAGCCTCGCCGATCACATCGTGCGCAATCGCCGTCTGGCGGTCGCGACCGCGCTCGTGCTCGCGCGGCGCATCGCGGGCGCGCTCGCGGCGGCGCACGCGCGCGGCGTCGTGCATCGCGATCTCAAGCCCGACAACATCTTCCTCGTCGCGGATCCCGACGGCGGCGCGGTGCCGCAGGTGAAGCTCCTCGATTTCGGGATCGCGAAGCTCGGCGACGACGTCTCGCGCACGCACACCGGCGTCGTGCTCGGCACGCCCTTGTACATGTCGCCGGAGCAGTGCCGCGGCGCGAGCGCGTGCGATCACCGCAGCGATCTCTATTCGCTCGGCTGCGTCTTGTTCGAGATGATCACGGGGCGGCCGCCGTTCCTCGGTGAGGGCGCGGGCGAGGTGCTCGCCGGTCACTTGACCGTGCAGCCGCCGGATCTGCGCGGCTTCGTGCCGACCATCGCCGCGCCGGTCGCCGAGCTGTGCGCGCGCTTGCTCGCGAAGGAGCCGGCGGCGCGTCCGGAATCGGCGACGTCGCTGGTGGCGATGTTCGAGCGCGTCGGCGTGAGCGCGTCGCAGCCGACCGTGATCGCGCCTTCGCCGCCGAGAGATCCGGCGCCTTCGCTGGTCGTGGTCGCGCCGCGCAGGCCGCGCCGCTGGCTCGGCAGCGCGCTGGTCGCCGGTGGGCTCGCGCTCGGCGCGGTCGCGGCGGTCTTGGTCCGCACCGGGCTGCGCTCGACGGGGATCGGCGAGCGCAGCACGCCGCGCGATCAGAAACCCGCGTCGTCACCGGACGCGCGCATCGTGGTCGACGCGCAGCCACCGGCCGACGCGACCGTCGACAGCGCGCCGAGCGTGATCGCGCCGATCGACGCCGCGCCGGTCCGACACCATCGCAGCGCGATCGATTCCGGCACCGACGACGTCACGATCGATCTCGGCCGCCCGAGCGCGGTCGACGTCGACACCACCGTCCCCGACGATCAGCGCAGCGGCACGTCGCGCCGATAAGCTTCGTAATGCGACGCGAGCGCGCGATCGAGCGCGGCTTGGTATTGCGGATCGGCGTGGGCCGCGAGCTTCTCGCGATAGAAGCCCTCGTAGTAATCGTCCGGGTGCACGTCGATCGTGACGCGCGCCGTGGTCGCTTCCGCGACGCGCCCGTCGATCCACGCGCCCGCGAGCTCGAGGCTCTCGCCCGGCGGGATGCGCGTGTCCTCGAGCTGGTGCCACGCGCCTTGCTCGAAGCGGATCGCGCGCCCGATGCGCTTGGTCGCGCGCGCGCCGCGGATCGCGCGACCGTGATCGTCGAACAGCTCGATCGTGATCCACGCGGCCGGCGTCGGCGTCGTCGGCAGGAAGTGCCCCGCGCCCTGGTTCCACACGCGCGCGCGCACGCTGACCGCGCCGCCGGCGCCGCGCGCGGCGATCGCCTCGACGCGGATGCCTTGGCGGAACGTGTCCGGATCGTGGACGCCCTTCCACGTGTGCTCGCGGTTCGGCATGTGGCAGTGCTGGCACTGCACGCCGCGCCGCATGTACGGACCGAACAGCCACTCGCGATAGGTGTCGAGCAGCGGCCGCCCCTCGACGGCGAGGCGCGCCGGGAGCTGATGACACGGCAAGCAGAAGTCGCCGCGCTCGTAGATCGATTGCTGCACGAGCGGATAGCCGGCGATCGGGATGAGCGAGCTCGCGAGCTGCGGCGGGCCGTGGCGCGTCCACGCGCGCACGTGACACGCGGCGCACGTCACCGCCTGCGCGCGCAGCGGCTCGTCGTCGCGTTGTTCGGCGAGCGGCGCGTGACAGCGCGAGCAGCCCTCGACCTCGTGCGCGCTCATCGACGGGAACTGCGCGAGCACGCCCGGCGACGTCGCCTGCGAATGGATCGTGCCGCTCCATTCGCGCGCCTGCTTCGCGTGGCAGCGCGCGCACTGCTGCTCGTTCAAGGAAGCCTGTGCGGGCGCGAGCGAGCTCGGCGGATCGCCCTGCGGCGCGATCGCGGCTCCGAACAGCAGCGCCTCGTCGGGCGCGCCGCCGCCGGGCCAGCGTCCGCTGTCGATCTTCGCGCGGCGATCGCGCTCGATCGCCTCCTGCGCGATCGCGCTCGCGTTCGACGGCGGTGTCGAATGCGAGCGGATCGTATCGAGGAACGCGATCAGCGACGCGAGATCGTCCGGATCGATCGATGCGTAGCCGGGCATCGCCGCGCCGTCCAAGCCGTACACGATGTCGTCCGCGATCGCCTGATGCTCATCGGCCGCCGAAGCGCGCGGGCGCCGCAGGATCGTCGTCGACAGATCGTAGCGCTTGGGCGCCTCGGGCCCGTGACACGACACGCAGCCGTTCCGCTTCCACAGCTCCGCGCCGCGCGCGACGTCGCCGCCGCTCGCGATCTTCGCGTGCCCGCGCGTCTGCGACTTCCCGATCAGCACGTCGGGCGAGAACGTCGCGATCACGTCGATCACCTGATCGATCGCGCGATCGTCGAGCGCGTCGCCGAACGCCGGCATCGCGCCCGGCACGCCGTATCGAATCGTCGTCGCGAGATCGTCGCGCGTCGGCGGCACGCCGCCGCCGACCGTGCGCCACTCGTACGCGCCGCGCGTGAAGTCGCGCGGCTCCGGCGCGAGCCACGGCGCCGCGGGGCCGTGACCGTCGCCCTCGGCGCCGTGACACGGCGAGCACATCCGATCGTACGTCGCCCATCCCGGTAGTGACGTCACGCCGGACATCACGACGATCGCGGCCCACATCGAAACGAACGTGCCGCAATCTCGACCATCACGCTACTGGACGCTTGGCTTCCGTCGCGCGCTGGGATACGACATGCAAAGGTCCGACCATGATCCGCACCCACGTCCTCGGCATCGGCTCGTACGTCCCTGATCGTGTCGTCACCAACGACGAGCTGCGCTTCCTGAACGATCAGCACGTCCGTCAAGAGACGCAGACGATCGAGACCGACGACGAGTGGATCCAGAAGCGCACCGGCATCAAGGAGCGCCGCTACGTCCCCAACGACAAGAGCATGTGGACGAGCGATCTCGCGCTGCGCGCGTCGCAGGCGGCGCTCGAGGACGCCGGCGTCGCCGCGTCGGACATCGACTGCATCATCTTCGGCACGCTGTCGCCCGACTTCCACTTCCCGGGCACCGCGGTCGTCTTGCAGAAGAAGCTCGGCATCGCCGGCGGGCTCAACAAGGGCGCCGGCGGCGGCTGCGCGTGCTTCGACATCCGCCAGCAGTGCTCGTCGTTCGTGTACGGCCTGCAGATGGCCGACGCGTTCGTGAAGACCGGCGTGTACAAGCGCGTCTTGCTGGTCGGCGCGGAGCTGCACTCGCACGCGCTCGACTTCTCGACGCGCGGCCGCGACGTCACGGTGCTCTTCGGCGACGGCGCCTCCGCGATGGTGCTCGGGCCCGCCGAAACCCAGGACCCGCGCGCCGGCGTGCTCTACACCGCCGCCTACGCCGACGGCGAAGGGGCCGACGATCTCTCGCTCCACGTCTTCGAGATCAACCGCCTCCCGTACCTCGACTACGATCGCAAGAACCGCGAAGAGAACGCGCTGATGTATCCCAAGATGAACGGCAAGCGCGTCTTCGTGCAGGCCGTGCGCGGCATGGTCACCGCGTCGCAGCGCGCGCTCGCCGACTGCGGCCTCACGTGGGCCGACATCGACTGGTTCGTGCCGCACCAAGCGAACCTGCGCATCAACGAGATGGTCGCGCAGACCGGCAACATCCCCGCCGACAAGATCCTCAACACGATCCAGTTCTACGGCAACACCACCGCCGCGACCGTGCCGCTCACGATCGACTACTGGCGCAAGCAGGGCAAGGTCAAGAAGGGCGACCTGATCCTCTCCGCCGTCTTCGGCAGCGGCTTCACCTGGGGCGCCGCGGTCTTCCGCGTCTAGGCCGCGTCTGATGCGTCCCCTCGCGCTCGTCTTCATCGTGGCCGCGTGCGGCTCCGCTGCGCCGCCGGTCGTCTCCGCGCCCGGGCCTTCGAACGTCGCGCCCGCCGCCCCCTCCACCGATCTGCATGTCACCGTCGCGTGCGCGAAGGACAAATGCGACTGGCCCCTGCCGCTCGTCACCGCGCGCGCCGACGGCGACGCGCTCGCGATCGATCTCGATCTCCCCATGTCCGATCCGCAGCTGGCGCAGATGACGAGCCCGCCGCACTTCACGGTCGGCGGCATGAAGTGCGCGATCGATCCCGCGACCGAAGCGCCGCGCGGCCACGACTCGCCCACCTGCACGATGACGCCCTCGCCCGACGCCGACCACGCGACCCGCGTGACGCTCACGACCCGCACGCCGCTCCCCGCTCCGCCCGCGCCGGTCGTCTTCGCGTTCGACTACACGTACTGCAACGCCGACATGTGCAGCATCTACCAGCACGCCCGCGCGACCGTCACGCGGTGATCCTGATCCGAAACCGAAAAATCTCAAAAGGGCGGCGGCGCGGAGCCGCGTGATCGCACGAACGTCGGCGCCCGCGCCGATGCCCCGCGCTCGGGTGTCAAACCAGTGCCCGCTCATCTTCCCTTCCTCGTCGAAGAATGATATCAGCCGAATCATGTCGAACGGGCAGCTGCGCCTTCGCTTCCCGAAGGTTCGGAAGCCGGCGGAGCGCCAGCACGGCGGTCGTCGCGCGAACGCGGGCCGCCTGCCGAAGGGGCCGATCGCCGGGATGCCGCACGTGCAGCGCCCCAAGCTGTCTCGGCATCACCCGGTGCACGTCACCGTGCGCGTGATACCCGCGGTCGGCAAGCTCCGCCGCCGCCGCGCCTATCGCTGCGTGCAATGGGCGCTGATCCGCATGGCGCCGCGCGAAGACTTCCGCGTCGCGCACGTGAGCATCCAGCGCACACACCTGCACTTGCTGGTCGAGGCGAGCGACGCGCGTGCGCTCTCACGCGGCGTCCGCGCGTTCGAGATCTCCGTCGCGCGCCGCCTCAATCGCGCGTGCGGGCGCACCGGCGTCGTGTTCCGCGATCGCTATCACGCGCAGCAGCTCACGACGCCGCGCCAGGTCCGCAACGCGTTCGCGTACGTGCTCAACAACTGGCGCAGGCACCGCGAAGACGCGGACCGAGGTTGGCGCCTCGATCCGTTCTCGAGCGCGATCGCCTTCGACGGCTGGCGCGGCCACGAGCACCTCGCCGGCTTCCGCTTACCGACCGGCTACGACGCGTTGCCCGTGAAATACGCAAAGTCATGGCTGCTCCGCGAAGGCTGGCGCCGCCACGGCCTGATCGATCCGCGCGAGCTCCCCGGCCCGCGAGCGTGAGATCACGCAACCGGCGCGAGGCGCGTGCGATATGCGTTCCATGCGGTCGCGCGTCCTGTTCGTCTTGGCCTTCGCTTCGTGCACGTCGAACGAATCGTCGTGGAAGCCGGTCGAACATCCACCCGGCTACAGCGCGTGCAAGGTGATTCATGACCTGCAGGGCACGGGGAAGTACTGGGAAGAACGCCGGACCTTCGACACCGACGGGAACTTGATCCATTCGAGCCTCACGGGCGAGGTGACGCGCGATGTCGCGTATACGTACGACCGCGATCGGGTGCTGACCGCGACCACGAGCTCGACCCTGTCGTACATGTCCAAGCTCGAGCGCTGGACGTACGACGACGAACGCGGTCACGTGCTCCGCTACGAGCGCGACGACGCGCCGCAGCCCACGCTCGACGGCAAGCCGGACTACATCGAGATCTACACGTACGCGGACAACGGTCAGCTCCTGCGAATGGATCGCGATCGCGACGGAGACGGCATGATCGAACCGTCGGACTACGACACGTTCACGTACGACGCGTACGGCTGCATCGCGACCAAGAGCGACGGCTCCAGCGGATACCGCGATCTCCAGAGGTACACGCTCAACCCCGCGTGCAAGCCTCTCGAGATCGATCACGACACCAACAGTGATGGCGCGATCGACTACACGGAGACGTGGACCTATCTCTACAACGTGCTGCCGAACGACTACCACAACAGCAACGATGGTCGCGGCTACTGGAGCTACGACGATCAGCGCCGCTTGACGGCGGACACCATGCAGACGCAGCTCATCAACGGCAGCATCGACGAGAACAGCTACTCGTACGACTGCGGCATGTGATCAGCGCGGCGCGGTGAGCTGATCGGCGCCGCCCGACGACGACGACGACGAAGCCGGCGGCGCGCCCCGCGTGAACATCGGCGGCGGCTTCCCTTGCTGCGACGGGCTCTGCGCGGTGACGACCGGCCCCGACACCGGCGGGGCGACGTACGGATCCGGTGAGAAGTCGCGCGCGCGATAGGCGCTCGTCGTGTACGCGGGATCGATCGTCACGCCCGGCGCATACGTGCCGCGATCGGGGTGCTCTTCGAAGAGCATCACGTAGCGCAAGACATAAGGGCCATCGAGCCCCGCGTCGCGCAAGATCTTGCCGAAGAACTGCAGCGGGATCGATCCGTCGCCGACCGGCAGATCGACCGAGCGCTGCGCGAACGCGATCGCGTGCTGCTGATCCGCGCCGTAGAGCGACGCGATCACCTTGAAGCGCCCCGCGGCCTCGATCGTCACGCCCGCGCCGACGACGAGCGAGCCGTCGATCACCGCCTCGGTGTAGCGGCCGTTCAGGTGCCCGCGCGGCGGCTCGGTGTACATCATCGACGAGCCGTACGCGCGCGGGCCGAGCCCGCCCGGCGCGTCGAAGCCGACCTCGAGGAAGACGCGATAGCCGATCAGCGCGTCCTTCTCCGACGCCGAGGGCTTGAAGGTCGCCACGTACCGATGCGATCCGTCGTCGACGAACGGCGCCGTGAACCACGGCCCGTGCTCGGGCGTCGCGCGCTCGCTGCGGAAGCGCACGCGCGCGCCGTGCACCGCGACGCGCTTACCCGCGGCGTCGACGATCGCGAGATCGACGACGAGCGGATCGGGCGGGTGCACGACGTCGCGGCGCGCGCCGAAGATCGCGTGCAGCGCCTCCGGGTGATCGCTGTCGATCGGATCGTCTTCTTGCACCGACAGCGCCGGATCGACGCCCTCGGTCAGCGGCTGGCTGCCGGGCGGATACGGCGGGGGCGCGTCGGGGGCGACCGGGACCATACGTTCCGTGCCCGGCTGCGCCGGCGCCGCGGACGAAGATGGCGCGGGATCGATCGCGGGCGCAGAGGCCGCGGGCGCGGGGGCCGCCGACGCCGCCGCGGCCACCGGCGCGCGCGCGACCTCCGACGACTCGCCGCCGCGCCGCCACCACCAGATCAGCGCGATGATCGCGACGATCACCGCGAGCAACACGCGGCGCGACACTAGATGCCGTACTGGCCGACGCACCCGCCGGGCGTGCGCGTGTAGCAGCCGCTCGTCGTCTGCATGTCGTTGTACGCGTCGTCGCGGCTGTGGCTGTGGTTCGCCCAGCTCTCGAACCAGTGCCAGTACGAGCCGGTGAACTGCGAGTAGTAGTGACAGCTGTGATCGCTCGTCGGGCAGTTGTTGCCGGCGGTGTTGTTGGTCGGATCGGAGTCGCTCCAGTACAGGAGGCCGTCCATGTCGTCTTGGTCGCTCCAACCGAGGCACCCGGCGAGCGCGCCCATGGCGCTGTCGTTGTCGTGCTCGTCGACACCGGCGTACCAGTTGTTGTTCGCGGAGCCGCTGCCGCCGGTGGTCGTGACCTTCAAGAGCCAGCGCGGCGCGCGCCCGGCGTAGCCCTTGTTCGCTTCGCCGATCACCGAGCTGCGCGTCAGCGACTGCGCGCCGTTGTTCTTGAGCGCCCAGCCGGCGAGCCACGACACCAGGCCCGTGCAGAAGTTCCCGTAGTTGTCGATTCCGTAGAGCGCGCTCGCCGCGCGCGAGCCCGCGAGCGCGGGCGCGATCACGACGACGTTGCCGACGACGTGATCGTTGATCGAGTACCAACCGGTCGACAGCAGGCGATCGAGGATCGTGCCGCCGGCCGAGTGGGCGACGAGGTGGAACTGCGTGCGCTGGTAACGATTCGGATTGCAGCCGCTGTTGTTGGTCCCTTGATAGAGATCCTGCAGGCAGCCGCCGACGTCGTTGGCCGCGTACCAGAAGCCCTGGTTCTCGAGGTCGTATCCGATCGTGAAGGCCTCGTAGTAGTGCACGCCGCCCGATGCATCGAGCTTGGTCGTCGCTTCGTCGACGAGCGTGTAGTTCGTCGAGCGATTGGTCCAGTACGCGTTCGGTCCGCTGGTCGAGTCGCCGCCGTTGCAGCCCGACATGCCCCAACTGCAGTCGGACTTGCCGTGGATGAAGACGACGGTGCCTTGATCACCGCCGAAGACGTATTGGAGCTGGGCTCCCGCTTCGGCGGTTCCGGTGGCGAGCACGAGCACGACGGCGGCGACGGCGCACTTCATGAGTAGTCCCCCCTACAGGAATTACCCGCCCATCAAAGCAAGCCGAATGCCGCCGGGAGCGTGAATGATTTCAATGGCGAGCGCGGACGCCACGCTCAAGCCCGAGACAACTCGTACAACTTTTGTTCAACCGTTGAACGATCAGTGCAGGGCTGCGAGCCACGCATCGACCTCGTGCTTCATGCCGCGGAAGCGCTCGGTGTCGGGGGCGCTGCGCGTGTAGAGGTCGCGCGCGGACTCGGCGAGCCGACGCGCGAGCACCGCGTCGGGCGCGTGCGACTTCATGATCGCCTTCGCGCGCAGGAAGCGCAGCGACGCGAGCTCGAGCGGATTGATCTCCATGACGTCGACCTCGGCGTCGGCCTTCGCGAGCTGCGCGACCGCGTCGTCGGCGCGGCCGGCGGCGAGCAGCGCGCCGCCGAGCTCGTGGCGCGCCGCGATGATGTTCGGGTGGTGTGGGTTGTACGGCTCGTAGAGCTTCACGATCTCGTCGAGCGCCTTCTCGCGCTCGGCGACGTTGGCGGCGAGATCGCCCTGCGCGCCCGCGATGTCGGCGAGCGCGGCGCGCGCGTCGGCCGTGATCTCCTCGTCGCCGTTCTTCAAGGCGGACTCGAGCAGCGGCTTCGCGCGATCGTCGTGCCCGAGGTTCAGCTCGGCCTCGCCGACGTACTCCTGGGTGCGCGCGATCAGCGTCTTGTCGTCGGGCGCGACCTGCTCCAGCGTGGCGAGCGCGTCGGTGCACTCCTTCGCCGAGCGCGCGAAGTCGCCGAGCTCGTTCAGGCCGTGGCAGAGATACGCCCGCATCTCGAGCGTGCGCGGGTGCTTCGCGCCGTTCTCCTGCGTCGACATCTGCACGCCGCGCTCGAGCCAGCCGATCGCGCCCGAGAAGTCTCCCGCTTCGGACGCGGCGATGCCGAGCATCGTCATCAGCCACTCGCTCGGCAGGTTCGCCTTGTCGCGGCGCGCGGCGACCTCGCGCAAGCACGTGAGCCGCGTGATCACCTTGCCGTAGTAGTGGTTCGACATGCAGCCGAGCTGATCGATCCACAAGCCCAGATCGGTCGCGCCGACGCGGGTCGCGAGCGAGCGCGCGATCCGCTCCCAGCGATCGAACTCGGGCAGGCGCGCGGCGTAGAGCTCCTCTTGCGCGATGCGCGCCGAGGCGTCGGCGGCCATCTTGTCGTCGCCGGCGCCGAGCGCGCTGGCGAAGACCTCGTCGAACGCCGCCATCGCGGCGGCGCCGCCGTCGCGATCCGCGATCGCGCGGCCGCGCCAGTACAAGGCGCGCGCGAGCGTCGGCGCGAAGCCGACCGCGCGCGCATCGGCGATCACGCGATCGGCGAGCTCGAGCGTCTTGTCGACGTTGCCGACCGCGTAGAGCGCGCTCAGCTTCGCGAGCTGGTTGTCGAGCGCGTCGACCTTGTGCGCGGTCGCGGGATCCGACGGCTTGCGCGCGACCAGGCGCAGCGCGCTGACGTCGCCGCAGTCGGCGACCGGCGGCAGGTTCGCGACCGCGTCGCCCGCGTTGCGCAGCGCCGCGACGTCGGCGGATCGCATCAGGTCGACCAGCGCGCCCATCTCGCGCAGGCGCTGATCGAGGCACGCGGTGCGGAGATCGAGCGCTTCCTCCGACTGCTCGCCGCGGACCTTGGTCGCGCGACACGCCTCGAGGTGCATCGACCTCCAGCCGTCGGCCCAGCGATCGATGCCGTCGCCGAACGCGGTGACCGCGCCGTCGGCCCACGCGACCCTCAGGCGCGCGGCGTCGCGCGCGATGTCGTCACGCGCGCCCGCGTTCCACACCGCGCCGATGCGATCGGAGCCGTCGCCGCAGGTCGGGCCGGAGCTCGGCGCCAGCTTCCACGTGACGAGCGCCGCGATGCCGGCGACGACGAGCGCGCCGACGCCCGCGAGCGCGACGCGTCGCCGCGTGCGCTCGGGATCGCGATCGAGCTCGACGAGGAGCGCGTCCATCGACGGATAGCGATGGCGGCCCTCGGCGGCGAGCCCGCGCAGGACGACCTTGCGCAGCCAGGTCGGCACGTCGCTGTCGGCGGGCGGCGGCTGCGCGAGCGTGCGCGGCTCGACGCCGGGACGATCGACCTTGGTGAGCAGCTCGCCGCGATCGAGCAGCTCCTTCTTGCTGATCTGATACGGCCGCTGCTTGTAGAGCGCCTCGTAGAGCGTGACGCAGAAGCTGAACTGATCGCTGCGCTCGTCGGCCTCGGGTCGACGCGCGCGCTGCTCGGGCGGCATGTACGCGGGCGTGCCGACGACGTGGCCGGCGAGCGTGATCGTCTCGAGGTGCTTCGACGCGCTCTCGCTGATCGAGTTGATCGAATGCGAGAACGAGCCGCTGTCGTCGATCAGGCTCGCGGGATCGATGTCCGACGAGTGCTCGGGCGAGGACCGGTCGCCGAGATCGCGCGCGAGGCCGAAGTCGACGAGCTTCACCTGCCCGTTGGCGCCGATGAGGATGTTGTGCGGCTTGACGTCGCGGTGGACGATGCCGGCGTCGTGCGCGGCGGCGAGGCCGCGACCGGCGGCGACCATCACCTTCACGACCTCGCGCCAGCTGCGCGACTGCTTCTGCCAGTCGCGCAGGTTCATGCCGTCGACGAGCTCCATCGCGACGAAGGTGTCGTCGTCGAGATCGCCGACGTCGAAGACGGTGACGACGTTCGGGTGCGAGAGGCGCGCGAGCGCCTGCGCTTCACGATGCAGGCGCGCGCGGTGCGCGGCCGACAGCTTGTCGCCGCGCACGACCTTGAGCGCGACGCGTCGATCGAGCTGCGGATCGTAGGCGATGTAGACGACGCTCATGCCGCCGCGGCCGAGCTCCTCGATCAAGACGTAGCGCCCGAGCATCGCGCCGGTGTGTCGGCGTTGACGCGCGGCCTCTTGCGAGGAGACCTCGGTCTCGTCGGCGTCGGCGGACGACTCGGGAGATGACGGCGTCATGCGGACGTACTGCGGTCACTGTCGATCGTATCGGAGACAGCGCTTCGCTTCGATCGATTTCGGATGAGACCTCACGAGCGCGCGGATGCGGTCGAGTCCTCGATCACCGACGGCCGCGACGATCGGATCCGCTGGAGCGGACGCGAGCTCGCCGCAGACGATCTGCGCCGCGGCGAGCGCGACCGTGTCGTCGTCGTCGGCGCTGATCGCGGCGGCGATCGGCGCGAGCAGATCGGCGGGGAGCGGGGCGGGGACGAGCTCGATCGCGGCGCGGCGCACCTCCGGATCGGGATCGTGGAGGAACGCGGCGAGGTCGTAGCCGAGCCCGGCGTGGCGCGCGCGCGCGACGTGCGCCGCGACCTCGAGCGCGTGCACGCGCACGTCGGCCCAGCGATCGGGCGCGCGCGCGATCGCGGCCCACGCGTCTTGCGCGGCGGCGAGCGCGTCGTCGGGGAGATCGCGCTCGGTCGCGTCGTCCATCGCATCCGCGATGTGCGCGGCGACGCGCGCGGCCGGCGCGGCGCGCGCGCGATCCCAGCCGCCGGCGACCGCGGCGAGATCGACGAGCAGCTCGTAGCCGTCGGGCGCGCTCGCGGCCGCTTCGATCGCGGCGTCGGCGCGATCGCTGCGCAGCAGCGGCGCGAGCCCGGCGGCGCCGAGCTTCGCGCCCTCGCGCGCGACCTCGTCGTGATCGCCGCGATCGAAGGCGGCGACTACGGGGAGGATCAGAGCCCAGAGCATCCGGGATCGATCGTATCTGCGATTTCGTGGGACAGAAAATTTGACAGGCGGTGCGCCCGTTCAGTACGGTGAATCCGTTCAGTACGATCGGGGGAACCGCCAAATGTCCGACGCGTTGACCGACCGCCAACAGCAGATCCTCGATTTCATATCGAATTCCATCACGGAACGCGGGTACCCGCCGACCCTGCGTGAAATCGGCGAGCATTTCGGAATCCGCTCCACCAACGGCGTCAACGATCACCTGAAGGCCCTCGAGAAGAAAGGCGCGCTGCGCCGCGAGGACCTGAAGTCGCGCGCGATGCGCCCGGTCGCGATGGCCGACGTGATCCCGCTGCGGCGTCAGCCGCCGGTGAAGAACGTCGAGGAGATCGCCGACGCAGACGACTCGATGGCGGAGATCCCGATCATCGGACGCGTCGCGGCGGGAGCGCCCATCCTCGCCGTCGAGAACGTGCAGGACACCGTGAAGGTGGACCGCGTGTTGATCGGCGGACATCGCGAGGTCTTCGGCCTGCGCATCGTCGGCGAATCGATGATCGAAGACGGCATCTTCGACGGGGACTACGTCTTCGTGAAGAAGACGCCGAGCGCGGGCCGCGGCGAGATCGTGGTCGCGATGATCGACGGGGAGGCGACCGTGAAGCGCTACTTCCCCGAGGGCGACCACATCCGGTTCCAGCCTGCGAACGCGAACATGTCGCCGATCATCGTCAAGAAGTCCGAGTTCAAGCAGATCGACATCATCGGCATCGTCGTCGGCGTGTATCGAAAGCTGTAGGTCTTACGAGGCGGCGGGCAACCGTTTGTCGCGTCGTGCGATCGATCTCTAGGGAAGCGAATTGGTAGGCACTTTCTCACCTGACGCCGCGTAGAATCGTAGGTGGAACAGGTGGCGAGGCTCTGCTAACCAGTAGACCGGCGGTGGTCCGAGCCGTCGTGTCAGTCTTCATAGAACGACGTGCGACGGTCTCGACGATATCGACAGGGTTGGCTCATCCTGCCCGCCCTGCTTCTCTCGGCGGCCGTCGAGGGTGGCGGCATCGCTACGTACGAAGCGACCCGTCCGCCGCCGACCTGGTCCTTCGCGCTCGATCTCGCCGGTGAGGGCACCGGGCAGGTCTTGATCCAGCGCGCCGGCAGCGCGGCGCCGCAGCGCTGCGATCACGGCCGATGCGCGCAACAGCTCCACCTCGGCGACGAGGTCACGCTGATCGCGGTGCCCGCGCAGGGCGCGACGTTCGAAGGCTTCGGCCAGCTGCCGCTGCGCACGCCGGCGTTCTTGCACTGGCTGCTCGGCGATCCGCTCGCGAAGTGCGTGTTCGACGATCTCAGCGATCTCGTCGGCGACGCGTCGGCGCGCAACGCGCTCGAATGCAAGCTGACGATCACGGCCGACGTGAACGTCGAGGCCGCGTTCGGGCTCGTGCCCGAGGAGCAGGACGTCGCGATCGTGCAGACGCCCGCGCTCGCGCTGCCGCCCGGCGTGAAGTTGCCCGAGCCGAAACCGATCACGCCGGTCGAGGCGGAGAAGCTCGAGGACAAGCCGATCGAGCTCGCGGTCGTGCCGCCGCCGCCGCCGTTGCCGCAGATCATCAAGCCGCCGCCGCCGCCGCCGCCCGAGGCGGCGAAGAAGCCGCCGCAACCGCCGCCGCCGAACATGACGATGGTGGAGGTCCCCGATCAGAAGGAGAGCGACAAGGCTCCCGATGACGCGACCAAGCTCTCGGACAAGAACCGCGACACCGAAGAGGAGACGCGCGCGACCGAGACCAACCTCGACAAGCAGCTCGACGGCGAGAACAAGGCGAGCGCGAAGTCCGACGACACGACGTCGCCGGACGTCGGCGCGCAGGACGACAAGATCGCGCACGTCGAAGAGACCGTCGCGACCAGCGACGAGGCGCGCGACACGAGCGATCACTCCGGGCAGAGCGATCACGCCGAGGGCGCGAAGGTCGGCGACGCCGGCGACGATGGCCAGAGCGGCACCGGCCCGTCGACGCCGGGCATGATGTCGATGCGCGAGATCGGCGGCCGCGGCGACATCGTCGATCAGGCGCCGGGCGACGGGAAGAAGCGCGGGCACGAGGGCGCGCCCGGCGTGAAGACGCAGCTCGCGTTCAACGACTACGAGCGCATCGTCGGCAAGGACAAGGCCGACAAAGAGCGCGACATCGGCAAGCAGAAGCTGTCGGCGCACAAGGGCCGCTACGAAGCGAAGCTCGAGGCGATCCGCAGCTCGCTCGAGAACTTCACGCCCGACGTTCGCCCCGGCAACCAGACCGCGCTCAAGACGCGCGCGAACCCGTTCGCCGTCTACGTCGCGCGCATGCACCGCAAGATCCACGAGCGGTGGGGCTTCGGCTTCCTCGAGGATCTCGACTCGAAGCCGGCGTCGTCGCCGATGAACAACTTCGATCTCTACGTGATGATCGAGATCTCGATCGATCCCGACGGCACGGTGCACAAGACGACGATCGCGAAGACCTCGGGCGTGCTCGAGTTCGACGTCGCCGCGCTCGACGCCGTGATCTCGTCGGGGCCGTACGAGGCGACGCCCGAGGCGATCCAGTCGGTCGACAAGCGCGTGTACATGCGCTGGGGCTTCTACCGGAACTGGCGCCAGTGCGGCACGTTCAACGTCGAGCCGTACATCCTCACCGACATCCCCGGCGGCATCGAGCCGATCGGCGAGCACGGCGCGGTGGCGAGCGACACGCACAGCGAGCCGGTGACGCCGATGAGCGATCTCGAGGGCGAGCCCGCCTCGCCGACCTCATCCGTCTCCGACGCCAAGGCGCTCTACGCCGCGAACCTCTGGGTCTCCGGCTTCGCGCAAGCCGACATCCAGAAGATGACGCGCTTCTCGACGGTACCCTTCTCCGCCGGCGGCCAGGTCGCCGCGCAGACCACGAAGGACCTCGAAGACATGTACAAGGGCCTCATCGTCGAGTCCGGCCCGCTCCGCGACTGGAAGCTCATGACCGCCGCCGAATACGGCGCCCAAGCCGCCGGCGACGCGCTCGTCCTGCAGGTCCGCACGTCGAAGGAGACCTTCGCGGTCGTGCTCCAGAAGACGAACAGCGGCGAATTCAGGGCCGTGCAGATCGTTCGCTGAGGCCTCCCAAAACGACAACGACAACGACAACGTTGACGTTGGCTGGAACGGCGAGAGCCGAAAAATGGAAGAGCCACTACCGGGTCCCCCCCTCGGATAGTGGCTCTTCGACAGCAGAAGCGGCCGGGATTCCACCGAGTCCCCCATCGAGCGGGACCCCGGTCGCGTATGTCGTTCGCAATTGTGCGCGCTCTTGATGCCGCGCGCCAGACTTTCACCCAGAGGCCTGGATGGCTTCCTCCACCCGGCTCACCCGGAGCGCGAAGAGGCCCTTCGGACCCTCCTGCTCCTCGTACTGGACGGGCTGTCCCTGGACCAAGGTCCGGAACCCCTCACCCTGGATCGACGAGTAGTGGACGAAGACGTCCTTACCGTCGGCCGACCGCGAGATGAACCCGTATCCCTTCGCGTCGTTGAACCACTTCACCGTGCCGATCGCCATACTGCCTCCCTAGGCCGCCACGTACTGGGCTGTTTTCCGACCCCCACTTGGGTCGCGGTACTGACCCTTGAATCATGGTCGACCCTCACGCCTCAACGGCCTCGATCAGAAAAGCGGATCGGCGTTGGAAATGTTTATCCGAGGTGAACCAAGGCATGTCTCCACGCGTCCCGGCGCGCGATACGGATCACGTTCAGTACAGCCGGTGCACGTGAGTTCCAGGGTAGTAGTGCCCGAGGATCTGATCGCGCGACTTCCCGGCCTCGGCCATCCCGATCGCGCCGACCTGGCACATCCCGACGCCGTGCCCGAAGCCGGCCCCGCGGAACACGAACGCGGTCGGCTTGTCGCCGCCCTCGGTCGTGATCGCGAAGAGGGTCGACTTGAGCCCGCCGAGCAGCCGGCGGATGTGCAGGTCGCCCTCGACGACGACCGCGTCCTTGTCGCCGCGGATCTCGAGCTTCTGCACTCGGCCCGACCGGCCGCGCGCGAGCGCCTCGAGCCCGCGCACGTGCCCCAGCTTCGGGAACTCTGCCGAGATCAATTTGTCCATCTGCGCGGTCTCGATGCGCTCGGTCCAGCGGAAGCGGCCCTTCGCGCCCTTCGCACGCCCGCACCAGCTCTCGCCCGGATCCGCCGACAGGAACGTGTCGATGTTGTCGTCGGTGACGCGCGAGATGCCCTCGCCGTCGGTCGAGTCGGGCCGGCCGCGCAGCGACGGATCCGGATCACCGCCCCAGATCGCCTCGTTGTCCTCGCCGTGCCCGCCGCACGACGCGCTGTAGCGCGCGTCGGCGAGGCCGCCGCCGTCGCGCAGGAGCACCACGCCGCGGGTCGCCGCGACCGCCTTCGTCGATCGCTTGTCCTCGTGGCCGGCGCCCGCGTAGACCTGGCACTGCTGCGACGAGCAGAGCAGGAACGGATCGGTCGGGTCGCGCTTGCCGAGCTTCGCGAGCAGCTCGGTGCGGGCCGCGATCGCCTGCGCCTCGAGCGCGGCGTCGGGCGCCGACGGCATCATCTCCGCGGGCACGAGCCCCGCGAGCAGCTTGTCCTCCGACACCGCGTTGACCGCGACCAGCGAGCCGTCCTGATCGAGCGTGACGTAGACGCGGCCCCAGTACTTGCGCGTCTCGGTCGTCGTCGTGAGCTGCGAGCCGCCGGTGCCGACCGGCACGTTCTCGACGGTGATCGTCTCGCCCGCCTTCGCCGGCTCGAACCACAAGACGCTCGGGTTCGAGACGTTCGCGCCGCCGCTCACCGCGACGACCGTTCCCGCCGGCCGCTTCACGAGCTCGCGGTGCACGCGCGCGGTGATGCCGTACCGCTTCGCGGTCACCGCGGCCTTCGCGTCGACGCCGATCAAGATCTCGCGCGTGTCGATCGTCTCGCCGCCGGTCCCGAACAAGGTGCCGACCTCGAAGGTGCGCGGATCGAAGCCGCGCTGCTTCCAGCGATCGATCGCCTGCGCGACGCCGGTCTGATCGTCGGGGCCGAGGCTCTCGACGACGCTCCACTCCTTGATCTCCGCCGGCGCCGTGTCGGTCGCGCGCACGGTCCACGCGCTCGCGCCGTCCAAGGTCGTCGCGCTGCCGCCCGCGCCGTCGGGGCGCACGACCAGGCCGCCGGGCGCCGACAGGTGGATCTCCTTCTGCCCGCCCATGATCTCGACCGTGATCAGCGGCAGCCCGTCGTCGGTGAAGTTGAACCGACTCGAGTACAGGATGCGCAGCTTGTCGCCGGTCGACGTTTCATCCGCGAGCGCGGGCGCGGCCAGCGCGATCAAGATGGCGAACGCAGTACGAGCCATACGCGAGGCTAGGTGCCGCGCGCGCGCAGGGGCAAGAAAACGGCGCTACGGGTGCGCCTTGGCCCAGGCGTCGATCACGGCCGCGCCGTCGGGCGAGCCGAGGTCGCGATAGATCTTCGCCGCTTCGATCAGCAGCGCGTGCGCGCGCGCGCGTTCGGCGCTGCCCGGCTTGCTCGACTCGTAGAGCGCCTGCGCGAGCATGTAGCCGGAGTCGGCCTCGAGCTGCGGATCGACCTTCGGCTGCGATCGGATCCGATACGCCTCGCTCAGATCCGCGACGCCGCGCGCCGGCTGCTTCAGATCGAGATACGACGAGCCGAGCCCGTGCAGCGGATAGGCGAGGTCGGGGTGATCGGGCCCGAGCTTCTTCGCGATCATGTCGCGGGCGCGCTCGAAGTACGGGATCGCCTCCGCCGGCCGGCCCAGGCTCTCCTGCAGCGTGATGCCGACGTTCATCACCGACGACGCGAGCTCGGGATGATCCGGCGGCAGCACGCGCTCGCGGATCGCGAGGCCGGCCTTGATCGTCGCGAGCGCTTCTTCGCCCTTGCCCTGGTAACCGAGGATCACGCCGAGGTTGTCGTCGAGGGTCGCGAGGCGCGGGCTGTCGGCGCCTTCGGCGTCGGTGACGATCGCGATCGCGCGGCGCAGGTCCGCGGCGCCGTCGTCGTAGTGCTCGAGCTCCTTCGCCGCGATCGACAGGTTCGAGAGCGTGGTCGCGAGCTCGGGATGGTTCGGGCCGAGCGCGTGCTCCTTGATCGCGAGCACCTGGTGGAGGAGCGCGTCGGCGTCGGCCCAGCGCGCGGAGTGCAGCGACAGATCGGCTTCGTCTTGCAGCGAGTGCGCGGCGTCGAGGCTCGACGCGCCGGCGTGCTTGCGGCGCAGCGCGAGCGCGCGCTCGAAGTGCGCGTGCGCGTCGTCGAGCGCGCGGCGCTGCATCGCGGCGCGGCCGAGCTCGGTCTCGAGCGACGCGCGATCGGCCCAGCGCTCGTCGGCGTCGCCGAGCTGCGCGTCGGCGAGCTTGCCGAGGGTCGCGACGTCGTCGTAGCGCGCGTCGCGCTCGGCGACCTCGACGAGCACGACGGTCAGGTGCGCGACCTGCGCCGGATCTCCCGCCGCGGTCGCGGCGGTGATCGCCTCGCGCAGCTCGGGCTCGGCGGTGCGCGTGTCGATCGTCATGAGGCGCGCGCGCGCATCGACCGCGAGCGCCTCGGCGGTGAGCGGCGGCCACGCGAGGGCGCGCGCCGCGGACGCCGCGCGCGCGGCCGGCTCGCGGGCGTCCTTCGCGCGACCGGCGCGGATCAGCGCGCCCGCGCGATCGAGATCTCGTCGGATCGATGCGATCGCGGGCGCAGCGCCGGGCGGCGCCTCGCCGATCGCGAGCGCGTGCGTCGCATCGCAATCTTCGACGGGCGGCAGCGCCCCGACCGCGTCGACCGCGTGCGCGAGCGACGCCTTCGCGTCGGACTCGAACAGCTCGATCGTCGCGCGCAGCTGATCGCGGCGGCGATCGAGGCACGCCATGCGGCGATCGAGCAGCTCCGCCGATTGCGTCTTCTCGATCGCGGTCGCCTCGCACGCGTCGCGACGCATCGCGAGCCACGCGCTCGTGCGCGCGTCGAGCGCCTTCTCCACGCGCGCGGTGGTGTCGGCGGCGTAGCCCGCGCCGGTCGCGGCGAACGCGCGCGCGATCGCGTCGCGGCGCGGCGCGTCCCACACACCGTCGAGATCGTGCGCGACCTGGCACGGCGCGGCGCCGCCGCGGCGCGCGAGCACCATGCCGATGATCGTCACCGTCGCGCCGAGCAGGATCGCGGTGCCGATGATGATCGCGGTGCGCACGCGCGCGCTGCGACGCGCCTCGGGATCGGCGGCGAGCGCGTCGAGCAGCGCGTCCATGCTCGGCCAGCGCGCGTCGGGCTCGGGCGCGAGCCCGCGGCGCAGGATCGGCTCGATCCACGCGGGCACGCCGCGCCCCGACGGCGCCGCGCCGAGCTCGCCCGCGAGCACGCGCGCCTTGCGATCGCCGGCGGTCTTCGCGTCGTACGGCCGCACGCCGTAGAGGCCCTCCCACAAGCCGACGCAGAAGCTGAACTGATCGGCGCGCGCGTCGGCGGCCTTGCCGCGATATTGCTCGGGCGCCATGTACGCGGGCGTGCCCATGACGTCGCCGGTGCGCGTGAGCTCGACCTGCAGCGCGCTCGGTTCCTCGTCGTGATCGTGATCGTCGCCCGACGCGGCGACCAACCCGAAATCCGTCACGCGCACGCGCCCGTCGTCACCGACGAGCACGTTGGCCGGCTTGAAGTCGCGATGCACGAGCCCCGCCGCGTGCGCCGCCGCGAGCCCGCGTCCCGCGCGCACGTGGGTCGCGAGCACCTCGCGCCACCCGCGCGCCTTCTGCCAGCGCGCGAGGGTCTCGCCCTCGACGAGCTCCATCACGACGTAGATGCGCCCGTCGGCGGCGCCGACCTCGTGCACCTCGACGATCGCCTCGTGCGGCACGCGCGCCATCGCCTGCGCCTCGCGCAAGAGGCGCGTGCGCGTCGCCGGATTTCCCGTGCCCGCGCGCAAGAGCTTGATCGCGACCTTGCGCTCGAGCGTCGGATCGTACGCGCTGACGACGACGCCCATGCCGCCCTCGCCGAGCTTGCCGAGCACCTCGAAGCGATCGAGGTGCGCGCCCGGATCGAGCGACGGCATGTCGGTCCCCGCGCGCGGCATCGCGCTGTGGTCGTTGCTCGTCGCGGTCGCGCCGTCGTCGGACGACGTCGCGGTCACCGCGGGATCGCGATCATCGCGCACGCATCATCGTACCGCGGGAGGCGAGACCGACTGCGGCAGATTCGCGCCCAGCCCTCCCGTGCCCAGCGCGCCGTGCGCCGAGAAGCCCCAGCACGCGACGCGTCCCGCCGTCGAGCGCGCGCACGTGAAGCTCGCGCCCGCGGCGAGATCGATCCACGTCTCACCGGATGGCAACGGCGCGCTGATCAAGCGCCGGTACGAGACGGGCAGGGGCTCGAGCGGCGGTCCGAGCTGGCCGAGCGTCGCGTCGCCCCAGCACGCGAGATCGCCGCTGCAGATCGCGCAGGTGTGCGCGCCGCCGGTCGCGATCGCGGTGCAGCCCTGCAGGTTCGGCTGCTCGTACGGCGTCGTCACCGGATCGACGAGGAACGTGTCGGGATCGGGCTGGCCCGCTTGGCCGCGCTCGTTGCGGCCCCAGCACTCGACGCGCCGATCGGGGCGGATGCCGCACGCGAAGCGCTCGCCGCCGATCGCGATCTTCGTGTACGCGCGGCCGACGCCGGCGCCCGCGCCGCCGGAGAGATCGCCCCAGCACGCGAGCGTGCCGGTCGCGCCGATCGCGCAGCCGAAACCGTCGCCGAGCGCGAGCGCGCGCGCGTTGTCGAGGGTCGGCTCGTGCGCGGCCGCGTGCTCGCTGATCACGCGGCCCCAGCAGGTGGTCAGCGTGCCGAGCGCGCACGCGCCGTCGCGACCCGCCTCGATCGTCCCGGTCACACCGGTGACGACCCGCGGCGGCGACGACGGCTGCGCGGCGTCGCCGCATTGCCCGTGCGCGTCCTCGCCCCAGCAGGTGATCGCGTCACCATCGTTCGAACAGGTGAACGCCGAGCCGGTCGCGATCGTGCCGCCTGTCGTGATCGCGCGCGCACGCGCGACGTCGCAGTCGGCGCCCGCCACGCACGGCGTCGCCGCCGATCCGTGGATCACGCCGTCGATCTGTCCGCGATCGGTCGCGCCCCAACACGACACCTGGCCCGCGCGCGTCGCGCACACGTGGTCGTCGCCGGCCGCGATCGCGTCCCACGTGCCGTCGACGAACACCGGCTCGATCGCCTGCGTCGCCGCGCCCGTGCCCAGCTGCCCGAACCGATCGTCGCCCCAGCAGCGCACGTCCCGCCCGACGATCGCGCACGTCAGATCGACGTCGCCGGGGACGTTCGACCCGACCGCGAGATCGCTCGCGCCCTCGAGCACGCGCGTCCACGCGCGCGTCTCGCTCCATCGGCCCGCGCCGACGCCGCCGCCCGACGACGATCCCCAACACCAGACGTCGCCGCCGACGAGGCCGCACGCGTACGCGTTCGCCGCGGCGATCTTTCGCCACCCGCGCAGGTTCGTCGCGGGCACCGGCCGCGGATGCAACGCCGGCGTCGGCAGCTCGCCGAGCGCGCCGGACGTCCCGTCGCCCCAGCACGACAGCGATCCGTCCGCCGAGATCCCGCACGTGAACGTCGCGCCGCTCGCGATCGCGACCGGCTGCGCGAGCGCGATCGGCACCGGCGTCTGGTGCAGGAAGAGCGTGCCGTCGCCGAGCTCGCCGTGGCTGTTGTCGCCCCAGCAGAACAGCCCCGACCGCGCGGAGATCGCGCACGTGTGGTTGTCGCCGGCGGTGACCGCGATCCAGTCGGTGAGGTCCGGCCGCGGCTCGCGCGGGATGTCGTCGTTCGCGCTCGCGGTGCCGAGCTGGCCCGAGTCGCCCGCGCCCCAGCACCACAAGCGGCCGTCGCCGATCGCGCACGAGTGATGGAAGCCCGCCGACACCGCGGTCCACGCGGACACGCCGTCGATCGGCACGCGCAGCGGATCGATCCGATCGCCCTCGGTCTCGAGATCGATCTGGCCGCGGTCGTTCGCGCCGAAGCAGGCGAGCGTGCCGCCGTCGTGCAAGATGCCGCACGCGTGCGCGCCGCCGAGCTCGAGCTGATCCCAGCGATACGAGCCGTCGATCTCGATCTGATGATGCGCGTCGTCGCCCCAGCACGACGCGCGGCCGCACGCGTCGAGCGCGCACGCGAAGCCGTTGCCCGCGCGCACGTGGACGAACCCGGGCGGGCTGTCGCACGGCTCCGGCACGTCGACGTGCAGGTTGTCGCCGCACGCGGCCATGATCGACCCGAGCGCGAGCCAGCGGATCACGGCGATCCGACCGACACGATCGGACAGTTGACGTGCGGGCCGTTCGGCTCGACGAGCTTCGCGCGCGCCGCGCTCTCGGCGTCGTGCACGCGATCGAACTCCGACGGATCGTAGACGTGCACCGCCCACAGCGGCGAGTAGTCGAGATCGCCGGGCAGGCTCATCACGACGTTGTGCGTCTGCACCGGCGCGCGCGCCTCGGTCTTGAAGATCTTCTCGTGCGCGAACGTCACGAAGATCGGCGAGGTCGGCACGCGATCGCCGTCGAGCGCGAGCGGCGATCCGAACAACAGGCACTCGAGCTTCACGCCGCCGTAGACGATCTCGTGCTCCTCCGCCGACGGCGCGTGGGTCCCGCGCGGGACGATCGGGCAGTCGATCACGTCGCGCGTCATCTCGATCGATCCGTCCGCGGCGACGTTCGCGATCCGCCAGAAGTCGCTGTAGCCGTCGTCGCCGGGCAGCACGCGCACCTCGTCGGGCGCGCCGGCGCGGCGGTACAAGATCGCCGGCTCGTCGGGCTGCGCGTCGAGGTTCACGTAGCGGACGATCGATCCGTCGGGGCCGAGCCCCTGCGTCAGGAACGGCGCGTGCGTGAAGTCGATCGGCGCGCCCGGCGCCGGCAAGTGATCGTGCGCGTCGCGGATCATCAGGTGTCCGGCGCGTGCGCTGAAGCGATCGATCACGATCGGCCCGGTGTGCGGCGCCGGCGCGGGCGACGAACGCGTCGCGCGGCTCGCACACGCACCCAGGAGCAACGAAGCGTACGCGGCCCGCATCGCTCGATCATATCGGCACGCGGTGTGCCTATCTGCCTCAGTCGTCCGCGAATGTCGATCTTTCGTCATCCATCCCCGCGAATCGGCGAGGCGGCGGGGCCCGTAGCCGTGCGTGAACGCGCGCTGTGGCAGGGCCGCACGCCATGATCGGCTCCGGCTCGCATCTCTGCCAGCTCTATCGATCGCGCGAGGATCTGATCGACACGCTCGTGCCGTTCTTCGCCGACGGCCTCGCCGCCAACGAGCGCTGCATCTGGGTCACCGAGCAGCCGCTCCGCGCCGGCGACGCGCGCGCCGCGCTCGCGTCGGTGGTGCCGGATCTGGCGGAGCGGGAGCGCGCCGGGCAGATCCAGATCATCGACGATCGATCGCGGCCGGCGCGGCTCGACCCGCCCGACCAGCTCCTGGCCGCGTGGATCGAGCGCGAGGAAGACGCGCTGCGCGCCGGCTACGCGGGGCTCCGCGTCAGCGGCAACACGTGCGAGCTCGCGCACGCGTGGAGCGATCTGCTCGAGCGCGAGGCGGGCGCGCACCACGCGTTCGCCGGCCGCAAGATCACGCTCTTGTGCAGCTACGCGCTCGATCAGTGCGACGCCGATCGCCTGCTCGATCTGCTCCGCCATCACGACGCCGCGCTGGTACGCCGCGAGCGCGGATGGGAGATCGTGCGCGGCGCGACCGCGGCGCTCGCGGTCGTCGAGCCGCGCGCCGAGGCGCGCGCGCGACACTCGGTCGAGTTCTTCGGCGACGACTTCGCGTCGGATCGGATCGCGCGCACGCTCGCCGACGCGCTCGTCCGCGGCGAGGCGGCCGCCGCGCTCGCGACCGGCGCGCACCTCGATCAGATCCGGACCGCGCTCGCGGCGGCGGCGATCGATCCGGCCGCGCGCATCGAGGCCGGGCAGCTCGTCTTGATCGACGCCGACGAGGTCTTCGCGCGCGTCTGGACGCGCCCGGGCCTCGACGAGCATGCGATGGTCGAGCGCGTGCTCGCGCCGGTCGCGCGCGCCGTCGAGCGCTTCGGCGGCGGCACCGCGTACGGCGAGCTCGTCGATCTGTTCGCGCGCGAAGGCGATCGCGACGGCGCGGTGACGCTCGAGCGCTGGTGGAACCGCCAGCTGGCGCGCCTGCCGCTCGCGCTCCACTGCGGCTACTCGCTGCGATCGTTCGCCGACATGAACGCCGCCGAGGCGTTCCGATCCGTGTGCGACGAGCACGCGCACGTCGTCGTTCGCGGCGGCGCGACGATCGAGCCCTCGCGGTTGCGCGCCGAGCACGCGCAGCTCGCCGCCGCGCTGCAGGCGGAGAGCGAGCGCCGCCGCGAGCTCACGATCGCGCGCGATCACCTGATCGTGCAGAACCGCACCGCGGCGTCGTTCGCCGAAGCCGATGACGTCGGCGCGATCGCGCGCATGATCGTCGAGGACGCGCGGACCTCGCTCGGCGCGAGCGCGGCGCTGTTCCTACCCGACGCCGACACCTCGACGCCGCCGGCGCAGCTCGGCGCGCCGCCCGAGGCCGCGACGCTCGCGATCCTCGCGCGCGCGACCGAGCCGCAGTGGCTCGCGAGCACCGCCGCGATCGACGGCGCGCGGCTCGCGTGGCCGAACGCCGCGGCGATCGCGGTGATCCCGGTGGTGATGCGCGGCACCCGGCTCGGCGTGCTCGCGCTCGCGTTCGCGCACGAGCGCACGTTCGACGTCCGCCTGCGCGCGCTCGCCGACGATCTCGCACGCCACGCCGGGCTCGCGCTCGAACGCGCGCACCTGATGGCGGAGCTGCGGCGCGCCCGCGCCCGCGCCGACGCCGCCAACCGCGGCAAGGACGAGTTCCTCGCGATGCTCGGCCACGAGCTGCGCAACCCGCTGTCGCCGATCGTCACCGCGACCCACTTGATGCGCATGCGCGGCGACGCGCACATCCACGAGCGCACGATCATCGAGCGCCAGGTCAAGAACCTCACGCGGCTGATCGACGATCTGCTCGACGTCTCGCGGCTCGCCAGCGGCAAGCTCTCGCTCGAGAAGCGGCACGTCGCCGTCGGCGAGGTGATCGCGCACGCGGTCGAGCAGGCGAGCGCGATCGTCGACGAGCTCGCGCACCGCCTCGAGCTGCGCGCGCCCGCGGCCGAGCTCGTGATCGACGGCGATCCCGCGCGCCTCGCGCAGGTGCTCACCAACCTCTTGGTCAACGCGGCCAAGTACACCCCGCGCGGCGGCACGATCGTGCTCGCGGTCGCCGCCGGCGCCGACGCCGTCTCGATCTCGGTCAGCGACGACGGCATCGGCATCGCGCCGGAGCTGTTGCCGATGATCTTCGAGCGCTTCGTGCAAGAGCCGCAGGGGCGCGATCGCGCGCGCGGCGGGCTCGGCCTCGGCCTCTCGATCGCGCACGCGATCGTCACCCAGCACGGCGGCACGATCCGCGCGGACAGCGCGGGCCGCGATCGCGGCAGCTGCTTCACCGTCGAGCTGCCCCGGGTGCGCGCGCCGCAGGTGCCGGCGCAGGTGCGCGCGCCGCACGCGACCCAGGCGCCGCGCAGCCGCCGCTTGGTGATCGTCGACGACAACCAAGACGCGGCGCTGATGCTCGCCGCCGCGATGGAGATGCTCGGCTACGAGGTCCACGTCGCGCACGACGGCCAGAGCGCGCTCGAGCTGGTCGAGCGCGTGCGCCCGCACGTCGCGTTCATCGACATCGGCCTGCCCGGCATGGACGGCCACCAGCTCGGCGCCGCGATCCGCGCGCGCCTCGGCGACGCGACGCCGCACCTGGTCGCGGTCACCGGCTACGGCGGCGGCGCCGATCGCCAGCGCTCGCGCGCGTCCGGCTTCCGCGCGCACCTGGTCAAGCCGGTCGATCTCGCGCAGCTGACCGCGACGATCAACCAGTTGAGTTCGTGACGAGCGTCGCCGCGACCGACGCCAAGATCTTCTCGAGCTTGTCGGGCGCGACCGGCTTGACGAGGTGGTGATCGAAGCCGGCCTCGGCGGTGCGCTTGCGATCGTCCTCGCGGCCCCAGCCGGTGACCGCGACCATCACCGGCTGCCGATCGAGCGTCAGCCCGCGGATCGTCTTGCACACCTCGACGCCGTCCATGCCCGGCAGGCCGATGTCGCACAGGACGAGATCGGGCACGCGCTCCTCGACGTGACGGATGCCCTGCGGGCCGTTGCGCCCGACGCGCACCTTGTGGCCGCTGAGCTCGAGCCACGCCGCGAGCGTCTCCGCGATGTCCTCGTTGTCCTCGACGACGACGATCTCGAGCGCGGTCGTGCGCTCGCCGAACGTCGCGCGCGCGTGCTCCTTCGGCGCCTCGGCGGTGCGATCGAACGCCGGCAGGTGGAGGGTGAAGGTCGCGCCGCGGCCGTCGCCGTCGCTCGCGACCGTCAGCTCGCCGCCGTGCATCGTCGCGAGGCTGCGCGCGAGGCCCAGGCCGATGCCGAGCCCGCGATCGGCGCCGGCGACCGGACGCTCGATGCGCGCGAACATGTCGAAGACGCGGTCGAGCTGATCGGTCGGGATGCCGACGCCGGAGTCGATCACGCGGATCGTCGCGGTGCCGCTCTCGTAGCCGAGCTCGACGCGCACGGTGCCGCCCTCGGGCGTGAACTTCGACGCGTTGTGCAGGAGGTTGCCGAGGATCTGCACGAGCCGCACCGAATCGGCGACCGCCGCCACCGTGCGCGGCACGTCGGCCTCGATCGCCTGTTTGCGCCGCTCGAAGAAGGTGTGCGTGCCGTCGATCGCGCGATCGATGATCGTCGCCAGATCGACGCGCTCCTTCTTCAGCTCGAGCTTGCCCGTCGAGATGCGCGACACGTCGAGCAAGTCGTCGATCAAGCGGACCATGTGATCGAGCTGGCGGTTCATCGACTCGAGCGTGCGGTCGACCGCGGGCAGCGCCGGCTTCACGCGCAACAGCAGATCGAGGCCGGTGCGCAGCGGCGCGAGCGGGTTGCGCAGCTCGTGGGCGAGGATCGCGAGGAACTCGTCCTTCTGGCGCGCGGCGAGCTCGAGCTGCCGCTTCGACTCCTCGAGCTCGGCGGTGCGCTCGGCGACGCGCGCCTCGAGCGTGTCGTTGAGCTCGGCGAGCGCGCGGGTCTTGCGGAAGAGATCCGCGAACACGCCGATCTTGTGGCGGAGGATCTGCGGGTTGATCGGCTTGGTCAGGTAGTCGACCGCGCCGGCGCCGTAGCCCGCGATCTTGTCGGTGTCCTCGACCATGTACGCGGTCAAGAACACGATCGGGATCTGGCGGAACCGTTTCGTCCCCTTGATCAGCTGCGCGAGCTCGAAGCCGTCGACGCCCGGCATCTTGATGTCGCACACGATCGCGGCGACGTCGTGATCGAGCAGCAGCTTCAGCGCGCGATCGGCGTCGTTCGCGCGCAAGAGGTTGTAGCTCGGCTCCTCGAGGATCGCCTCGAGCGCGTCGAGGTTGCGAGGCTCGTCGTCGACGAGGAGGATGTTGATGGCGGCGCTCATCGGTACAACCACACTCGCAGGAGGGACAGGAGCTGGTCGGTATTGACCGGCTTCGCAATGTAATCCGAGGCGCCGGCCTCGAGACATTTTTCTCGATCGCCCTTCATCGCTTTTGCGGTGAGCGCGAGGATCGGCAGGGTCCGGAGCGCCGGAACCTTGCGGATCTCTCGCATCGTCTCGTAGCCGTCCATCTCCGGCATCATGATGTCCATCAGCACGACGCTGAGATCCGGCGTCGACTTGATGATCTCGATCGCCTGGCGGCCGTTGGTCGCGGACACGACCTCCATGTCCTGGCTCTCGAGCACGGTCGTCAGCGCGAAGATGTTGCGCGCGTCGTCGTCGACGACGAGCACCTTGTGACCGCGCAGCGCCTCGGTCGAGCCGTGCAGCCGCTCGATCATGCGCCGCTTGTCGTCGGGCAGCTCGCTGACGACCCGATGCAGGAACAGCGACGTCTCGTCGAGCAGGCGCTCGGGCGACTGCACGTCCTTCAAGACGATGCTCTTGGCGACCGCGCGCAGGCGCTCTTCTTCGACCGCGTCGAGCTCCTTGCCGGTGAACACGACGACCGGGATGTCGCGCAGCGCCTCCTCGCTCTGTAGCTTCTCGAGCAGCTCGAAGCCGGTCATGTCGGGCAGGCGCAGATCGACGACGCAGCAATCGAACGGCTTCGCGCGCAGCGCCTCGAGCGCGCCGGCGCCGGTCGCGACCGCCTCGACCTCGATGTCGTCGTGCGCGAGCAGCTCGACGATCGACTGCCGCTCGCGATCGTTGTCCTCGATCACGAGCAGGCGCTTCGCGTGCGGCGCGGAGTAGGTCTTGAGCTTGTCGAGCGCGGTCTCGAGCTCGCCGGTGGTCGCCGGCTTGACGAGGTACGAGAACGCGCCGTGCGAGAGGCCGTGCTGCCGCTCCTCCTCGACCGACAGCATCTGCACGGGGATGTGGCGCGTGCGCGCGTCGAGCTTGAGGTTGTTGAGCACCGTCCAACCGAGCATGTCGGGCAGGAAGACGTCGAGCGTGATCGCGGTCGGCAGGAACTCGCGCGCGAGCGTGAGCGCGGTCTGGCCGCGGTTCGCGACGACGCCCTTGAAGCCCTTGGTCCGCGCGATCCCGAGCAGGATGCGCGCGTAGTGCGGATCGTCCTCGGTGATCAGCAGGACCGAGTCGCCCTCGCGCACCTCCTCGCGATCGTCGAGCACGGTCTCCTCGGACTTCGCGATCGAGAGGACCGGCATGGTCGCGGACGGCGCGAAGCTCGCCATCGGCAGCTGGCGCGCCGGGCCGCCGTACGAGAGCGGCAGGTACAAGGTGAACGTCGAGCCCTGGCCCGGCTTCGACGACAGGCGGATCTCGCCGCCGAGCAGGTTCGCGAGCTCGCGCGAGATCGCGAGGCCGAGGCCGGTGCCGCCGTACTTGCGCGAGGTGCCGGCGTCGGCTTGCTGGAACGCCTCGAAGATCAGCTTCTGCTTCTCGACCGCGATGCCGATGCCGGTGTCGGCGACCATGAACGCGACGACGCCGTCGGCGTTCGACAAGACCGGGTGCTCGGCGCTCCACCCGCTCGTCACCTGCCGCACGCTCATCGAGACGTAGCCCTGCGCGGTGAACTTGAACGCGTTCGACAAGAGGTTCTTCAAGATCTGCTGCAGGCGTTTCGGATCGCACGTGAACGATCGCGGCAGCTCGCGATCGATCTCGACGTTGAACGAGAGCTGCTTGGTCTCCGCGATGTGGTGGAAGTTGCGGTGCACGGTCTCGCGCAGCGAGTTGAACGTGATCTCCTCGGGCTCGACGGTGACGGTGCCCGACTCGATCTTCGACAGGTCCAAGATGTCGTTGATCAGCGTGAGCAGGTCGGTGCCGGCCGAGTGGATGTTCTTCGCGAACTCGATCTGCTTGATCGTCAGGTTGCCGCCGACGTTGTCGGCGAGCTGCTGGCCGAGGATGAGGATCGAGTTCAACGGTGTCCGCAGCTCGTGGGACATGTTCGCCAAGAACTCGCTCTTGTACTTCGACGTGAGCGCGAGCTCGGCGGCCTTCTCCTCGAGGGCGCGGCGCGCCTGCTCCACTTCCTTGTTCTTGCGCTCGACCTCGGCGTTCTGCTCGGCGAGCTGCTTCGCCTTCGACGCCAGCTCCTCGTTGGTCTGCTGCAGCTCGATCTGGCGCGTCTGCAGCTCGGCGGTGAGCTGCTGCGACTGCTGCAAGAGGCCCTCGGTGCGCATCGTCGCCTCGATCGTGTTGAGCACGACGCCGATCGACTGCGTCAGCTGATCGAGGAACGACAGGTGCGTGTTCGAGAACGGCTTGAGCGACGCCAGCTCGATCACCGCCATCGTCTCGCCTTCGAACAAGACCGGCAGGACGAGGATGTTGCGCGGCGGCGCCTCGCCGAGGCTCGAGTGGATCTTCGTGTAGTCCGCGGGGACGTCGTTCACGAGCAGGCGCTGCTTCTCGCGGCCCGCTTGCCCGACCAGGCCGACGCCGAGCGCGATCCGCTCCGGCTGATCGGCGCGTTGCGCGTACGACGCGAGCAAGCGCAGCATCGACGCGTCCTCGCCGCGATCCATCTGGTACACGGTGCCCTGCTGCACGTCGACGAGCGGCGCGAGCTCCGAGAGGAGCATCTTGCCGACCGTCACGAGATCGCGCTGGCCCTGCAGCATGCGCGTGAACTTCGCGAGGTTGGTCTTGAGCCAGTCCTGCTCCTGGTTGCGATCCGTCGTCGCGCGCAGGTTGTCGATCATCGTGTTGATGTTGTCTTTGAGCTCCGCGACCTCGCCGCGGGTCTCGACCTGGATCGATCGCGTGAGGTCGCCCTTGGTGACGGCGGTCGCGACCTCGGCGATCGCGCGGACCTGATTGGTCAGGTTCGCGGCGAGCAGGTTGACGTTGCCGGTGAGATCCTTCCACGTGCCGGCGGCGCCGGGCACGTTCGCTTGGCCGCCGAGGCGTCCTTCGACGCCGACCTCGCGCGCGACGTTGGTGACCTGCTCGGCGAAGGTCGCGAGCGTGTCGGTCATGTTGTTGATCGTCTCCGCGAGCGCGGCGACCTCGCCCTTGGCCTCGACGGTGAGCTTCTGGCGCAGGTTGCCGTTGGCGACCGCGGTGACGACCTTCACGATGCCGCGGACCTGATCGGTCAGGTTCGCCGCCATGACGTTGACCGAGTCGGTGAGATCCTTCCAGGTGCCGGCGACGCCGGGCACGTCGGCCTGGCCGCCGAGCTTGCCCTCGGTGCCGACCTCGCGCGCGACGCGCGTCACCTCGGACGCGAAGCTGCGCAGCTGATCGACCATCGTGTTGATCGTGTTCTTCAGCTCGAGGATCTCGCCCTTGACGTCGACGGTGATCTTGCGCGAGAGGTCGCCGCGCGCGACCGCGGTCGTCACCTCGGCGATGTTGCGGACCTGCGCGGTGAGGTTGGTGCCCATCGCGTTGACCGAGTCGGTGAGATCCTTCCAGGTGCCGGCGACGCCGGGCACGTCGGCCTGGCCGCCGAGCTTGCCCTCGGTGCCGACCTCGCGCGCGACGCGCGTCACCTCGGACGCGA
>DATJIA010000003.1:0-7202 GCA_035493675.1 Kofleriaceae bacterium | reverse complement strand
CGACGCTCGCGCACGCCGGCGCCGCGGGCGCGCGCGCGACCAACCCGACCGTGCGCGTGACGCGACCGGGCGCGCCGCGCGCGGCCGCGAACACCGGGCCGAGCGGCAGGATGCGCGAGGTCGTCGCGGTGCGTCCCGGCGCGATCGGCGCCGACGTCTCCGCCGCGAGCTGCGCCGCGATCGGATCCGCGCCGGCCGCGTACGCTCTCTCGAAGCCGTCCTTGCCCACGATCGCGAGGCGACGCGCGCGCCGCCCCGCCGACGCGCGTGCCGGCCGTTACCGCTTGCGCAGGATCGCGACCAGGAAGCCGCCGAGGTCGCGCGCGATCGGGAGATCGGCGAGCGCGTGCTCGGTGCGGCGCACGAGCGCGCCGAGCACCGGGATGCGATGCACCTGCGCGACCGGCGTGACGATGCGGATGCCGCGCGAGCTCACCCACTCGAGCTCGGGCGGGAGGTAGCCGCGGATGTCGTCGATCGAGTCGTAGCGGGTGTAGACCGCCTCGTCGTTCTCTCGGTCGCTGATCTTCTGCGCGGGCTTGATCGCCTTGACGAGCCGGCGCAGCGAGCGCGCGTTGTAGAACTCGGCGAGCACGTGGCCGCCGGGCCTGACGACGCGCGCCATCTCGCGCAGCGCGCCCTTGATGTCGGGCACGTGCGCGAGGACCTTGAACGAGTACGCGACATCGACGGAGGCGGACGCGATCGGCAGCTCGGTCGCCGACGCCTGCGCGACCGCGAGGCCGCGCGCGCGCGCGGGCGCGAGCATGCCGCCCGAGAGATCGACGCCGGCGGCGTGCGTCGCGAACTCGGCGACCCGCCCGAGGATGAGCCCGGTGCCGCAGCCGACCTCGAGCACCTCGCGCCCGGCGCCGTAGCGCTCGACGATCTCGACCTCGAGATCATCGAGCATGCGGTGGTAGGGGAGGTGTCTCTCGCGCTCGTACCAGCTCGCGAACTGGTCGTAGTACGTCTGGTTGTCGAGACGAGGCGCCGCGCTCACCCGGCCGACGTACCACACTCGGCGCAGAACTTCCCGTTGACCGGCTTGCCGCAGTTCGAGCAGAACTTCGGCCCCGCGACTTGAAGCGTCTTCCCGCACTCGGGACAGAACTTCCCGGGCGCGACCATCGCGCCGCACGAGCCGCACTTCACCTGGCCGCCGGGGCCCATCTGCGTCGGCGCGACCGGGCGCGCCTGCGCGGGCTGCTGCTGCGCGAGCTGACCCATCATGTTGGTCATCTGGCCCGCCATCGCGAAGCCCATGCCGATGCCGGCGCCCTGGAACGCGCCGCCGCCGTCGCCGCCCTTCTTCATGCCCTCGGCGGCGCCCATCATCATCTCGGCCTGCGCGAGCTGTTGATAGCCCGCCATGCCGCCCGACATGTTGATGTACGCGGCGCGCTCGACCAGCTTGTCGAGGCGATCGCGATCGGCCGGATCCATCGAGATCGTGTAGTCGCCGAAGCGGATGATCTCGACGCCGTAGTTGTCGACCTGCTTGTGCAGGCCCTCGAGCGTCGAGGCCTCGATCTCGTCGGTGTACGCGCCCGACGTGACCTTCATCATCGGCCAGTTCTGCTTGACGATCAGCTCGGCGATGCCGTCCTTGATCGTCTTCTGGACCAGGCTCTTGAACCAGTTGACGAAGGCGTCGTTGGTGGTCGCGCGCTGACCGACCAAGCCCATCACGAACTTCGGCGGATCGATCACCTTCGCCGAGAACTCGCCGTGCACCATCAAGCGCACGCGCAAGCCGGTCTGCGGATCCATCGCGTCGCCGATCGAGGTGCCGAACTTGATGCCGGGCTGCTCGCGGATGTTGACGAAGAAGCACTCGGCGATGAACACGTTGCCGCCGGTGAACTTGTCGATGAGCTGGCCGAGGAACGGGATGTTCGCCGTGTCGAGCGTGTGGCGTCCCGCCGCGAAGCTGCCGACGTAGGCTCCGTCCTTGAAGAACAGCGCGACCTCGTCTTGATCGACGGTCAGCTGCGCCTTCATCGGGATCGTCTGGTCGGGATGCTTGTAGACCCAGAAGTCTTTCGCCTCATCCGGCCGAGCGATCGCGAGCTCTTTCACGCCGCCCTTCACGAAGCTGAGAATGCCCATGGCGCCTCCGAAGTTGGGACGACTACGCTAGCACACGATTTCTCTTGAAGCCCGAGGCGTTTGCGGGTGTAGTCCGCGCGAATTTCGGGGAGGAATCGATGTCGCGCTTCGCTTCGCTGCTGGTGATCGCCGTCGTCGCGTGCGGTCCGTCGACCAAGGGCCCGCACGGCGGGGACGACACCGTCGACGCCTCGACGAACGGGCTGCCCGACGCGTACCTCGGACCGACCGGCACGGTGAGCGGCCGCGTCTGGATGCCGAACTACGGTCCCGGTCAGGTCCCGGCCGGGCAGGAGATTCCGGTCTTCGGCGCGCAGGTCTCGCTGACGACGACCAAGCTCGCGCCGATCCCCAACCACGTCTACTGCGAGCAGTGCAGCGACACGCCGGGCACCACCTCGGGCCACGACGGCTCGTTCACGCTCACCGCCCCTCCGGGCACGTACATCCTGACGATCCAGAAGGGCCAGTTCCGCCTCGAGGAGAACGTGATCGTCAGCGAGGGCTCGCTCGCCTTGCCCGCCGCGTCGACGACCTTGCCGTCGCAGTACGATCCCGATCACGGCGCGTGGATCCCGAAGGTCGCGGTCGCGGTCGGCAACTACGACGCGGTCGAGGACATCCTCGGCAAGATCGGCTTCGGCACGATGAACGGCGCCGACGACGCGCTGGTCAGCGGCGCCGGCGAGCACGGCAGCGAGATCGATCTCTACACGTACGGCGGCTCGCCGTCGGTGCAGTCGCTGATCGGCGACATCACGCAGCTGCGCAAGTACCACGTGATCTTCTTCCCGTGCTCGACCGAGATGAGCTCGCTCGACTCGTGGCTCGCGATCCAGGCCAATCTGAAGACGCTGCGCCAGTACGTCAACGAGGGCGGCAAGATCTACGTCACCGATTGGTCGGGCGAGTTCGGCGATCGTCCGTTCCCGCCGCAGCTCACGCTCGGCGACAGCCAGGACTCGGTCGGCACCTACGATCCGAAGACGCTCGACGGCACGCTGACCACGCAGGGCGACTCCGACGGCGATCTCTACGACTCCGAGGGCGCGAAGGCGGTCGATCCGGATCTCGCGGCGTGGCTCGGCGGCCAGATGGCGCCCGACCCGAACGGCTCGGGCATGGTCAGCCTGATCGATCCGAACAACATCACCGTCGTCGACAACTGGAACTGGATCTCGAAGCTCACGTCGGTGCAGGTCGGCGTCGACAGCATGGGCCTGCCGGTCTACGACGATCCGAAGGCGTGGATCTCGGGCCCGCGCGACTCGTTCACCGGCGACAGCACGCCGCACCCGCTCTCGGTGACGTACCAGCCGACCGGCTGCGGCCGCGTCCTCTACTCGACGTACCAGACGTCCGGGTACAGCTCGTCGGACAAGCACGCGGGCCTCACCGCGCAAGAGCGCGTGCTCCTGTATCTCATCATGGAGATCCAGGTCTGCAACTCGATCATCGTGAACTGATCTAGAGTGCGGCGTGCGCCGCTGGGTGCTCGCGCTCGTCGCGCTCAATGTCGTGTTGATCGCGATCGGTCACGCGCTCGCGCCCGCGCGCGAGCGGCGCGGCGTGGGGCGGCGCGTGAAGATCGGGTTGGTCTTCGACGTCGGCGGGCGCGGCGACAAGTCGTTCAACGACGCCGCGTGGCGCGGGCTCGAGCGCGCGCGCGACGAGCTCGGCGCCGACATCCAGACGATCGAGCCCGGCGGCGCGGCGGATCGCGAGACCGCGCTGCGCCAGCTCGCGGCCAGCGGCGACGACCTGGTGATCGGCGTCGGGTTCATCTTCTCGCCCGATCTCGAGCGGCTCGCCGCCGACTTCCCGAACGTGAAGTTCGCGGGCATCGACTACTCGCCGACCGAGGGCGTGAAGGTGCCGCCGAACCTGCTCGGCCTGCGCTTCCGCGAGCACGAGGGCTCGTTCGTGGTCGGCGCGATCGCCGGCATGATCACGAAGTCGAAGACGGTCGGCTTCGTCGGCGGGATGAAGATCCCGCTGATCCACAAGTTCGAGGCCGGCTACGCCGCGGGCGTCGCGTACGTGTGCCCCGACTGTCGCGTGCTGTCGGCGTACGCGGGCACCGAGCCCAAGGCGTTCGCGGATCCGACGCTCGGCCAGCAGCTCGCGAGCGCGCAGTACGATCACGGCGCCGACGTGATCTTCCACGCGGCGGGCAAGACCGGCGACGGCGTGTTCGCGGCGGCGCGCGCGCGCGGCGCGCTCGCGATCGGCGTCGATTCGGATCAGTACGACGCGGCGCCGTGCTGCGTGGTCGCGAGCATGGTGAAGCGCGTCGACGTCGCGGTGGTCGACGCGACCAAGAGCGTGATCGAGGGCAAGTTCGCGGGCGGGTTGCGCGAGCTCGGGTTGGCGGAGGACGGCGTCGGCTTCGTCGCGCGCGACGCGTCGCTGTTGCCGCCCGACGTGAAGGCGCGCGCCGAGCAGATCGAGCGCGACATCATCGCCGGGAAGATCAAGGTGCCTTCTGAATAGCGCCTTGCAGATCGAAGCGGACAAGCGCTACGGCGACAACGTCGCGCTCGACGGCGCGACGCTCTCGGTCGAGCGCGGGACGATCCACGCGTTGGTCGGCGAGAACGGCGCGGGCAAGTCGACCTTGCTCAAGGTCGCGTTCGGGTTGGTGCGCGCGGATCGCGCGACGATCGCGATCGGCGGCCAGACGATCGATCCGACGACGAACACGCCGCGGGTCGCGCGCGGCCGCGGGTTGGGGCTCGTGCAGCAGCACGGCGCGCTGGTCGGGAGCTTGAGCGTCGTCGAGAACGCGGTGCTCGGGCGCGCGCACGGCGCGTGGGTCGAGCTCGCGGCGCCGGCCGCGTCGATCGATCGCGTGGCGAAGGAGATCGGCCTCGAGGTCGATCCGTGGGCGATCGTCGACGCGCTGCCGGTCGGCGTCGCGCAGCGCGCCGAGATCGCGATCGCGCTCGAGGCCGGCGCGAAGATCCTCGCGCTCGACGAGCCGACCGCGCTGCTCACGCCGCAGGAGGTCGCCGGCCTGTTCGCGGCGCTGCGCACGCTCGTGGCGCGCGGCGACACCGTGATCCTCGTGACCCACAAGCTCGACGAGGTGCGCGCGATCGCGGATCGCGTGACGGTCCTGCGCGCGGGCAAGACGGTCGCGACCTTCGCGGGCGACGCGCCGACCGACGAGATCGTGCGGGCGATGGTCGGCACCGAGATCGCGCGCGTGTCGAAGCCTCCGCCTCCGCGGGATGAGATCGCGCTATCGATCGAGGGGATCGAAGTCAAGCGCGGCGAGATCGTCGGCGTCGCCGGCGTCGAGGGCAACGGCCAGCGCGAGCTGGTCGCCGCCGCGGCGCGCACGATCCCGCGCGCCGCGCTCGCGCTGATCCCCGAGGATCGTCACGCCGAAGGGCTGGTCTTGCCCGCGAGCGTCGCCGACAACCTCGCGCTCGGCCGCTTGGACGAGCTCGGCCTCGCCGGGCGGCGCGCGCACGCGGCCGCGCTCTGCAAGGACTTCGACATCCGCCCCGCGGATCCCGACGCGATCGCGTCGTCGCTCAGCGGCGGCAACCAGCAGAAGGTCGTGGTCGCGCGCGAGCTCACGCGGCCCGGCGTGACGATCGTGATCGCCGCGCAGCCCACGCGCGGCGTCGATCTCGCGGCGATCGCGCTGATCCACGCGCGGCTGCGCGCCGCCGCCGAGGCCGGCGCGGCGGTCCTGCTCGTCAGCGCCGATCTCGACGAGATCCTCGCGCTCGCGCACCGCGCGGTCGTGCTCTATCGCGGCGAGGTGGCCGGCGGCGTCGACGATCTGGCCGCGCCCGACGCGCGCGAGCAGCTCGGCGCGCTCATGACCGGAGCGCGCGCATGAACGTGAAGACGGAGGTGTCGGTCGCGCTGGTCGCGCTGCTGGTCGCGGCGGCGATCGGATCGATCCTGATCGTGATCGCGGGCGCGTCGCCGCTCGAGGTGTGGATCGCGGTGATCGATCGCACCGTGCGCGATCCGTACGCGTGGGGGCAGATCCTCGCGAAGGCGACGCCGCTCGTGTTCAGCGGCCTCGCGGTGGCGATCGCGTTGCGCGCGGGGCTCTTCAACATCGGCGGCGAAGGGCAGATGGTCGCCGGCTGCCTCGCGTGCGGCGCGGTCGGCGCGGCGCTGCCCGCCGGCACGCCCGCGGTGATCGCGATCCCGGCGTGCGTGATCGCCGCGGCGCTCGCCGGCGCGGCGATCGGCGCGCTGACCGGCGCGATGCGCGCGTATCGCAACGCGCACGAGGTGATCGTCTCGATCATGATGAACGCGATCGTCGGCGGCGTCGCGCTGTGGATCGGCAACACGTGGCTCTTCACCGGCGGCGTGACCGCGGGCCCGCCGATCGCGCACGGCGCCGAGCTGCCCGCGCTCGGCATCGCGGGCTCGAGCGCGAACGTCTCGGTCTTCTTCGCCGCGCTCGCCGCCGGCGGCACGTGGTGGTGGTTCGAGCGCACCAAGACCGGCGTCGAGTGGCGCTGGGTCGGGCAGGGCCCGCGCGCCGCGGCGACCGCGGGCATTCGCGTGCCGCGCGCGTACGTGTGGGTGATGACCGCGAGCGGCGCGCTCGCCGGCCTGTCGGCGACCCACGCGGTGATGGGCTGGCGCCACGCCTACCAAGACGATCTCGTGCGCAACCTCGGCTTCCTCGGCATCGCGGTCGCGCTGCTCGGCGGCGGACATCCCCTCGGCGTCGTGATCGCGGCCTTGTTCATCGGGTTCTTGCAGAACGCCGGGCTCGCCGCCGCGGATCTGGTGCCGAAGTCGTTGTTCGACGTGCTGTCCGCGATGATCATCCTCGCGCTCGCGGCGGCGTCGCCGACCGTGCGGCGCGCGCTGGAGAAGAAGGCGTGATCGAATCGATCTTCACGATCGCGTTCGTCGCGGCCGCGGTGCGCGCGATGGTGCCGTACGTGCTCGCCGCGCTCGGCGGCGTGATGTGCGAGCGCTCCGGCGTCATCGATCTCGCGCTCGAGGGCAAGCTCTTGGTCGGCGCGTTCGCCGCCGCGGTGATCGGCCGCGCCGCGGATTCGGCGTACGCGGGCATCGCCGCCGGCGCCGCGGCGGGCGCG
>DATJIA010000002.1:0-9897 GCA_035493675.1 Kofleriaceae bacterium | reverse complement strand
GTCGAGCTGCGCGAGCTCCGCGGCGATGTCGGTGTACAACGCGGGCGCGCGCCGCGCCGCGAGCGCGTGGATCAGATCGCGTACGTCGGCGTCGATCGCGTACGCGATCGCGATCTCGACGATCGCGCGCGCGTCGTCGTCCAAGCCGAGCCGCGATCCGAGCAACGCGAGCCGCGTCTGCGCCCCGCGCGCAAGATTCGTCGCCGCCGCGAGCAGCTCGTCGACCTCGATCGCCTGCTTCGCGTGCGTCTGCGACGGCCGCAGCGTGCCGCGCGCGATGCGCGCCTGCGCCGACGGATCCCGCACGAAGACTTGGTGCGCGATGCGCGCGTCGGCGAAGCCCGCGCCCGCGTTCAACCGCCGGAGCAGCGCGGCTTCCGCCGCGAGTCGGATGCGATCGACATGCGGCGCGAGCGCGTGCACGTCACTTCTCCGGCTCGTAGACCGTGCTCTTCGGCGACGGCTTCTCGACCGCGGGCCCCGGCCCGGCGAGCGTCGTCGGCGGCGACGGCTTCTCGACCGCGGGCCCCGGCCCGACGAGCGTCGTCGGCGGCGACGGCTTCTCGACCGCGGGCCCCGGCCCCGCGAGCGTCGACGGACGATCGTCGCCGACCTCGCCCTGATCGGTCGGCTTCGTGGCTTCTCGATCGGCGTGCATGTCCTGCAGCAAGAGCTCCTCTTGCGCGTCGGTCAACGACACCAGCTGCGCTTGCAGCGCCGTCACGTCGTCGAGCAGCTCCGAGTACATGTTGTGCATGTCGGCCGAGTCGCTCTCGAACCCGATCGCGAGCGTCGGCTGCAGGATCGCGAGCGCATCGTTCAGCATCGCGAGCCGATGCTCGGCGAGCAGGTGGCCCTGGATCGCCTCGCGGATCAGCGCGAGCCCCTGCTTCTCGAGGTCGCCGAGATCGAGGCGTTGATCGAGCTCCGTCGGTAGCTTGTCGAGCAACGCCTCGATGAACTGCGCGATCTCGGCGAAGCGCAGCTCGGAGGTCTCGACCTCCGAGCGCTCCGCCGTGATCAACGCTGGCTCTTCTTGCTCGAGGACCTCGACCTGATCCTTCGCGGCCTCGAGCTCCAGCTCCGGGTCCCTCAGATCGTCCCGCACGTCACTCCTTCGGCGTCTTCTCCCACCACTGGCACCACCAATCTCCTCCGACGAGGATCCGCAGCTTCGGGTGCCAGCAGTACGAGATCTTCTCGTCGGCGTTCAGGTAGTAGAGACAGTCGTCGCACTTCTCGTCGCCGTACGGTTGGCCTTTCAGCACGGCGTCCTCGGCGAGGTGCTTGAGCTGCAGCGACAGCTTCTCGTCGATCTCTTTCGGCTCGGGCAACGGCAGGTCGTCGGCCATGCCCGAGCTTACTCCACCTCGATGCGATACACGTCGCCGTGCGAGAGCGCGCACGCGTAGATCTCGCCGAAGCCGTCCTTGCCGAAGCTGCCGAGGTTGCCGGTCAGCTGCTTGTCGGGATCGAGGTCGGCGGTGCGGTTCACCTTGTTCGTCGCCTGACCGTTGACGTACTGGAAGGTGTCGACCTCGCCCGTGCACCAGTCGCCCCAGAAGTACGTGTTCGCGAAGTCGGGCATGCAGCTGCCGTGATAGACGAAGCCGCCGATCACCGCGCACTGCCCGCTCTGGCGACGGTCGTAGTCGAACAGCGGCGCGGTGAGCCCGGTCGCGGTGGCGCAGTCGGGCGAGTTGTTGAAGCAGCTGTTGCCTTCCATGATCGACCAGCCGAGGTTCTCGCCCTTCTCCTGCGGCGTGACCACGTCGACCTCCTCGAACGCGCCCTGACCGACGTCGCCGATGTAGACGGTGCCGTCGCCGTCGACGGAGAAGCGGAACGGATTGCGCAGGCCCCAGATGTACATCTCGGGCACGCCGGGTCCGTTCGCCCACGGGTTGTCGGTCGGGATGCCGTACGGCTTGCCGCTCGCCGGATGATCCGGATCGATGCGCGAGATCTTCGCCATCAGCGTCTGCTGGTTCTGACCGTTGTGGTACTGGTCGCCGCCGCCGCCGCCGTCGCCGATGCCGAAGTAGAGATAGTTGTCGGGGCCCCACTGCAGCGTGCCGCCGTTGTGGTTGTTCGCCGGATCGGTCTGCACGATCAGGTTGCGCGGCTGCGCGTGCGCGACCTCCGCGGTGGGATCGACCGTGTACTCGTCGATCACCTCGAAGCCGTCGGACTTGCGCGTGTAGAAGACGTAGAACTTGCCCGTCTTCATGAAGTCCGAGTGGAACGCGAGGCCGAGCAAGCCGCCTTCGCCGCTCTCGGTGATGCCGTCCGAGATGTCGAGGTACGGCGTGTCGCGCATGAAGCCGTCGGCGCCGATCAGCCGGATGCGGCCGGGGCGCTCGACGATGAAGAGGCGCGGATCGCCGTCGGGCGCGGTCACGAAGATCGGCTCGACCAGCCCGCTCGCGACCTTCACGAGCTTGAGGTTGGTGCCGCTCTTCGGCGAGCAGAACGGCGCGGGCGCGGCGTCGATCTGCACCTGCGGTTGATCTTTGTGACCGCACGCCGCGCCGAGGAGGGCGAGCGCGACGAACGGGCCGAGGCTGCGCATGGCGCGACTGTATCAAGGAAGCGCGCCCGATCAGGGCGTGATCGTGACCACGCGCACGCGGTGGTAAGGCTCGATGTCCTCACCGCGATCGCCGTCGGCGACGTACAGCTTCTTGCCGTCCGCGGACAGGCCGAGACCCTCGAGGCCGTAGAGCTCGGCGGCGAGGCGGTCGTCGGCGTCCATGTAGCCGCCGGTGCCGTTGCCCGCGATCGTGTCGACCATGCCGTTCGCGAGCCGTCGCACGCGGAAGGTGTCCATGTCGCTCACGTAGATCGTGCCGTCGGCGGCGACCGCGAGGCCCTGCGGGTGATCGAAGCGCGCCGACAGCGCGGCGCCGTCGAGCCACGCCGCGGTGCCGTCGCCGGCGATCGTCGACGTCGTGCCGTCGAGCGCGACCGCGCGCAGGCGCTGATTGCCCCAATCGGCGACGACCAGCGACGGACCGCTCACGACGACCACGCCGTACGGCGCGTCGAAGCGCGCGTCGGCGCCGGTCGCATCCGCGAACCCCGGCACGTCCTCGGCGCCGGCGATGATCGTGATCGCCTTGGTCGTCGGATCGAGCGTGCGGATCGTCTGGTGCAGGAAGTCGGTCATCACGATCTTCCCGTCGGGCAGCATCGCGAGGCCGCGCGCGCGACCGATGCCGCGCACGACGACCTCGGCGGTCTTCGCGGTGGTGTCGATCTTCCAGATCGTGCCCGACAAGAGCGTGTGCGCGCCGGTGTCGTCGTTGTCGGTCGAGACGTAGAGCGCGCCGCTGGCGTCGAACACGAGCCCGAACGGGCGCATGAACTTCGAGTCCTTGTAGACCGTCTCGACGTTGCCGTCCTTGTCGCTGCGGCGGATCGCGCCGTTGTCGAAGTCGGCGACGTAGATCTTGTCGTCGGGACCGACGATCACGTTGACCGGGTTCCAGAAGCGCGCGGTGTCGCGATCGCCGTCGACGAAGCCGTAGTCGGGCGCGCCGGCGAGCGTCGAGACGCCGGCCGTGAACGGCGGCGCCTTGTAGGCGTCGGGCGACGACGCGTCGGGCGGGCCGGCGTTGCCACCGCCGCATGCGGCCGCGCACAGACTGATCGCGACGATGCTCCGAAGTTGCACCGAACGCGAGCGTATCACCGCTTCGCGCGCCGGTAGCGCGCGATGGTGCGCTTCGACGCGCCGGGTCCGGGAATCACCTGCATCGCGGCGCCCGGCAGGGGCGCGCCGTCTTCACCCATGATGCGCACGCGCGGGATCGGGCGGCCGGTGCGCGTGTCGAGGACGAGCAGCGGCTCGCGATCGGGGCCGAAGATCCAGCGATCGCCCCACTGCCGGATCACGGTCATGAGCGTGGCGAGATCCTTGCCCATCGGCGTGAGCTCGTACTCGTAGCGACGGCCGTGCACGCCCTTGTCGACGCGCACGAGCACGCCCTTCTTCACGAGGTGCGCGAGCCGGCGCGTGAGGATGTTGCGCGCGATCGGCAGCTCGCGCGCGAAGTCGGCGAAGCGGCGCGAGCCGAGCATCGCCTCGCGGATCACGAGCAGGGTCCACCAGTCGCCGATCACCTCGAGGGTGCGGGCGACGGCGCAGTTGTCGTGGGCGAAGCGGTGCCGCATTCCTGCAGGTCGAGCCTGCACAAATGTAGTTGCATGAAGAAACTACTTTGTCGAGACTCTTCGGCATGGCCGAGTGGAAGAAGACCGCGTGCATCCTGTGCGAGTGCAACTGCGGGCTCGAGGTGCAGGTCGTGGACGGGCACCTGGTGAAGATCCGCGGCGACAAGGCGCACCCGTCGTCGCGCGGGTACGCGTGCGAGAAGCCGCACCGCCTCGATCACTACCAGCACGCGACGGATCGGATCACGTCACCGCTCCGGCGCCGCGCCGACGGCACGTTCGAGGAGATCGACTGGGACACCGCGATCCGCGAGGTCGCCGCGCGCCTGAAGGCGCTGCCCGGCGAATCGATCTTCTATTACGGCGGCGGCGGGCAGGGGAACCACCTGCCGGGCGCGTACTCGTCCGCGACGCGGCGCGTGCTCGGCTCGCGCTATCGGTCGAGCGCGCTCGCGCAGGAGAAGACCGGCGAGTTCTGGGTCGCGGCGCGCATGATGGGCTCGGCGACGCGCGCGGACTTCGAGCACGCGGACGTCTGCATGTTCCTGGGCAAGAACCCGTGGTTCTCGCATTCGATCCCGCGCGCGCGGGTGACGCTCAAGGAGATCGCCGCGGATCCGGCGCGCACCCTGATCGTCGTCGATCCGCGCCGCACCGAGACCGCGGAGATGGCGGACATCCACCTCGCGGTGCGCCCGGGGACGGACGCCTGGCTGCTCGTCGCGATCCTGCGCATCCTGATCGACGAGGAGCTCTACGATCACGCGTTCGTCGGCGCGCGCGTCGCCGGCGGCGAGCTCGCGACGGTGATCGAGGCGCTCGAGCGCTTCGATCTCGATCTCGCGATCGAGAAGAGCGGTTGTGATCCCGCGCTGGTGCGTCGCGCCGCCCGCGCGATCGGCAACGCGAAGGCGTTCGCGAGCTTCGAAGATCTCGGCGTGCAGATGAATCACCACTCGACGTTGGTGAGCTACCTGCACCGCATCCTGATCCTGCTCACCGGCAGCTTCGGCAAGCCGGGCACGCACTACATCCCGGCGACGCTCGTCGATCTCACGGCCGGCGACGCCAAGCGGAGCTCGCCGGTCGCGGGCGCGCGGCTCGTCGGCGGGCTGGTGCCGTGCAACGTGATCGCGGAGGAGATCCTCACCGATCATCCCAAGCGCTATCGCGGGATGATCGTCGAGGCCGCGAACCCGGCGCACTCGCTCGCCGACTCGCAGCGCATGCGCGAGGCGCTCGCGTCGCTCGACACGCTGGTCGTGATCGACGTCGCGATGAGCGAGACCGCGCGGCTCGCGCACTACGTCTTGCCGGCGTCGACGCAGTTCGAGAAGGCGGAGGCGACGTTCTTCAACTTCGACTTCCCCGAGAATTACTTCCACCTGCGGCGACGTTTGATCGATCCCGCGCCGGGCACGCTGCCGGAAGCGGAGATCCACGCGCGCTTGTGCGAAGCGCTCGGCGCGGTCTCCGAGGCGGACTACGCGCCGCTGCGCGACGCCGCGTCGCGCGGCCTGGCCGCGTACGCGCAGGCGTTCCTCGCGCGCGTGCTGCCCGATCCGCGCTTGTCGGGGCTCGCGCCGGTCGTCTTGTACCGCACCCTCGCGCTGCCCGACGAGCTGCGCGAAGGCGCGGTCGTGTTCGGGCTCGCCGCGAAGGCCGCGCTCGAGCACGCGCCGTCGCTCGCGCGCGCGGGCTTCCGCGGCTCGCCGATCGAGGTCGCGTGCGCGCTGTTCGAGAAGATCCTCGCGTCGGAGTCCGGCGTGATCTTCGCCGTCGACGAATGGGCCGACGTCGCGCGGCGCGCGAAGACGCCCGATGGAAAGCTGCACCTCGCGCTGCCCGATCTGCTCGAGGAGCTCGCGCGGCTGCCTGCGGCGCCCGAGCGAGATCCGGCGTTCCCGTTCGTGCTCACCGCCGGCGAGCGGCGCTCGTTCACCGCCAACACGATCATGCGCGATCCCGAGTGGCGCAAGAAGGACGCCGCCGGCGCGCTGCGCGTGAACCCCGACGACGCGGCCGCGCTCGGCGTCGCGACCGGCGAGACGCTGCGCATCGTCACCGCGCGCGGCGCCGCGATCGTGCCGATCGAGATCAGCGACACGATGCAACGCGGCCACGTCGCGCTGCCCAACGGCCTCGGCCTCCGCTACGAAGGCGGCGTCGTCGGCGTCGCACCGAACGAGCTCACCGCGTCGGCCGATCGCGATCCGTTCGTCGGGACGCCGTGGCACAAGTACGTGCCCGCGCGCCTCGAGCGCGCGTGACCCGCGACGATCTGCCACCGTGCAGGGCGTCGGTCGCGACGCCACGATGATCGCGATGCCCACGCGCTTCCTCCTCGCCGCGTTGGCGGCGTGCGCGTGTGCGTGCTCGCGCGATTGCCCGCCGCAGGCGGCCGCGCCGGCCGCTGCGACGACCGACGCCGCGATCGCGATCAACGCCGTGCAGCACGAGATGCAAACGTTGCACGCGGCGATGCAGGCGACGTTGACCGGTATCGCGTACGGCGACGTGCGCGGCGTCCCGGCAGCGTTCGAAGCGGTCGACCAGGCGCGCCAGGCGACCGAGGCCGCGATCGAATCGGGCACGTACGTCCTCGCGCGCAACGCCGATCACGCGGCGGACTTCCGCGCGCTCGACGAAGCGTTCCACACCGATCTCGAGCGGCTCGTCACGGCCGCGCGCAAGAACGACGTCCCCGCGACGAGCGAGGCCTTCGGCGCCGCGATCGCCCGCTGCCAGCCGTGCCACGCGCAGTTCCGGAAGTGATCGTCACGGCGTCGGATCGGGTCCGGGGACCTCGTCGGGGCGGATCCGTGCCGCGAGCTTGTATCCGGTGGTGAGCAGCCAGGTCGTCGCGCGCACGACCGGCAGCTGATCCGGGTGCCGCTCGATGCGCCAGTCGCCGATCGCGTGCGCGGACGAGTACGGATCGAAGCGACGCGTGTCGTAGCGATCGCAGCGATGGTGGCGCCAGTTGTTGACGATGTAGCTGATCGCGTTGCGCGCCTGCGTGGGGCTCGTGATCGCGGTCGCGTGATAGCGGAACGCGAAGACGTCGCCGCGCTTTCGATGTAGCTCGCGGTTGAGGCGCTTGGCGGCGCTGACCGCGAAGCCCTGCATGCCGCGGCTGAGCGCCTGTTTGTCGTCGGCTTCGACGAGCAGGTGCAGGTGATTCGACTGGATCGATGCGTGGACGACGCGGAAGTCGGCGCGCGCGCGACATCGATCGATCGCGCGGCGGATCGCGCGGTAGGCGTGGCGCGTGCGCAGGTTCGAGACCTCGCGGGTGACGCGGAGCACGACGTGCACCGGATGCTTCGGGTCGATCGCGGCGCGGGTGCGATGGCGCGGATCCATGCGCTTGCCGGTGGGCTTGCGACCGGGCTTCTTCGCGAGCGCGCCCCGCTTGGTGCGCGGGCGCAGATCGATCTCGAGCTGCCCCTTGCGCCGCTGGTTCCACGTCGACCGCCGCCGCTTCGTCACGATAGGGGCAATGATACAAAAAAGCCGGAAGGTCGCCAGGGAACACGCTGGCAAACCGAGGTAAGTGCGTCTGCGAGACGAATTCGGGTTCTCCCGAGCGCCGACATCGGCGCGGGCGCCCGCGTTCGTGCGATCACGAACTGTTCTGCCGCCGCCTTTTCAGATTTTTCGGTTTTCGGATCGGCGCGCGGCGGATCGGAACCAAAAAGGATCCGAAAAAACGCAACGGCGCGGCGGTGCGTGATCGCGCGAACGTCGGCGCGCGCGCCGAGGCCCCGCGCTCGGGTCGGGGAGCTCAGCGCTTGACGTGGCGGTCCACGAACCAGCGCACCGTCTCGGCCATGCCGTCGGCGACCTGGTGCGTGGGCGCGTAGCCCAACGCGGCGACGATCCGATCGATCGAGGCCTGCGAGTGCTGGATGTCGCCGGGGCGGGGCGCCTCGTGCGTGGCCTCGGCGTGCTCGGCGGCGGGGAAGTCGCGCGCGAGCGAGTCGCGGATCAGCGCGAACAGCTGCTTGAGCGAGGTCTTGCCGTTGCAGCCGACGTTGTAGACCGTGCCGGTCACCGAGGCGTCGCCGGCGGCGGCCGCGAGCAGGTTCGCCTGGACGACGTTGTCGACGTAGCAGAAGTCGCGCGACACCGTGCCGTCGCCGAAGATCACCGCCTGCTTGCCGCCGATCAGCGCGTCGATCCAGCGCGGGATCACCGCGGCGTACGCGCCGTGCGGATCCTGCCGGCGGCCGAAGACGTTGAAGTAGCGGAGGCCGACGATCTCCATCGCGTAGACGTCTTGGAAGACCTTCGCGTAGATCTCGTCGGTGCGCTTGGTGACCGCGTACGGCGACAGCGGCTTGCCGATCTGATCCTCGACCTTGGGCAGCCCGACGTGATCGCCGTAGACCGACGACGACGACGCGTACACCGTGCGCTTCACCTGCGCGTCGCGCGCCGCGACCAGCACGTTCAGGAACGCGTCGACGTTGTGCTGGTGCGAGGCGATCGGATCCTTGATCGATCGCGGCACCGAGCCGAGCGCCGCTTGGTGCAGCACGTAGTCGACGTCGGTGCACGCGGCCTTCGCGACCTCGGGATCGCGGAGGTCGCCCTCGATCATCTTGAACTGCAGGCGCGAGTCCGGGTTGATCGCGAGGACGTCCTCGATGTTCTTCTTGTACCCGGTGATGAAGTTGTCGACGCCGACGACCGACTGCCCGAGATCGAGCAGGCGTTCGAGCAGCGCGGATCCGATGAAGCCACCGACGCCCGTCACCAGCCAGCGGCGCGGCTGGTTGACGAGCTGGTCACACAGTTGATCGTAGCGATTCACAGGCTCCAGTAGCGTAGCCCGGATGGGACCGAAGCGGGGGACAGCGCGCTCTTCACGTCGATCACGATGCCGTTCGGCTTCACGCGCGCGAACAGGTCCTTCGGGTTGGCGAGGTACTCGTGGTGCGCGACCGCGAGGATCAGGATGTCGAGGTTCGCGAAGTCGTCGAGCTTCGACAGCTGGATCTTGTACTCCTCGAACGCCTCGTGCGGATCGCCCTGCGGGTCGTGGATGATCGGCTCGATCCCGTACTGCTTCAGCTCCGCGACGATGTCGGGGATCTTCGAGTTGCGGAGATCGGGGACGTTCTCCTTGAACGTCAGGCCTAGGATGCCGACCTTCGCCTTCTTGAGCGGCGTCTCGTCGGTCGAGAGCATCTTCACGCACTTCTGCGCGATGAACGGACCGACGTTGTTGTTGATGCGGCGGCCGGCGAGGATCACCTCGGGCAGGTAGCCGAGCTCCTGCGCCTTGGTCGTCAGGTAGTACGGATCGACGCCGATGCAGTGACCGCCGACCAGGCCGGGCGTGAAGCGGAGGAAGTTCCACTTGGTGCCGGCGGCGTCGAGCACGTCCTGCGTGCGGATGCCCATGCGATCGAAGATCAGCGCGAGCTCGTTCATGAGCGCGATGTTGAGATCGCGCTGCGTGTTCTCGATGACCTTCGCGGCCTCGGCGACCTTGATCGACTGCGCGCGGTGGACGCCCGCGGTCACGACCGACGCGTACGCGCGCGCGACGCGCTCCGAGCTCTCCGGCGTGTCGCCGGCGACGACCTTCACGATCTTCTCGAACGTGTGCTCCTTGTCGCCCGGGTTGATGCGCTCGGGCGAATAGCCGAGGAAGAAGTCTTTGCCCGCCACGAGCCCCGAGAGCTGCTCGAGGATCGGGCCGCAGACCTC
>DATJIA010000001.1:0-4894 GCA_035493675.1 Kofleriaceae bacterium | reverse complement strand
ATCCACGTCCGCCACCGAACGCGCGCGCGCGAACGCGAGGTACATGTCGAGCGCGGTCGTGTCCTCGATCGCGACGTCGGCGAGCGTGAACGCGAAGCCCTGCGACGGATCCCACGGCAGCGTGTCGCTGTCGATCATCGGCCCGAAGCGCGTGCGGTAGAGCGTGCGCGTGACGTCTTCGAGCGTGCCGTCGGCGCGCAACGACTTGACCGTGTACTGCGCGCCGACGATCGGCTCGTGGTTCTCGCCGATCGCGAGCCGCATCGGGTTCCCCTTCTCGAGCGGGACGCGATAGATCACGACGTGCGTCGACGACGAGAAGGTGTGCGTCCACGCGAGCCGCGCGTTGAAGCCGATGTCGATCGCCGGCGTGCCGACCAGCGACGCGCCGTAGACATCGAGCTTCCCGGGGATCGTCAGCTGCGACTCGTAGAAGCAGAGATCGCCTTCCCACGGGAAGTGCGGGTTCGCGAGCAAGAGCCCGCCGCCGGAGCTCGTCCGATCGCCGCCGATCGCCCACGCGTTCGACGCGAGCACCTGCATATCCGGCAGCGATCGCGACGCGTGCTTCTCGGCGCCGCGCGGCGCCGCGTTCGCGATCAGCGGCTCGAACGCGCGCGACGACGCGGTGGTCGCGACCGCGAGCGCGAGCGCGCCGAGATCTTCGTCGGTGACCGCGCGCACCCACGCTTTCCCGCGACACGCCGCCGGCACCTTGTCCGCATTCTTCGCGAGCCACTGATCGAACCCGACGACGAACCCGTGCGCGAGCGCCTGCGCCTCCGGCGACGCGCCCTTCATCGCGTCCTTCGCGCGCGCGACGTACCCCATGTGCAGGTGGAAGAAGTCGCTGTCGAGGTTCGCGCCGCCGTCGCCCGGGCCGAAGTACTGGGCGCGCTCGCTGCGCACGCGCACGACCTGATCCTCGACCTCACATAGATGTAGCGACGCGAGCGCCCAGCCCTGGCCGTAGCCGAGCGAGCCCCAGTCATCGGCGGTGACGTGCGGGACGCCGTCGGACGTCCAGCGCACGGTCGCGTGGTACTCGGTGGGTTTCGGGCCCTGCGGCGGTGGGTTGTGCGGGCGCGCGGGCGCGGAAGAGCAGGCGGCGAGCGCGGCGGCGACGAGGACGATGCGCATCGCGCGCATCATATGGTAGACGTGCGGCGCGATGGCCGATGACGAGGACCTGTCTGCGCGCGCCGCGGCGGCCGCCGCGCTGCTCGAGGAGATCGCGGGCGATCACCGCGCCCTCGCGCAGCTCGGCGACGAGCTGCGCAAGCGGCTCGTGACCGCGGCCGGCCAGGTCTCGCGCCCGGATCGCTACTCGCGCAAGGCGCTCGGCAAGGCGCTCGCGCGCGCGCGCGTCGAGGAGAGGCGGAAGCAGGATCGCGCGACGCTCGAGCAGACCGGCATCCGCGTCCTGCGCAAGCAGACCGTGTTCCGCGCGCCGCTGCCGATGCCCAAGCCCGAGGACGAAGCCGACGACGGCGGCTGGGGCGAGGCCGAGGCCGAGCACGAGGAGGCTCCCCGTCGCGTCGTCGATCCGCGCACCTGCTACGTCTGCAAGGCGTCGTTCCACGAGCTGCACCACTTCTACGATCAGATGTGCGCGTCGTGCGCGGAGCTCAACTGGACCAAGCGCAACCAGATGGCGGATCTGCGCGGGCGCTACGCGCTGGTCACCGGCGCGCGCGTGAAGATCGGCTATCACGCGGCGCTCAAGCTCCTGCGCTGCGGCGCCGAGACGATCGTGCTCACGCGCTTCCCGCGCGACGCGGCGCGACGCTTCGCCGAAGAAGCTGACAGCGCGGCGTGGATCGACAAGCTCCACGTCTATGGGATCGATCTGCGCCACACGCCCTCGGTCGAAGCGCTGTGCGCGCACTTGGTCGACACGCTGCCGCGCCTCGACGTCTTGATCAACAACGCGTGCCAGACCGTGCGCCGTCCGTCCGGTTGGTACGATCACGTGATCGCGCGGGAGCTCGAAGTCGAGTCGTTCAGGAGCCCCGCGCTCGCGCAGTGGGAGTCGCTCCGCGGAAAGGCGCTGCCCGCCGCGCCCGCGAACGCGCTCGCGACCAAGCACGGCGGGCTGTGGCAGTCGGCCGTGCTCTCGCAGGTGCCGCTCCTCGCCGAGGATCTCGAGCGCGGCAATCACCTCTTCCCCGAAGGCCGCCTCGACGCCGATCTGCAACAGGTCGATCTGCGCATGCAGAACTCGTGGCGGATGGCGCTCGCCGACGTGCCGACCGCCGAGCTGCTCGAGGTGCACCTGGTCAACGCGGTCGCGCCGTTCGTGCTCAACGCCCGGCTCAAGCCGCTGCTCGCGCGCATCCCGACCCGCGACGCGCACGTCGTGAACGTCTCCGCGATGGAAGGGCAGTTCTATCGCCGGTGGAAGACCGACAAGCACCCGCACACGAACATGGCGAAGGCGGCGCTCAACATGATGACGCGCACGTCGGCCGCCGATTACATCAAGGACGGCATCCACATGAACGCCGTCGACACCGGCTGGGTCACCGACGAGGATCCGGCGCATCACGCCGAGCGCAAGCAGCGCGTGCACGGCTTCCACCCGCCGCTCGACATCGTCGACGGCGCGGCGCGCATCGTCGATCCGTTCCTCGACGGCGTCGTCACCGGCCACCACGTGTGGGGCCTCTTCCTCAAGGATTACAAACCGGCGCCGTGGTGATCGTGATATGCGCGTGCGCATGAAGCGCGCGCTCCTCTCGATCCTATTCGTCGCCGCCTGCGGTAAGGGCGGCTCCTCCGACAAGCCTGCCCCCGCGAAGCCGCCGACCGGCGCGCCCGTCGCGGTCGAAGGCACGATCAGCGGCAAGGACTCGGTCGACGTCGACGTCTACAACTTCGCCGACAAGCCGACCGCGCTCTACGACTTCATGTTCCGGTACCACGACAAGGACGGGAAGGTCATGAAGGTGAAGGCCGGCACGCCGTTCGAGTCGACGATCGATCGCATGAGCATGTCGGGTCGCCACTTCATGTGCGACCCGGCCCACTGGTGTCACTTCAAGGTCGACATGCTCAACCCGCCCGACGGCGCGAAGACCGTCGACGCGCTCGTCGATCGCGTCGGCTCGACCGACGGCACCAAGATCGATGATCTGTGGAAGCTCGAGTCGACCGGCGGCATGGACGAGTGGCCGGTGAAATGAGCCCATAGCTCCGCCCTGGGGAGGCCCTCCGATCTCCCCGCGGAACCCCGCTCGAATGTCGTCACGCTCGCGCGAACGCGAGAGCTACTTCGTGCACTTCTCCATCTCGTCGACGGTGTTCGCCGCCATCGCGCAGTCGTACTCCGAGCGCGTGCCTTCCTTGACGCACTCGTCGATCATGCCCTTCATCTGCGACTTCGCCATCTCCTTCGCGGACTTCAGCATGTCCTCGGAGAGGCCGGCACCCTGGCCCTTCACGGCCACGTCGGTCATGTGATCGATCAGCTTCTCGCACTCGTCCTTCGACAGCGACTTGCCGCTGCAAGCGGAGAGACCGAGGGCGAGGAGCACGGACGAGATCAGAGCGGTTTTGCGCATTCCGGGCACGCTAACACGGGGTTGGGGCAAAATGGGACTCGCCTTTACACGGCCCTTACGTCGCGTGCGGGAGCGCGTGTCATCATCGACACGTGCGCATCCTGGTGGTGGAAGACGAGCCCGGCCTTCGCGAAGGTTTGCTCGATCTCTTACGCGGCGACGGTCACTCGGTGGAGGCGTGCGCCGACGGCGCGAGCGCGGCGACCCGCGGGCTCGCCGAGCCGTTCGATCTCGTCTTGCTCGATCTCATGTTGCCGCGGCTCGACGGCATCGAGGTGTGCCGCCGCCTGCGCGCCGCCCGACCGGGCATGCCGATCCTGATGCTCACCGCGCGCGGCTCCGAAGACGACAAGGTGCGCGGGCTCGGCGAGGGCGCCGACGACTACGTGACGAAGCCTTTCGGCGCGCGCGAATTGCTCGCGCGCGTGCGGGCGCTCGGGCGGCGCGCGCCGTCCGAGAGCGTGGAGCGGATCGACGTCGACGGCGTCGTGATGGATCTCGCGATGCTGTTCGTGCAGCGCGGCGCCGACAAGACGCCGCTCACGCCGCGCGAGGCGGGCATGCTGCGCTGGTTGCACAAGCACGCGGGCCGCGCGGTGACGCGCGCCGAGATCCTCGAGCACGTGTGGGGCCAGCGCGGCGATCTGCAGACGCGCGCGGTCGACATGGCGATCGCGGTCCTGCGCAAGAAGGTCGAGAAGGATCCCGCGCACCCGAAGATCATCGTGAGCGTGAAGGGCGCGGGCTACGCCTGGGGCGACGGCGGCTGACGTGCGGACGCTCTTCGCAGGCGTGTTGACCGCGGCGGTGCTGATCGCGCTCTTGCTCTCGTGGTTCGGATCGGGATGGGCCGGCGTGCGCAGCGAGCAGGCGGCGGTGCGCGCGCGGGCGCGCGCCGAGGCCGAGACGACCGCGCGCGCGCTGGCGGCGGATCTCGCGGGGCGGCTCGAGGAGCTGCGTCGCGTCGAGAGCGATCGCCCGTACTACCACTACGGCAACTTGTTCCACGATCCGCGCGGGTCGATGGGCTTGTCGGTCGCGCCGTCGCCGCTGGCGTCGGGGCCCAGCGACGCGCTGGTGCGCGGCCACTTCCAGATCGACGCGCGCGGCGTGGTGTCGGTGCCGACGGTGAACGACGAGGTGCCGGCGTTGACCGATCAAGCGCGCGCGCAGATCGACACGTCGTTGCGCGCGCAGGTCGCGACGCTCGAGCCTTCGCTGATCGTGTTGCCGTCGCACGGCGCCGATTCCTCCGGCCCGTTGGTCGCGATGGCGGACACCAAGAGCGACGAGCCGCAGTACGAGTGGATCGAGGTCGACAACAACAACGG